>NZ_JBEYTM010000026.1:0-104403 GCF_040643055.1 Streptomyces sp. NPDC047515
AAGGGGCAGATCTTCGTGAAGGGCGAGGTCATCAAGACCGTGCCGGAGTCGAAGATCGTCGAGACGCTGATCGAAGAAGCCCTGAAGATCGCCGAGGGCATGGATGCCGCGGGAGCGCCATCGGGGGCTCCCGCCGTCACTGTGAGCTGAAACAGAACCAGAGAGGGGGCCCGAGCGTGACGATTCTGGAGAACGTCCGAGGGCCGTACGATCTCAAGGCGCTGAGCGCGGCGGAGCTCGACGAACTCGCCGAGGACATCCGGCAGTTCCTCATCCGGACGGTAGCGAGGACGGGCGGTCATCTGGGGCCCAACCTGGGGGTGGTGGAGCTCTCCATCGCCCTGCATCGGGCCTTCGACTCGCCCCTGGACCGCATCCTGTGGGACACCGGACACCAAAGCTATGTGCACAAACTGCTCACCGGGCGGCAGGACTTCTCCAAGCTGCGCGGCAAGGGGGGCCTGTCCGGCTACCCCTCCCGCGAGGAGTCCGCGCACGATGTCATCGAGAACTCGCACGCCTCGACCGTCCTCGGGTGGGCCGACGGCATCGCCAAGGCCCATCAGGTGCTGGGGCGGAGCGACCACGTCGTGGCCGTCATCGGTGACGGCGCGCTCACCGGCGGCATGGCCTGGGAAGCGCTCAACAACATCGCGGCCGCGAAGGACCGTCCGCTGATCATCGTGGTGAACGACAACGAGCGTTCGTACGGCCCGACGATCGGCGGCCTCGCCAATCACCTCGCCACGCTCCGCACCACCGACGGATACGAACGCTTCCTCTCCTGGGGCAAGGGAGTGCTCCAGCAGACGCCCGTCATCGGACAGCCGTTGTACGAGTCGTTGCACGGCGCGAAGAAGGGGTTCAAGGACGCCTTCGCCCCGCAGGGCATGTTCGAGGACCTCGGGCTCAAGTACGTCGGTCCGATCGACGGCCATGACGTCGCGGCCGCCGAATCCGCACTGCACCGGGCGAAACGCTTCCACGGCCCGGTTCTGGTGCACTGCCTCACCGAGAAGGGCCGTGGCTACCCGCCCGCGCTCCAGGACGAGGCCGACCGCTTCCACACCGTGGGCGCGATGGACCCGCTGACCTGCGCACCGCTCGCCCCGGCCGGAACGCCGTCGTGGACCGCTGTCTTCGGGGACGAGATCGTCGCGATCGGTGCCGAACGGCCGGACGTCGTGGCCATCACCGCGGCGATGCTGCACCCCGTAGGACTGACGCAGTTCGCCGAGGAGTTCCCCGACCGGGTCTGGGACGTCGGGATCGCCGAGCAGCACGCCACGGTCTGTGCGGCGGGTCTCGCCACCGGCGGACTCCATCCGGTCGTCGCCGTCTACGCCACCTTCCTCAACCGGGCCTTCGACCAGCTGCTGATGGACGTCGCGCTGCACAGGTGCGGGGTGACGTTCGTCCTGGACCGGGCGGGGGTCACCGGGCCCGACGGAGCCTCCCACAACGGCATGTGGGACATGTCGGTGCTGCAGGTCGTCCCCGGGCTGCGGATCGCGGCCCCGCGCGACGCCGACGAGCTCCGGGCCCAACTTCGCGAGGCCGTCGATGTCGACGACGCGCCCACAGTGATTCGGTTTCCCAAGGCGTTGGTGGGGGAGCAGATCCCGGCCGTCGACAGGATCGGCTCCATGGACGTGCTGCACCGGGCGGCCGACCCCGATGTGCTGCTGGTGGCCGTCGGTGTGCTCGCCCCCGTCTGTCTCGGCGCCGCGGACCTCCTGGCGGGCGGCGGCATCCGCTGCACCGTCGTCGACCCGCGCTGGGTCAAACCGGTCGACGAACAGCTGGCCCCGCTCGCCGAACGGCACCGGCTGGTCGCCGTCGTCGAGGACAACAGCCGGGCAGGGGGCGTCGGTTCGGCGGTCGGACAGGCGCTGCGGGACGCCGGGGTGGACGTACCCCTGCGGACGTTCGGCATCCCCGAGCAGTTCCTCGCCCACGGCAAGCGCGCCGAGGTGCTGGCGGACATCGGGCTCACACCGGTGGAGATCGCCGGGCGGATCAGCGCGGCCCTGGCCGCCAGGGAAGCAGTGAGAAGGACCGAGGAGAGCGGGGCATGAACGACGACGGGCCCAAGGGCTTCGATCTGGCACAGCTCCTCGCGGAGCGCGGCGCCGAACGCTATGAGCTGCACACCAGGCACCTCAACCACCAGCTGCCCCGCATGCTGCACACCATCGGTTTCGACAAGGTCTACGAACGGGCCGAGGGCGCGCACTTCTGGGACGCGGACGGCAACGACTACCTCGACATGCTCGCCGGATTCGGGGTGATGGGACTCGGCCGCCACCACCCCGTGGTGCGCAAGGCCCTGCACGACGTCCTCGACGCCTCGCTCGCCGACCTCACCCGCTTCGACTGCCAGCCGCTGCCGGGGCTGCTGGCGGAGAAGCTGCTCACGCACAGCCCGCACCTGGACCGGGTCTTCTTCGGCAACAGCGGCACGGAGGCCGTCGAGACCGCTCTGAAGTTCGCCCGGTACGCCACCGGCAGACCCAGGATCCTCTACTGCGCGCATGCCTTCCACGGGCTGACGACCGGCTCGCTCTCGGTGAACGGGGAGAGCGGCTTCCGGGACGGCTTCGCACCCCTGCTGCCGGACACCGCCATCGGACTCGGCGATCTCGACGCTCTGCGGCGGGAGCTGAAACGCGGCGACGTGGCGGCACTGGTCGTCGAGCCCATCCAGGGCAAGGGCGTCCACGCCGCGCCGCCCGGCTTCCTGCGGGCCGCACAGGACCTGCTTCGCCGGCACAAGGCACTGCTCATCGCCGACGAGGTGCAGACCGGCCTCGGCAGGACCGGCGACTTCTACGCGTACCAGCACGAGGAAGGAGTGGAACCGGATCTGGTCTGTGTCGCCAAAGCCCTCTCCGGCGGCTATGTGCCGGTCGGGGCGACGTTGGGAAGGGACTGGATCTTCAAGAAGGTCTATTCGTCCATGGACCGGGTCCTGGTCCACTCCGCGAGCTTCGGCTCCAACGCACAGGCGATGGCGGCCGGCCTCGCGGTCCTCGCGGTGATGGAGGACGAGCAGACCGTCGCCCACGCGCGCCGCACCGGTGATCTGCTGCGCGAACGACTGGCCGCGCTGGTCGACCGCTACGAGCTGTTGCACGAGGTGCGCGGGCGCGGCTTGATGATCGGCATCGAGTTCGGCCGGCCGTCGTCACTGAAGCTCCGCAGCCGCTGGACCATGCTGCAGGCGGCCCGCAAGGGCCTCTTCGCGCAGATGGTGGTGGTGCCGCTGCTCCAGAAGCACCGCATCCTCACCCAGGTCTCGGGCGACCATCTGGAGGTGATCAAGCTGATCCCGCCGCTGGTGATCGGGGAGCCCGAGGTCGACCGGTTCGTCACCGCGTTCACCGCCGTGATGGACGACGCCCACAGCGGTGGCGGGCTGATGTGGGACTTCGGCAGGACCCTGGTCAAGCAGGCTGTCGCCAACCGCTGACGGGACTGCCCTGTACGGCTCAGGGGCTTTTGCCTCGCAGGCAAGAAATTTGCCTCCGAGGAAAGCTCCTGGCCCAATGGGTACATGAATACTCCGGACGGAGGGGTGGCCGACGAGCTGCCCGGGATCGCGCCACGCCTGCGCGATCTGCGCCGCAGCCGTGGTCTCACCCTGGAGACCGCCGCCGAGCGGGCCGGGCTCTCACCCGCCCATCTCTCCCGACTCGAAACGGGCCGTCGTCAGCCTTCGCTGCCGATGCTCCTCGGCCTTGCCAGGATCTACGGTACGACGGTCTCCGAACTGCTCGGCGAGAAACCCCCGGAACGTGACGCGATCATCCGTGGCGGAAGGTTCGAAGGGGCCGAGGCCGACGGCTGGATGTACCGGCGGGCCGGTGGCGCCGGCCGGGCCATGCAGGCGCTCCGCGTCCGGGTTCCGTACGGCGCGCAGGGCGACCTCGTGCGGGTCCATCCCGGTGAGGAGTGGCTGTACGTGCTCGCCGGGCATCTGCGGGTCACGCTCGGGGACACCGTGCACGATCTCGCTCCCGGTGACAGCGCGCACTTCGACTCGCTCACCCCGCACCGGATCACGGCCGTCGACCGTGACGGTGCCGAGCTGCTCTTCGTCCACACCCTGCTGCAGAGCCCCGCCGCCGCGCTGTGCCTCGGCAGCGGTATCCACCATCGCTGAGTCCGGTCCGTCCGGTCGCCAGAGAGGACTGTCATGTCCGATTCAGAGAACTTCGACCCGCTCGGGTCCAGGAAGAACTACGAGGCCCAGGAGCGGAAGTTTCCGCGCGGCGTGGTGATCCGGCTGTTCGCCTACCTCATCGCCGGACACATCTTCGCGGCCTTCCTCTACTTGCTCTTCGCGGTGGCCGGTAAGGGCTGACCACCGCGAGGAGCGGCCCGGCTACGCCTCGTCGAGGAGCTGCTCGCGCAGCCGCTCACGGGTCTCGGGGGCGAGCTTCAGCCCCTCGGAGAGGTAGCGGTCGGTGCCGCCCCAGGTCTCCTCGATGGTGGCGAAGGCAGCGCCGAGATAGTCCGCGTGGGCGCCGAAGAGGGGACTGAGCAGCTCCATCACCTCGGGCGACATGCCGTTCGCCGAGGTGTCGCTGCGGTGCACCTTGTAGCGGCGGTGGGCGTCGTTCGACTTGAGGTAGTCGGCCTCGATGGCATCGCGCTCGACGCCGACGGCCAGCAGCGACACCGCGATCGACAGACCGGCCCGGTCCTTGCCCGCCGCGCAGTGCATCAACGCCGGAACGCTGTCCTCGGCCAGGGCGTGCAGGACACGGCTGTGCTCGGCGGTCCGGTCCAGGATGATCGAGCGGTACGAGGCGATCATCCGGTCCGCCCCCTTGCCGTCGGCGAGGAGCGAGCGCAGCTGGTCGAGATCGCCGTCGCGGACCATCCGCCAGAACTCCGCGCCGTCGGCGGGGTCGGAGAGCGGGATGCTCACGTTGCGTACGCCGGGCAGTTCCACGTCCAGGCCGTCGAGCCGGTGGTCGGCGGCGTTGCGAAAGTCGAAGACCGTGTGCAGTCCGAGACCGCCGAGGAACGCGGCGTCCTCGATGGTGGCGTGCGCGAGGTGACCACTGCGGAAGAGCCGTCCGTGCCGCACCCGCCGGCCGTCCTCGGTGGGCAGTCCGCCCACGTCGCGGAAGTTGCGGACGCCCGCCAGCTCGGGTTCCGTCGACGGGATCTGCGGCAACTGTTGCGTCACAGGGACTCCTGGGGTGTCTGGCGTCGACGCGAGTCGCCGACAAGGCCACTTCCGCGACGATACGACATTGATTCCTCAGGCAATCATCTCGGTCTTTCCTTGTCGATACCTCGTGAACCCTCGCGCTCCGGTGGCGAATCCGTCCGGCGAATTCCTTGCGAGACCGTTGCCCGCCCACCCGGCGACGGTCGATGATGTGCGGAACTGTTGGAATGTGGGGAAGCGATGATCGAGACTGGCGGCAAGGGCCGGACCTGGCTGCTCACCGGGGCGAGCAGCAGCTACGCATTGCGAGTCACCGAGCGGGACGAACTGCTCCATCTCCACTGGGGGCCGCGGATCTCCCTCGCCGCGGCCGATGCCCTGGCTGCGGCGCCGGATCCGCCAGCCAGGGGATTCGAGTCCCGGCTCGACGGCCGTGAGGAGTATCCCGTGGAGGGCGGCCCGCGGTTCGTCCGCCCGGCCCTCGCGGTGCGCACCCCCGAGGTCCGCGGCACGGAGTGGGCCTTCACCGACGCCGTGGTGGACGGGGACGAACTCCGTATCGGCTTCACCGACTCCGTGCACCGGCTCGCCCTCACCCTGCACTACCGGATGCGGAACGACTCCGATGTGATCGAGCGCTGGGCCACCGTCACCCATGCGGGACCGGACGGCCCGCCGCTGGAACTGCTGCGCGCCGACGCCGCCGCCTGGGCGCTGCCCGCCCGCGACGGCTGGCGGCTGAGCCGCCTGCACGGCCGCTGGGCGGCGGAGTCCCGGCTCGCGCGGGCGGAGCTGACGTACGGCGAAAGCGTCATCTCCAGCAGGCGCGGCCATACGGGCCACCAGTACCTGCCGTGGGTCGCGCTGGATGCCGACGGTGCGGCGACCGAGGAGAGCGGGGAGGTGTACGGCTGCGCGCTCGGCTGGTCCGGGTCGTGGCGGATCTCCGTACAGCGGCTCCCCGACGGGCTCGTGCAGATCACCGGCGGCGCGGGCCATGACGACTCCGGGCTGCTGCTGCTCGGACCGGGTGAGTCCTACGTCACACCGGCCTTCGCCGGACTGTGGAGCGCGGAGGGGTTCGGCGGGGCGAGCCGGGCCTGGCACGCCTGGCAGCTGGCCCATGTGATCCCGGACGCGCAGAACCTGCGGCCGGTGCTCTACAACTCCTGGGAGGCGACCGGCTTCGACATCTCGCAGGGGCAGCAGCGCGCCCTCGCCGAGCGGGCCGCGGCGATGGGGGTCGAGCTGTTCGTCGTGGACGACGCGTGGTTCGGGCAGCGCACCAGCGACCGGGCGGGGCTCGGGGACTGGACGCCGAATCCGGACCGCTTCCCCGGCGGGCTGAAGCCGCTCGCCGACGAAGTGCACGGTCTCGGCATGCAGTTCGGCATCTGGGTCGAGCCGGAAATGGTCAATGCCGACAGTGATCTTTATCGCGCACACCCGGACTGGGTGCAGCACTTCCCCGGCCGGACGCGCACCGAGTTCCGTAATCAACTGGTGCTCAATCTGGCCCGCGCCGATGTGCGGGACCATCTCTATGGGCAATTGGACACGCTGCTCTCCGGTGCGCCCGTCGACTATGTGAAATGGGACTTCAACCGCTCTTTCACCGAAGCGGGCTGGCCGGGCGAGGAGTATCCGCAGAAGCTCTGGATCGAGCATGTGCGCGCCCTGTACGAGCTGATCGACCGGCTACGGGCGGCGCACCCCTCGGTCGCCTTCGAGTCCTGCTCGGGCGGCGGCGGCCGGATCGATCTGGGGATTCTGTCCCGCACGGATCAGGTGTGGACCTCCGACAACACCGACCCGCTCGACCGTCTCGCCATCCAGGAGGGCTTCGGTCAGATCCATCCGGCCCGGGTGATGGCCGCCTGGGTCACCGACAGCCCGAACGTCCAGCTCAACAACCGGGTCAGCTCGCTGCGCTTCCGCTTCGTGAGCGCGATGGCCGGTGTGCTCGGGGTCGGCGGGGACCTCGCCGAATGGAGTGAGGGGGAACTGGCCGAGGCGCGGGGCTGGGTGGACCTCTACAAGGAGATCCGGTCGGTGGTGCAGCACGGCGCCCTGTACCGGCTGCGCGCCCCGCGCGGCGGACTCAGCGCGGTCCAGTACGTCCACGGGGAGGAGACCGTGGTCCTGATGTGGCTGGAGGCGCAGCGGTACGGGGAGCGGCCCCCGGCCCTCGGACTGCGCGGGCTCGACCCCGCGGCGACGTACACCTGCCTGGACACGGGGGCGGTGCACCACGGTTCGGTGCTGCTGCACCAGGGGCTGCACACCGGGCTTCAGGGGGATCTGGATGCGGGGGTGGTGAGGCTCCGGCGCGAGCGATGAACACGGCGTGTCCGTAATGCGCCGATTCTGGCCTAACGGGCACTGTTTGTCGGGTAGGTGGTCGTCCTCTCGTGAGCGGGATCATATCCGTGACGGTGCGTGCTGGCGGGGCGGTCGGGCATTCCGTGCGCGGCGCGGAAATTCAAGATCCTTAATCCACGGAGTGTGACCGGAATTCCGCGCCGAATTCCCGGCGCGGATTCCGATGAGGAGCCGGAGGCTTGTTCTCGCCGTCCCGACTCGCTTACGGTCACCGTCAATCCGGTCGGACCGCCTAATCCTGCCGCCGCCCGGAATTCGCACCCACTCATCGTGTGGCAGGAGCGGGGGAACCAGGTAGGCCGCCGATCGGAGAAATCCGGCCGGCTCGGGGTGAAGCCGCGCTCAGTGCGGCCGGGCATCTCCAGCCCGAACCCGACAGCTCACCTCGTAGGCGCCGGAGAGGAAACACCCCATGCCCATATCGGGTAAGCACCGTCGTACGAAGTCCAGCGTCATCGCCCGTGGCGTCGCCGCCGCAGGCGCCGGTGGCGCCGTCATCGCGCTGCCGCTGCTCGGCGCCACCGGTGCCCACGCTGCGGAACAGGCCGCCCCGGCCGCCGTCACGCAGTCCGCCTCCGCCGCCGCGCACGCCGCCCCGGCCCAGCCGGTCGCGCAGAAGCAGGCCGCCACCACGACCTACTCCGTCGTCTCCGGCGACTACCTGTCGAAGATCGCCGCCGAGCACAAGATCGAGGGCGGCTGGCAGAAGCTGTACCAGGACAACCGCGAGGTCGTCGGCGAGAACCCCGGTCTGATCTTCCCGGGCATGAAGCTGACGCTCGGCGGCAAGGCCTCGGCCGACGCCGCGTCCACCGGCGCCGGCGCGGGCGCGGCCCTCCCCTCGAAGGCCCCCTCGGTCGTGGAGAAGTCCGCCCCGGCCAAGGCCTCGACGGTCACGGAGTCCAAGACCTCCGCCCCGGCGGTCCAGAGCAGCAGCTCCGGCTACGTCCACCCGGTCCCCGGCAACCACACCACCGGTTACCGCGCCTCCGGCTCCAACTGGTCCAGCGGCAGCCACACCGGGATCGACTTCCCCGTCTTCACCGGCACCAGCGTGAAGGCCATCACCTCCGGCACCGTCGTCACCGCCGGCTGGGGTGGCGCGTACGGCAACCAGGTCGTCATCAAGCACGCCGACGGCCACTACTCGCAGTACGGCCACCTGTCCTCGATCTCCGTCTCGGCGGGCCAGTCCGTGAGCACCGGTCAGCAGATCGGCCTCTCCGGCGCTACCGGCAACGCCACCGGGCCGCACCTGCACTTCGAGGTCCGCACGGGCCCGGCGTACGGTTCGGACATCGACCCGATCGCCTTCCTGGCTTCGCACGGCATCTACGTCTGAGTCGAACTGCCGGGCACATGAACGACATGGCATGACCCGAGCCATACAGAAGGGGCGGTGCGCGGCGGCGCACCGCCCTTCTGCTTATTCCCCCTTTACCAAAACCTGACCGGGTGGTCTATCTCACCACCCGTCAACCCCTTATTACGGTCGCGTAGGTCACATTCGGCGGTGCAGGATAAGCGTTTGTGGCAGACGATTCGAGAAAAAATCAACGTGGCGTCATCAACCGACATGGTGTCATCGGGTCGTACGCGGCGATTGGCGACAGCTTCACCGAGGGAGTCGGCGACCCCGGCCCGGACGGGACCTTCGTCGGCTGGGCGGACCGGTTCGCGGTACTTCTCGCGGACCAACTCCCGGATCCCGATGCGGCAACGGGCACCGAAGGCTCCGCGCACGGGAATTTCAGGTACGCCAATCTCGCCGTACGCGGACGACTCCTGGACCAGATCGTCGAGGAGCAGGTGCCGCGCGCCAAGGAGCTCGCACCCGACCTGGTGAGCTTCTGCGCGGGCGGCAACGACATCATCAGGCCCGGCACCGACCCCGACGACGTTGCCGAGCGTTTCGAGCGCGCGGTCGCGGAGCTGACCGAATCGGTCGGCACCGTCCTGGTCACCACCGGCTTCGACACCCGTGGCGTTCCCGTGCTGCGCCACCTGCGCGGCAAGATCGCCACCTACACCGCCCATGTGCGGTCCATCGCCGACCGCTACGACTGCCCGGTCCTCGACCTGTGGTCGCTGCGGTCCGTCCAGGACAGGCGCGCCTGGGACGACGACCGGCTGCATCTGTCGCCCGAGGGACACACCAGGGTCGCGCTGCGGGCCGCCCAGGTCCTCGGCCTCGACGTGCCGGCCGACCCCGACCAGGAATGGCCCCCGCAGGCACAGCGCGGCACGCTCGAAGTCCGGCGTGACGACATCCACTGGGCGCGTGAGTACCTGGTGCCGTGGATCGGCCGTCGGCTGCGCGGCGAATCCTCCGGCGACCACGTCGAGGCGAAGCGGCCGGACCTCCTGCCGCTCTGAGGGCTGTCCCGTAATCCCAGGCGGGCGTGCGACGCCGGCTTCAGGGCGTCTGCCACCGCACTGCCCTCGCTCGCCGGACGGTCCGAGGCTCAGGACCGTCCGGCGAGGGACGACAACGGGGGTGCCGGTATCCGCTCCAGCACTCCGCCCGCGAAGACGTCGTACAGCGGCAGCGTCTCCAGATGTACATAGCCGATGTGGCAGTCGCAGACGGCCAGTGGACAGGCCCGCGGACCGAGCGAGCGGCGATAGCTCCCGTCGTAGAGGTTGCCCAGCTCCGCCGGGACGAAATGGCAGCGGCGCACCGTGCCGTCACCGTCCACCGAGATGACCGACTCGCCCGTCCGGCAGGGCAGCCCGGCCGACCGGTGCGGATGCCTGCTGTACGGGAAGAGCGGGTCGAGGGCCGTCCAGCGGTCCGCCTCCTCGTCGGTGTAGCTGCGCCCCTCGGCGGCGTTCACCCAGAGATAGACCTCGTCCGGCAGCGCGGCCCGCAGCCGCCGCGCCTCGTCGAGATGGTCGTCGAGACCGACGACCCCGACGCTGTGGCGGATGCCGAGCGCGGTCAGTTCCCGGCACTTGGCCAGGAACCGTTCGTACGGTGTCTGCCCCGGGTGGTACGTGCACCAGAGCGCGATCTTGTCGCGACCGGCGTCACCCGCCTCGGCCAGCCACGCCGTACGGCTGCTGAGGTTGGTCTGGATCGCGACCCGGCCGATGTGCGGCAGTTGCGCCAGCTCCACCAGCGCACGGCGGTACCAGGAGCGGACCAGGCCCTCGCCCCACGGGGTGAACAGGACCGAGAGCCGGTCGCCGCTCTGCGCGGCCGCCCACGCCGTGAACCGCTCCAGCGCGGCGCGGTCGGCACGCAGTTGCTCCAGGCTGTCCCGCCGCTTGGCGAACGGGCAGTACGGGCAGTCGTAGTCGCAGGACGCGAGCGGACCGCGATAGAGGATGGTCAGGTCCATGCGCGCGCTCACTTCAGTTCGTACGCGGCCATCGCGGCCCGTACGCCGGGGGAGAAGAGTTCCGGGCCCAGTGCGTCGGAGTGGGCCATGCCTTCGGGGGAGAGCCGCAGCAGGCCGGATGCTCCGGCCGTCGTGTCGAGCCAGCCACGCGCCTCGAACCCGGCCAGTTCAGTGCGGAAGTCGTCGGCCGGGGAGCTGCCGAACCGCTCCCGGTAGTCGGCCGAACGCAGCCCTTCGGCCTGCAGGACCGATTGCAGGAGATGGCGTCGGCGGGCCTCGTCGTCGTCCACGTACCGTCCTACCTCGGCGCGTGAGAAGTCCTCGGTCGCGGTGTAGCCGTCGATGATCGCCCGGACCTCCCGCATCTCCACCGCGTAGTCGAAGGAGTAGTGCAGACCCGTGGTGTACGAGCGGGCGCCGCACCCCAGGCCGATCATGCCGTCGGTCTGACAGGCGTAGTCGTCCGGGCCGTCCGTCCGGAGGGCGTCGGCGCGGCGGAACATCCGCATGGACACCTGCTCGTAGCCGTGGGCGAGGAGATGGTCCCGGCCCGCGCGGTACAGCCGCAGTCGCTGTTCGTCCCAGGCGGCGTCCGCCGCTGCCTCGCCGTCGGTGCCGAGACGTCCCAGACCGGTCAGTGGGCGCACGTACAGCGGGTAGAGGTACAGCTCCTCCGGCCGCCAGTCGAGCGCCGCGTCCAGCGAGGTGCGCCAGCTGTCCTCGGTCTGCCCGTCGATGCCGTAGATCAGGTCGATGTTGAGGATCGGGATGCGGGCATCGCGGATCCGGTCCAGCGCCTTCTCCACCTCGGCGCGGCGCTGCGGTCGCACGGCGGCCCGCGCCTCGGCCTCGACGAAGCTCTGCACGCCGATGCTGATCCTGGTCGTCCCCCGCTCGGCGAGGACCGCGAGCCGGTCGGCCGTCGCGGTCGACGGCGAGGTCTCCACCGACAGCGGAACGGACCGCAGATCGGCACCCATCCGCTTCTCCGCGATGTCGCAGAGCCGCTCCAGCTCCGCCGCGGTCAGGAACGTGGGAGTGCCGCCGCCGAACGCCGCCGCCGCGAACCGCACCGGATCGGCGTCGCCCAGCGCGTCGCGGACGGCGGTGGCCTGCCGGTCGAGCGCGTCGAGATACCGGGTCGTCAGCTCGTCCGGCGCGCCGATCCGGGTGAAGAGGTTGCAGAAGCCGCAGCGGACCTCGCAGAACGGTATGTGCAGATAGAGCGAGAGCGCGTCCTTGCGCTCGGCCGCCCACAGCTCGCGCAGCGCGGGCCGCTCGGCGAGGGGGTGATAGGCGGTCTTGTGCGGATAGGCGTAGACATAGCTCTGGTACGGGCGCGTGGCGTGCGCGACGGTCGTGGTGCGGCTCATGGTGCGGTGGCCCCCGGTTCCAGGAAGAAGTGCGCGTACGGAACGGTCCAGACGGACTCGTGGCCGAGCCGGTGACCGGTGTAGCCGTCGTCCCCATAGGCCGTGCCGTGGTCGGAGCAGACGATGGCGAAACAGCGGCGACGGCTGCTCGCGGCGGCGAAGAGCCGGCCGATGTGGGCGTCGACGTATTCCAGGGCGGCGGCATGGGTGGCGCGGGAATCGCCCGCCTCGCGCGTGGCCCCCGGCCGGTGGAACCAGTTGGGCTGGTGCAGGGCGGCCACATTGACGAAGAGGAAAAGCCGCTGCTCGGCGGGGAGCTCGGCGACGACCTGCTCGGCACGGGCCACCTGGGCCTCGAACGAGGTGGGCGACGCCACGCCGAACTCCGGTTCCCAGTGGCTCTCCTGGAACATGCCGGGCAGCACGGAGCCGAGCGGCCCCTGCCGGTTGAAGAAGCCGACGCCGCCGACGCACACCGTGCGGTAGCCCACGCCTGCGAGGCCGGACAGCAGATCGGGGGTGTCGAAGACGAAGGTGCCCGAAGCCGTGGACTCACTGCCCGCGAAGCGTGCCGCGAACAGCCGGGGGTGCGGCCCCGGGCCGGCTGGTGTCGGCAGGAATCCCGCGAAGATCGCCTGGTGGGAGGCGTAGGTGAAGCTGCCGGGTGCATGCCGCTTCTCCCAGACCCCACCCGGCAGATGGCGCGCCAGATGGGGGATGCGTCCGGCGGCGGCGAGCTCGGCCGCCACGTCGTGGCGCAGGGTGTCGAGGGTGACGAGCAGCAGATCGTGACTTCCCACGATCTCGGTCATGTCCGGGTTCCCGGCGTCGGCGGGGGCGGGCGCGGTGTCAGGCAGTGGCGATTGCACGGTGGTTCCTTGCTCTGTTCAGTACGGCGGCGACCTGCGCCGCATAGGTGTCCATGCCTTCGGCGCCGCTGCCGGGCAGTCCGGTCAGTCGCGGCAGCAGATCACCGAAGGCGTTGACCTCGCCGACGGCGAAGCGCCGCCAGCCGGCCGTGGGCAGCAGGTCCACGCCCACGCAGAGCGTGTCCGGGAAGCAGGCCGCGGCTCGTTCGCACATGGCCAGGGCCTTCGCCCAGTTGCCGCCCGCGGTCTCGACGGCCGCACGGACGTCGTCGAGACTTCCGCGCTCGCCGCCGAGGTGAAGATTGGTCATGGGGGAGTGGCTGGTGCGTACGACGGCGTGGGTGGCCCGGCCGGCCACCACCACGACCCGCAGATCCGCCGCCCTGCCACGCTGGGTGGCCTTGGGCAGCCAGCGTTCGACATGCAGCCCGTCCGGTGCGAGCGCGTCGACGATCGCCGCGATCTCCCGTTCCGTCGTGCAGCGGCGCACCCGCAAGGAGTTGAAGAGCCGGCCGGCCGGGTCGCGCTCCACCGAGGTGGTCGCCCTGATCCGGCCGGGCCCGGCCGTCTCCACGGCCAGGACCCCCGAGGCGGACGAGCCGTGCGCGAGCTTCACGAAGACCCTGGGCATGCCCAGCGCCGTCATCCGGTCGCGTACGTCCGTCCAGTCGCGCACCACGGGGGCGGCCGCCCCCGAGGTCGGCGACGCGGGCACGGGCACACCGGAGCCGTCCAGCGCCGCGTGGCAGAGCCGCTTGTCGAACAGCACCGCGACATCCCCGGGGCCGTCGAGCAGCGTGGCGCCGCAGCGGGCGGCCGTCCGCGCCACCGTTCGTACGGCCGCGGTGAACCGGGCGTACCACAGGGCGGTTCCCTCGACCCTGGTCGGATCGTCGACCGCGCGGAGCAGCCGCTCCACCTCGGTGTCCTCACCGGGCGAGTCCGTCCGGACGGTCTCGCCCGGACGGAAGACGGCCTTGCCGCGCAGCACGTCCAGCCACGGCACGACCCGCGCGGGAGGCAGCCCGGCAGCCCGCACGGCGTCCTGGAAGAGCGCGACCCGGCGGTTGCCGGGCACACCCACGATGGCGAAGCGCGGCGCCGGCGCAGCCGGGCTATTCGCTGACGGCGACATAGCGGAATTCGTCCTCGTCCGGATCCCAGTCCTCGGCCTCGTCGGCATCGGCGCTCACCCGGTCGGTACCGAGCAGACCCGTGAGACGTTTCACCAGCGCGCCGCTCATGTAGTGGTGGTGCAGATCCAGCGAGGTCAGATGGGTGAGCGGCTGGCCCGAGAGCAGTGCCTCGGCTCCTTGGTCGCTCAGCGTTCCCATCGAGAGGGAGAGCGATTCCAACTGGGCGACGACCGGGGCGGAGGCCACCGCGGCCGCGATCTCGTCCTGGATCTCGCTGTTCTGCAGCCCCAGATGACGCAGCGCGGGGAACGACGCGCCCGACAACAGGGGTGCGAGGTCCTCCACGCCGACGTTCCCGCCGTACCAGGAGGAACCCAGCCAGAGTTCGAGGTGCTCCAGCGCCGGTAGTTCCGAGGCGCCGATCGCCCGCACGATGTCGGCCGACAGCCCGCCCGACTCGAACCTCAGCTTCCTGAGCGACGTGTGCCGCACCGGTCGCAGACCGAGCGTCGTCCGCTTGTCGTCCACCTCCTCACCGCCCCCGCGGACCGTGAGTTCCTCCAAGCTGCCGAACGCCTCGACGACCGGTGTGACGTCGGCCATCTCCAGCCATGACACCTCGCACTCCTCGCTGACGACATCGGCGAGGAAGAGAGCCCGCAGAGCCGGGAAGCGGTCCGCGTCCCCGACCAGCAGATCGACGACGGGGGCGAAGGACTCGTACTCCTCCTGCCACCAGGGACCGATCAGCAGGGCCCGCACCCGCGTGGTGTCGACTGTGTCGATGAAGTGCCGCCACAGCGTGGCGAATGTCAGATCGCCCTGCCAGGCACTCTCCAGCCGCCACGCGACGGAGCCGGCGGCCGGGAGGGAAGAGGTGCCCTGCCCGTCCGGCCCCGGCAGGGTCAGGACGGGCAGGCCGTGAAACGTTTCCGGGTGTTCGATGCCAGTCATCGCGGATCACTCCGAAACAGAGGTGTAGCGGCCTTCGACACCGCGGTCGCCCCACGGCTTGTTGCGCTCCGACACGTCGACCCGCACACCGTGGGATTCCAGTGCCTGGACGAGCCGGCCCTGCATCGGCCCGGTCATGAAGTGGTGGTGCAGATCGAGTCGTTCGAGATGAGTGAGCGGCTGGCCGTCCAGCAGTGCCGCCGCGCCCTCGTCGCCCAGTGTGCCGTTCGACAGGTCGAGGACACGCAGTTGGGCGACGACCGGGGCACCCGCGACGGCCGTCGCGATCTCGTTCTGCAGCTCGCTGTTGCGCAGGCCGAGGTGGGTGAGGCCGGGGAAGCGGGAGCCGGAGAGCAGCGGGGCCAGGTCCGCAACATCGGCGTCGCCCCCGTACGCGGAGACACCGAGCCAGAGATCGAGCCGCTCCAGCGCGGGCAGCTCGCTGTCCAGGATGCCGCGGATCACCCCGACCGGCAGACCGCCGGTCTCGATGGTCAGTGAACGCAGCCGCTCATGCTTGGAGGGAGAGAAGACCAGGTCGGAGCCGCCGCGCACCCCGAGTTCGCGCAAGCCGGGGAAGGCCCTCAGCAGTGCTGTGACATCCGACTGCTCGATCCAGGAGATCTCGTTCTCCTCCATGGTCATGTCGCCGACGAAGACTGCCTCCAGCGAGGTCAGCCGGTCGGCCGCGGCGATGACCAGATCGATCGGATAGGAAGAGGTCTCCTCGTAGGACTCGCCCCACTGACCGATGATCAGCGCCCGCACACCGGCGGGGTCGACCACCCGCAGAAACGCCTGGAAGGCCTCCTCCCACGTCATCTCGCACTCGTCGTCGTACGGATCGACCGAGATGCGCCAGGCCGCGGCGTCGGCGGCCTGTGCGGGCGCCTCCTTCGTCGCGTTCTCGAAGTCGACCGCGGGAAGGCCGAGCAACTCGTGCAGATGGTCCACACCGGACATGACCCTGAGCTCCTGGTACTGGGGGACGGCTGATGTCCGCAAGGTTTATCAAGCGGCACTGACAACGCGGCGACCGGGGACCGTCCGGGACGTGTCCACCAACGTCCGCCAAAGCCGGCCACCGGTCGATTGTCAGACCCTCCCCGTAGCGTTTTCTCCGTGGCCGGCACAGCGGGTGCGGCCATCGAGGGGAGACGTCTGTGTACCGGCAGGGCGATGTACTGATCGTGCCGTTGGAGGAGTCGGCGGTGCCCGCGCATCTCGTGGACGCGCCGGGTGAACCGAGGGACGGGCGGGGGCGCATGATCCTCGCGCTGGGCGAGGTCACCGGCCATGCCCACGCGGTGCAGGGGCCGGGCCGGCTGATGCGCGAGGCGGGGGCGTTCGGGCCGATGCTGCTCCATCTTCCCGAAGGCGGCCGGGTGGTGCACGAGGAGCACGCGGCGATACCGCTGTCGAAGGGCTGGTACCGCGTGGTGCGCCAGCGGGAGTACACGCCGGGCGCGGTCCGCATCGTCGCGGACTGACGCCGCCGCCCGGCCGGGTGGCGGCGCATCGGAGAAGTGCCCCGGTGACGGGGGCTCACCCGATCACGCCTCGGTGACGGGGCCGCCCCCTCACGTCTTGGTGACGGGCGCACCGGATCAGCGAGGGCGCAGCACAGAAGACAGAACACCGAATACCGAACGCGGACACAGGATTCAGGGGACGGGGAAGACCGATGCAGTACGTGGACTCATGGCGGACCGTGGCAGCGGCGACCGGCGGGGCGGACCGGGCCGCCGCCGAGGACGGGCTGCGGCTCGCCTACCGCAGCGCGGGACTGGCCGAGCCGGAGCGGATCGTCTGGGTGGATTCGCCGAGGGCCGCCGTGGAGGCCGTCGAGAAGCTCGTCGACGGCGGAAGGTCGGTGCGCGACGAGGTGCGGACCCGACCCTGGGCGCAGGAGCGGCGCCGGATGTACGACGAGCTGGGCCCGGCCGGCTGGTCCGCTCTGTGGTCGGCCACGGGGGCACAGCTCTGGGAGACCACGGCCTCGCTCGCCGAGCGGATCAGGTCCGGTGTCGTCGCCGATCTCGCGGAGCGTCCCGAGGACGAGTCCGCTGTCCGGCTGGTGCTGCTGGACGCGGTCCTGGGCCAGCACGACGCGGCCTGGCTCGCCGCGTTCGACGGCCGGGGCGACCGGCTGAACGGCCTGGCCGAGGTGGCCAGACACGCGGGCTGGTGGTGGCCCTACGAGCGCGTAGTGGTGATCAGCGAGCGCCCGGAGGCACTCCACCGGGACGAGGCGGGCCGGCTCGACCGGGGGGACGGACCGGCGCTCGCCTACCGCGACGGCTTCGCGCTCCACGCCTGGCGCGGCATGCCCGTCCCCGCCGAATTCCTCGCGGAACTGAACTCCCTGACCCCCGAACGGATACGTGAGGAGCAGAACGCGGAACTGCGCCGCGTGATGCTGGAGTTCTACGGTTACGACCGCTATCTCAGCGAGTCGGGTGCCGAGCCGGTCCACCGGGACGAGACGGGCATCCTGTGGCGGATCGCGCTCGACGGCGACGAGGACGTGGTGATGGTCGAAGTGGTCAACTCCACCCCGGAGCCTGATGGCACCAGCCGCACCTACTGGCTGCGGGTACCGCCCGGCACGAGGACCGCGAAGGACGGTGTGGCCTGGACGTTCGGGCTGCAGGGCGAGGCGTACGCGCCCCTGCGTCAGACCTGACCGGCGGCGCCCCGCTCACCCGGCTCGGCCGCGACCGCGGCCGGCGCTCGGCGTACTCGGTGCCCGCGGTGAGCTGTGTCGTCGGGAGCCCGGCCCGGGGTTGGGGATCGACGGCCCGTTGGGGAAGGGTGGCCCGGACGTCCCGGCAGCCGACGTGCCGGAGTGACCCGCCCTCACGGGACGCGGTTCAGGCTGTCAGCGCCGTCCGGTCGATGCCGAGTTCACGGGCGAGTGCCTCGTCGGTCCAGGCGAGCATCGTGGCCCGGGAGAGCGGACCCGCGTACGAGATCATCTGCACGGCCAGGCCGTCCAGCAGGGCGGTCAGCCGCCACGCCACGGACATCGGGTCGTCGCACTGGAACTCACCGGCTGCGGCGCCCTCTTCGATGACCTCGGCCAGCTCCGCCTTCCACTGCTGGTCGAGATCGCCGGCCACATTGCGCAGTGCCGGATCACGCAGCGAGGCGGCCCAGCCCTCGATCCACAGCCGCCAGCCCTTGGCCTGGCCCGTCGGCGCGTACCAGCGGACTGCGGTGCGCAGGCGTCGCACCGCACTGGTACGGCGGCTCAACAGCTTGCGCAGATGGGCGAGATCGGCCTCGGCGGCATGTGCGAAGGCGGCCGCGACCAACTTCTCCTTGGTCGAGAAGTGGTAGAGCACCAGTGCGTTGCTCACGCCGAGCACGGCGGCCACGTCGGCGATCCGTACCGCCGCCACCCCCCGCACCTCGATCTGTTCGACGGCAGCACGCAGGAGTTCCTCGCGCCGTTCCGCCACGCTCAACCGCACTCTTGCCACGGCGTCACCCTAACGAATGCGCGCCCAGGAGGCAGTCCGGGGGCGGAGCCGCGCGGCTCCGCGCGGACCGGACGCCCGGCGTGCCGACCCGCGCCGTCGGCCCCGGAACCCGGCACGGCGGAGTCGTGCGCGCGGATCAGGCGCGCGTCCACGCCCCGCACGCGTCGGCCGTCGGCCGGAACGGTTTTGGCCAGAGGCGCGGTCGGATTCAGCGGTACCAGCCGAACCGTTCCGTCATGACGGGCAGCCGGTCGGCGACGATGGCATGGGCGGCGGCCCGCGGGGTGCTGCCGTCGGTCTCCGCGCGATCCAGCATCCGTCCGATCAGGGCCCGCATCGAGCGGCGGGTGTGCCCGAACGCCTCGTCGGCGTCCGCGCCGATGTCACCGAACAGGGTCCACCACCACCAGGCGTTCGTGCCGGAGTTGACGACCACATCCGGCAGCACCGTGATCCCGCGCGCCGCCAGCAGCCTCTCCGCCTCGGCGAGCACCGGCATGTTCGCCGCCTCGACGACCCAACGGGCACGAATCCGGGACTGGTTGGTGGTGTCGATCACGTACGAGACCGCCGCCGGGACCAGCAGCTCGGCATCCTGCGCGAGCCAGGCGTCCGCGGGCAGCTCCCGGTCGCCGTCCCGGAGCGCGCCGCGGTCCACCGTCCCGTACCCGTCCCGGGCGGCCAGCAGCGCCTCGACATCGAGACCGGCCGGATTGGCGATCGTGCCCTTGATGTCGGCCACGGCAACCACAGTCAGCCCGGCCCGCGACAGGAACCGGGCCGTCGCCCCGCCCATGGTGCCGAGCCCCTGCACGGAGACCCTCGCCTCCCCGTACGGGACGCCCGCCCGGTCCAGCGCCGCGAGCGCCGACTCGGCGACCCCGCAACCGCCGACCAGTTCGTCGAGCCCGATGCCGTCCACCTCGACGGCGAACGCGTCGGCGAGCCGTCGGCGGGCCGCCGTCTCGTCGTCGAGCAGTGGATAGACGGCCTGGACCGAGGAGACGAGCCCGGCCTCGGCCGCCGCCCGGTCCACGATGTCCTGGGTGAGCCCCAGGTCCTCGCCGGTCGTCCATACGTTCTCGATGTACGGGCGCACCGCCCGCAGATAGCGCACCAGAACGCCGTACGCCTCGGGGTCACGGGGATCGCAGTCGATGCCGCCCTTCGCGCCGCCGAGCGGTATGTAGCGGGCCCCCGTGTCGTCGACGTCGAAGTGGAGGGCCTCCTTCATCGTCATGCCGCGGGCCAGCCCTGCCACCTCGTCGAGTGTGCAGCCCGCCCGCATCCGCAGCCCGCCGCTGGAGACCCCGCGCACCAAGCGGTCGACGACCAGATGGCCCTGGCGGCCGGTGATGTGGTCGGTCCAGGTGAGCGAGATCAGCGGGGCGGAAGGGATGGTGGCGCGGGACACCGCAGGTGTCGTCATCGGGGGCTCTCCTCGGTCACAGCGATCACGGTGGGCCCAGGGGTCGTCAGGGCCAGGGACAGGGCACGGGCGAGCGCCTCGGGGGTGTCGGCACGGGCGCCGTGGCCGCCGTACGCCCGCGCCAGCGCGGGCAGGTCGACGGACGGCAGATCGACGGCCGTGGGGATGTCGCCGCGCGCCGCCATCTCGTCACGGATCTCCCCGTAGCCCCCGTTGTCGAAGACCACGACGGGCAGCGGCAGCCGCAGCTGGGCGGCGGTGGCGAGCTCCTGCACGGAGAACTGCAGCCCGCCGTCCCCGCTGAGTGCCACGACCTGCCGGTCGGGGTACGCCGTCTTCGCGCCGATCGCCGCGGGGAGCGCGTAGCCGAGCGTGCCGAAGCCGGTCGGGTGCAGATAGCGCCCGCGCGGGCCGATGGGCAGATGGGGCAGGGCGCCGTAGTAGCAGCACTGCGCACTGTCCGAGGTCCAGATCGTGTCGGCGGCCGACACGGCCCGCGCGGCCCGCAGATACGGCAGCCAGCGGACGTCGCGCCGCGCGGTTTCGGCGTCCCGTGCGGCACGCAGCTCACGTACCGCGGCGGGGCTCTCGCGCATGTCCGGGGCGCCGATTCCGGCCTGTGCCAGCTCGTCGCGCAGCGCGTCCAGCGTGGGGTGCGCCGCGCCGACCAGCGCCAGATCGGCGGGCAGTCCCGCGTACATCTGGGCGGGGTCGATGTCGACCCGGATCAGCGTGCCGCCCAGCTGCGGCGGCGCGGACCACAGGTCGGACTCGGCCAGCTCGGTGCCGACCGCGAGCACCGCGTCTCGGCCCGCCAGCCACTTCTGCACAGAGGGGCTGTGCAGTGACACCCCGAGCGAGAGCGGGTGCGTCTCGTCGACGATCCCCTTGCCGTTGGCGGTGGTGACGACCGGGGCGGCCAGCGCCTCGGCGAGCGCCAGACACCCGGCGGACGCGGACCGTGCCCCTCCGCCCAGGACCAGCACGGGCCGCCGGGCCGCCCGCAGGACCTCGGCCGCGTCCCGGAGCGCGGGTCCGGCAGGGACCGGGGCGGACAGCGGTGGCGTGTGCCGCACCGGCCCCACAGGCCCCGCCGTCTCCAGCAGATCCAGCGGCACCTCGACATGGACCGGACGCGGGCGTCCCGAACGGAACAGGGTGAACGCCCGCGCCACCGCCGAGCCGATCTCCTCGATCGTCGACACCCGGTGGCTGAACGCCGCGACCGCACGAAGCGCCTCGGACTGGCTGCGCATCTCGTGCAGCAGACCGGCCGGCTGACGCGGGTGGCGCAACGGCATCCCGGGCGACACGACCAGCAGCGGCACGCTGTCCGAATACGCCTGTCCGACCGCGGCCGTGATGTTGAGAAGCGCTGGTCCGGTGGTGGTGATCGCCACCCCGGGCCGCTGGGCGACCCGGGCGTACGCGTCCGCCGCGTACCCCGCACCCTGTTCGTGCCGGGGCGTGACATGGGCGATCCCGTACCGCGTCAGATGCCGGTAGATCTCCAGGTTGTGCGTTCCCGGAATCCCGAACGCCGTGGTGACCCCGTGGGCCGCCAGGGCGCGGACCACGGCCTCGCCACCCGTCGGCGACGCACTTCTCGGCTGCCCGGCCACCCGGCCTCCCTCCACTGACAGGTCGGTGCCGACCGGTCGATTTACTGAACCGTCGGTCAGTATCGGGAGGCGCGAGCGGTCGTGTCAATGCGACCTGCGCTGAATCGTCGTTCAGTGGCCGGACCGCGGCGGTCGCCGGCTCGCGGGGCGTTCCGCCTCGCACCGGTCCTTGAAGCCCTGGCTGGTCAGCCCGAGGGCGGAGTTGGTGCGCGAGCGCATGTTCTCCACCGCGACCATGGTCGTGAGCTCGACGAGCGCCGCCTCACCGAGCGCGGTCCGCAGCCGCTCCACCAGCGCGTCCCCGACCTCGGGCGGTGTGAGACTCATCGCTTCCGCGTAGGCCATGACGTCGCGCTCCAGCGAGGTGTACGCCTCGCTCTCGCGCCACACCGGCACGTCACGCAGCTTGCGCGGATCGATGCCGTGGCGGTGGTTCTCCCAGTAGCCGAAGTCCATGCACCAGCTGCATCCGATGGTGGCCGCGGACGTCATGACGGCCAGCGCCTTGAGCTGCGGGTCCAGCTTCTTCCAGCGGCCCACCGCCAATTCGAACCGGGCTCCGGCCCACAGCACCCCGGTGTGGTGGGCATTGACCCGTACGGGATCGATGACCTTGCCGTACGCACGGTTCGAGTACCACGACACGGCGCGGAACAGGAGGGTGCGGGGCGGGTCGAGCGAGATGCGGGCGTTCGTCATGGCCGGTCTCCTTCGATACGGCTCGGATGCCGTCCGGCGGCCCGGGGGGACGCCGGACGGCGGCTGCGTTCACGGGTGTGACGGACGGGGTCGCCCCGGATGTGACATGGGAGTGCGGCCGGATGCGGAATCCTGTGGCGGGTACGGACGTTGGATCCGGCATGACGGGAATCGACGCACAGCAGGACGCGCTGCTCGGGCTGCTCGGCGAGGAGAACGGCGGCGTGCTCGTGACGCTCAGGCGCGACGGCAGGCCCCAGCTGTCCAATGTCAACCACTTCTACTATCCCGAGGAGCGCATCGTCCGCGTCTCGATCACCGAGGGCCGGGCGAAGACGAAGAACCTCCGCCGCGACCCGAGGGCGAGCTACCACGTCACCAGCGTGGACCGCTGGGCCTGGACGGTCGTGGACGGTGCGGCCGAACTGTCCCCGGTCGCGGCCGACCCGCACGACGCCACGGTGGAAGAACTGATCACGCTCTACCGCGACGTCCAGGGCGAACACCCCGACTGGGACGACTACCGCGAGGCGATGGTCCGGGACCGGCGTGTGGTGCTGCGGCTGCACATCGAGCGCGCGTACGGGCAGCCGCGTGGCTGACGGCGTCCGGCCCGGCCGTCCGCACGACGGCCGCTGCGCACTCGCACTGTCGTACCCCCCACCCATAATGAGACGACACCGACTCCCTCAGGAGATGATGTGACCGGCGCCGACCCCTTGCTCCCGCTCCGCACCCGGCTGCGTTCGCTGCGCCCCGCCGCATTCGGCGCCGATCCGGCGGGTGCCCGTATGGAGCGCATCCGCCGCTCACCCAACTTCGCCGACGGTGTCTTCCAGAACCCGGTGGGGGCACGGACCAGGCCGTCCGGATCCACCCTGGAGTTCGCGAAGGTCTACTTCCGCAAGGAGGAGCGGGCGCGCAGGGCGCCGGTCGGCACCGTCCCCGTCCACGCCACCACGTACGCCGACCTCGCCGAGCCGCCCGCCACCGGGCTGCGGCTCACCTGGATGGGCCATTCCAGCGTGCTCGCCGAGATCGACGGCCGACGGGTGCTCTTCGACCCGGTGTGGGGTGAGCGCTGCTCGCCGTTCGCCTTCGCCGGGCCCAAACGGCTGCACCCCGTCCCCCTGCCGCTTGCCTCGCTCGGCCCGGTGGACGCCGTGGTGATCTCCCACGACCACTACGACCATCTGGATCTGCCGACGATCCGGGCCCTCGCGGGCACGGACACGGTGTTCGCCGTTCCGCTGGGCGTCGGCGCCCATCTGGAGCGGTGGGGCGTGTCCACGGACCGGATGCGTGAGCTGGACTGGAACGAGACCACGAAGATCGCCGGGATCAGTCTCACCGCGACCCCGGCCCGGCACTTCTGCGGCCGCGGCCTGCGCAACCAGCAGCACACGCTCTGGGCGTCCTGGGCCGTCGCGGGGCCCGAGCACCGGATCTACCACAGCGGCGACACCGGGTATTTCCCCGGCTTCAAGGACATCGGCGCCGAACATGGCCCCTTCGACGCCACGATGATCCAGATCGGCGCGTACTCCGAGTACTGGCCGGACATCCATATGACGCCGGCCGAGGGCATGCGGGCCCATCTGGATCTCCAGGGCGGCGAGCCGCTCGGTGCGATGCTTCCGATCCACTGGGCCACCTTCAACCTCGCCCCGCACTCGTGGGCCGAGCCCGGCGAAGGCACCCTCGCCGCGGCGGAGGACGCCGGTGCCCGGATCGCCCTGCCACGCCCCGGTGAACCCTTCGAGCCCACGGCCCTGACCGTTCCCGCAGAGCCGTGGTGGCGCGCCGTGGCTGCCCCGATTGCTCACCCCTGGCGCCGCAGCGAGGCAACGGACGTTGCTCAGGGTCAGGACAATCGCGATCTTGATCTCGCAGGTGAGCGGTGACTCGGGGCAGGGGTGAAAGCCCCTCGCCCCGTACACCGCGCGGGAGAACATGAAGCCGGCCGGTGTGAGCGTGCTGGAGCCGCCGAACTCCCCCTTCATGTGTGCCTCGTGAGGGGTGACGTCGAAGGTGGCCCTCACCCCTGATCTTGGACACTCGAGATAGTGGATCTTGAGGATCTGAGAGATGGACGTGTCGTGGTCATGAAGCACTATTCCGCCGAGTTCAAGGCGGATGCGGTCGCGTTGTACGAGTCGCGGCCGGAAGCGACGATCAAGCAGGTTGCCGCGGACCTGGGGATCAACGCGGAGACGCTGCGGAACTGGATCCGGGCGGCCGGCTCCGGCCGCCCGCGGGGCCGGAGTTCGACCGCCCCGTCTTCAGCCCCGGTAGTGCCGTCGGCGCTGGAAGCCGAGGTCGCCGCCCTGCGACGGGAAAACGCCGAGCTGAAGAAGGAACGCGAGATCCTGTGCAAGGCGGCCCGCTATTTCGCGGCGGAGACGGGCTGGTGAACCGCTGCCAGTTCGTTGAGGACCACCAGCGCCGATACGGCGTGAAGCGGTTGTGCCGTGTGCTGGGCCTGGCCCGGTCGACCTTCTACTACTGGCGCCGGACGGCGTCGCTGCGGGCAGCCCGGCAGGGGGCCGACGCACGGCTTCCCGCCCTGATATGCACCGTCCACCGAGCCTCGGACGGCACCTACGGTGTCCCGAGGATCACCGCCGAGCGGCCGCAGCATCGAGGATGCGCTGCCGGGTCTTCGGCTGCACCTGGTCGGGTGCGGTGAACGCACGGGACACCGTCGACACCGAGACGCCCGCGGCGCTCGCCACCTCCCGGTCGTGACTGCCACGGACGGCCTCCTCGTCGTCCTGAGCCGGGGGACCCCGGTCGTCTCGCACCTGGATCCTGCGAATGCGGTTGATGTTTGCGAACGTTCCCAGGGCGTGTCAAGACGCGTGTCAGGACTGTCATGTCGAGGAAATCCACCTGCATGCACGGGACTTGCGCTTCGCCTCGACTGCTGCCGATGATGTGTTCTCAACAACTGCACTGAAATCGCGGGAACGTTTTCATAGAGGAGTGGTATGAAGATCACCGGCCTGGAAGTGCTGACTCTCCCGACCACGGCGACAGCATGATGCTGGTCGTGGTCGACACCGACGAGAGCATCCACGGCCTGGGCGAGGTCGGCATCAGGTCGCGCCAACGGGCGGTCGCGGGCGGTCTCGAGCACCTCGCGGAGCTGATCGTCGGCGAGGTCCCGCGACGGATCGAGCACCTCTGGCAGGTGATGTTCCGGCGCGGGTTCTTCCCCGCCGACCGCATACTCGGCGCCGCCATCGCAGCAGTGGATGTGGCCCTTTGGGACATCCGGGGCAAGGCGCTCGGCGTACCGGTGCATGAACTCCTCGGTGGGCGGGTGCGTGATCACGTACCCGCCTATGTGTATGTCGGCGACGGCTACCACGACCGCGCGTGGTTCCTGGACCGCTGTCGCGACCTGGTCGCCCAGGGCCGGCGCCATCTGCGGTTCGCCTCGCCGCACGACGCCGACGGCACGCTCAACGCCCGCTGCTGCCTGCGCGACGCGATCGACCTCTTCCATCAGGTGCGGGACGCGGTCGGCGAAGAGATGGAGCTGATCCTCGACGTCCATACGCGCCTGGATCCGTCGGAGGCGCTGACTCCGTGCCGGGAGATCGCGGCGGCCCGCCCGTACTTCGTCGAGGACCCACTGCGCTGTGAGAACCCGGACAGCTACCGCATGCTGCGGGCCCGCACCGGCGTACCGCCGGCCGCAGGTGAGCAGTACGGCTCCGCATGGGAGTTCAGGACACTCATCGACGACGACCTCATCGATTTCGCGCGCGTGGACGTCGGGGTGGCCGCGGGCCTGACCGAGGCGAAGAGGATCGCGGCAATGGCGGAGACCCACCACATCAAGCTCGCCACCCACAACCCGCTCGGCCCGGTCACCGCTGCCTCCTCGCTCCAACTCAACCCGGCCTGCCCCAATGTGGCGATCCAGGAGCACCAGACCGACCCCGAGCCGGCCATCGCCGGCCTCTTCACCGCGCGGCCGACGATCTCGCCGGGGTGGGTGGAGCTGAGCGAACTGCCCGCCCCGGCATCGGCGCCGGCATCGACCGGGGGGCGGCACGCTGGTACCAGCCGCGACAGCCGAGCGCCCGCACTTGCACACGGTGGACGGGGCGTTCACCAACTGGTTGCGAGGCAGGGTCGGTCGGCCGCGCGGGCCCGCCACCGCCCCTGCGGAATCGAAGGCCGCGTACAACCCTTGTGCCCCATCCGCGGACGCCGGACAAGGATCGGGTCCTTTCCGGACAACCCCTGCGCCTGCCGACGGAGTTCGTATCCCCGGGCGATGTTGAAGACGGTCAGCATCTCGCCGTCGCACAGGGCAACCTCGGATGGCAGCCCGTGACGCTCTCGAAGTAGCCGGAGGGCCGCTTCATCCCGAGGCAGCGGCTGATCTTCAGTCATTCCACCAGCATGCACGCTCCTGCGCACCCCGACCATCGAGCGAAGAGGCACAACCCAGAGACCTGCCTCGTCGGCAGGTATCGCCCGTACGCCACCAGAGGTGCCATGCCCATGTCACCGGCTGGGAAGCCGCACACCATGACAACGGGACATTCGCATCACCGTCCCGGCGGGCCCACGGCCCGCGTCTGCACACTGAGTATGATCTCCGACTTCAGGAAGTGAGGCGAGTTCCGTCGTGTCGTTCAGAGGAGCCGCGAGGCCGGTCGAACTGGGCCTTGCCGGTATAGCGTTCATGGGCGTGCTGGTAGGCGCGTCGGCGACGCCGGCCGGCAGTCAGGAACGCGAGAAGCTGCAGGTGACGGTCGTGTCGTCGCGGCCCGGCACGGTGTCGGGAGACGACGCCCTGATACGTGTCGAGGTGCCCGCCTCCGTAGCGGCCGACAAAGTCCAGGTCGAGGTGGAAGGCCGGGACGTGACCTCGAGCTTCCGGCGCTCCGGCGACAATGCGCTGATGGGCGTGGTGAAGGAGCTGTCCAAGGGCGACAACAGGCTCACTGCCAGAGCTCAGGGTGCGGGCACCGGACAACTGACCTTGAAGAACCACCCCATCACGGGGCCGGTGTTCGCCGGGCCGCACGAGCAGCCGTTCGTCTGTGACACCGCCGAATTCAAGACGGTCACCGGCGGCACCCTCGGGCAGCCGATCGACAAGGACTGCTCGGTCAAGACCCGCGTCGATTACATGTATCGCACCACGGCCGGCAAGTTCGTTCCGTTGCCCGACCAGAACGTCCGTCCCGCCGATCTGGCTACCGCCAAGACGAGCGCGGGCAAGGAGGTGCCGTACATCGTCCGCGTCGAGACCGGCACCATCAACCGCGGTATCTACGAGACGGCCGTGCTGCACGACCCGAAGTCCGGCACCCCCGACCCGCTGCAGCGTGGGCCGGGCTGGAACGGGCGCCTCGTGTACGGCTTCGGTGGGGGCTGTAACAGCGGCTGGTACGTCCAGGGCCGCAACACCGCCGGCATCATGAACGACACGTATCTGAGCAAGGGCTATGGTGTCGCATCGTCCACGCTGAACGTCTTCGGCAACAACTGCAACGACCTGCTGGCGGCCGAGACCATGAGCATGGTCAAGGAACGCTTCGTGGAGACGTACGGCGACCCGGCCTTCACCATCGGAAACGGCTGCTCCGGCGGCTCGTACCAGACCCACCAGATCGCCGACAACTATCCGGGTCTGCTGGACGGCATCCTCTCCGGCTGCAGCTTCCCCGACGTCGGCTTCGGGACGATTCACACGCTCAGCGACGCCCAGCTACTGAACCACTACTTCAAGGAAGTAGCGCCGGACGCGTTCACCAAGGAGCAGCAGAAGGCGGTCTCCGGGTTCGGCAAGTGGGAGAGCATCGGCAGCCTGGCCAGGGCCGGCGGCCGTATCGACCCTACGGTGTTCTGCCCGCCCCAACTGCCCGAGGGACAGCGCTACGACCCCGACACCAACCCGGACGGTGCCCGCTGTGACGTCTACAGCCATACCGTGAACGTCTACGGCGAGGTACCGGAGACAGGGAAGGCGCGCAGGCCGCTCGACAACACGGGTATCCAGTACGGACTTGAGGCCCTGAACAAGGGGACCATCGACATGGACCAGTTCATCGGCCTGAACCGGCGTATCGGCGGCCTCGACGACGACGCCAAGCCCGCCGCGGAGCGCACCGTAGCCGATCTCAAGGCGGTACGGACGGCCTACCGCACGGGTCGCATGCTGAACGGCGGTGCCGGCCTCGCCGACGTTCCGATCATCGACTACCGCGACTACACGGACGACGCGGAGGCCGGCGACATGCACATGCGCTTCCACTCCTTCTCCACCCGGGCGCGCTTGGACAAGGCCAACGGCACCCACGCCAACCAGGTCATGCTCACCCGCTCCAACGGGCACGGATTCACTCTCGCCGGGATGCTGTCCGACATGGACCAGTGGCTCACCGGCATCAAGGGAGACTCCGGCAACGACGCCCCCATCGAGAAGATCGTCCGCCACAAGCCGCAGGGTCTCACGGACGCCTGCTGGACCCGTGGCATCGGTGCGAAGAAGATCACGGAGCCCCAGGTTGAGGGGATCAACAACACCGAGTGCAACACCCTCTATCCGGTGTGGACATCGCCGCGGATGGTCGCCGGAGCCGATGTGGCGAACGACATCGTCAAGTGCCGCAAGCGTCCCGTGATCCGCTCGGACTACCGAGTGCCAGTGACCGAAGGCCAGTTCAGGGATCTGAAGGCGATCTTCCGGGACGGTGTCTGCGACTGGTCCAGGCCCGGGGTGGGTCAGCAGGACCTCGCCGGTACATGGCTCTCCTTCGACCGGAAGTGACAGGATCGCGGCGGGTGAGCCAAAACGGGGGCAGGTGCGACCTCGCGCTTCGGTGTCAATGGTGGTGAGTTCCCGCGTTCGCCCAGGTCAGCATCTGTTTCCTGCTCGCTGAAGCGTCGTCACCCCCTCTCTTCCCCTCCTTGTCGTCAGTGGGGGGAGGAGAGCATCGGGGTGCGGGGCGGCCTGGCGGCATTCCCAGCCCTGGCGGGCCGTGTCCGGTCCCCGGCCGAGGACCGGACACGGCCCGCCGGGGGAGCGCGGGTCTGATGGCCAGGAAGCACTTCCTCTTTGCGTGTCTTCTCGTCCATCAAGGAGCACGAAGTGCGTGGGGCGGGGATATCGCCTGATTCTTCGGGCGTGGTGGTGTCGGACCGGACCGGGGTGTTCGCCGGTGCCACGCCATCCTGAGCATGCCGCCTTGCAGCTGTGGGGAGCAGGGCGGGTCAGCCATCGGGCCGGCGGCCCCTGGTCCCACGAGTCCCGGGACCGGTGGGAATACGGATCACGCGACGCGCAACGACGGCGCAACGACAGACGGCCAGGCCCGTCCGGCGCACGACCGGACGGGCCTGGCCGTTCCATGCGCTCAGGAACTCGCCGCCGTAGGCCGTTCGAGTGTCCGCCGACCAGGTGTCAATGCGGAGTTTTCGGTCGACTGTGCGAAAGCTCATACCAGAGTGGGACGGATGGCGGGCAAGTTCGACAACTGCCCGTTGCGCATACGTGATTGACGACTACTGTGTGTGCTCGGTGATCAACGGTGGGCTCATGACTGCCGAGCCTGCCCGACCGATGAACCGAGCCTGACCGACCACCGTAGGTGCCACCACATGAACGCCGATTCCTGGTGCCCCACGTACCGAGGACACTGATGTCTCAACTTCGCGCACCCGAAGGGCGACCGGAACGCCGAGAGGGCGGACGGCACGGCCGACCCGGTGCCCATTCCCACTCGGCCACGGCGAGGCCGCGCGCCACCCAGCCATCCCCCGAGGCGCGTATACGCCCCCAGGTCCTGCGCACGGCGGTGCTGCCGACCGTCGCCGCCGTGCTGAGCGGCGCCGCGGCGGTCATCTTCACCGTCCGCACCACCGGCGCGCGGCCGACGACGGAACTGTGGAGCGCCCTGGGCGTGGCCGGCGCACTGGCCCTCGCCGCCGTACTGTCCGCGTACCTCGCCGCCAACCGCGTCGCCACCACTGTTTTCGGCCGCTGTCTGGCCCTGCGCAGGGCCAGCGCACAGGGCCAGGCCGAACTGCAGCGTGTGGTGGAACAGCTCCGCAACGGTGAGCCCGTACCCGCACGACGGCCCGCTCCGCCCGCCGCCCCCGGCAGCGACGCCTTCGAGCTGCTCGCGCAGGAACTCGGCCGCCAGCAGGAGGCCGCCGTGGCCGCCGTCGTGCAGGCGTCCCGGCTCCCCGATCACGCCGGCGAGGAACAGAAGGTCGAGGTCTTCGTCAACCTCGCCCGCCGTCTGCAGTCACTGGTGCATCGCGAGATCCAACTGCTCGACGAGCTGGAGCACGAGGTCGAGGACCCCGATCTGCTCAAGGGCCTCTTCCAGGTCGACCATCTCGCCACCCGCATCCGCCGGCACGCCGAGAACCTCGCCGTGCTCGGGGGCGCCGTCTCGCGGCGGCAGTGGAGCAACCCGGTCACCATGACCGAGGTCCTGCGCTCGGCGATCGCCGAGGTCGAGCAGTACCCACGGGTCAAACTCGTACCCCCGATCGACGGCACCCTGCGCGGTCACGCCGTGGCCGATGTGATCCATCTGCTGGCCGAACTGGTGGAGAACGCCACCGTGTTCTCCGCCCCGCACACCCAAGTGCTGCTGCGCGCCCAGCAGGTCACCGCCGGGCTGGCGCTCGAGGTCGAGGACCGGGGCCTCGGCCTGCCCGGCGACGAGCAGAGGCGGATGAACGCCCTGCTGACCGACCCCGACCGGGTCAGTGTGGCCCGACTCCTGCAGGACGGCAGGATCGGCCTGTTCGTCGTCGCGTCGCTCGCCCGGCGGCACGGCATCGCGGTCCGGCTGCAGAGCAACATCTATGGAGGCACACAGGCCGTACTCGTCCTCCCGCAGTGCCTGCTGGGCGCGGACGCGGACGCCCCGGCCGGGAGCGACGCGGCTCCGGTCCCGCCCCCGGGACCCGTGCACCGCCCACCCGCCGAGGACGACCCGGGCAGCCACCGCAGGCCGGATCCGAGCCTGAGCCCCGGCCCGGCACCCGGTCCGCAGGCCGGAACCGACCGGCAGCCCTACGTCCCCAGCCAGCCGCTGCGTCTGCATCAGCCACCCCAGCAGGCGCGTCGCCAGGACGAAGCCCCACCGCTCCCCCTGCGCGCCGAGCGCCTCGATCGTCCGACCCCGGCCGAGGCCCGACCCGGAATCCGGCGCACGGACGACGCCCCCGCGTCGCAACACTGCGAGCCCGGCGTCGTACGCGGCACCATGGGCCGGCCGCAACTTCCCAGGCGCGCCCATCAGGAGCATCTGGTTCCGCAGCTCAGAGAGGCACCCGTCCCACGCGCCGAGGACGAACAGGCCTTGCACGATCCGGGTCTCATGGCGGCCTTCCGGCGGGGCATCGAACTGGCCGAGGCCCGCACCGAGTCAGAGACGGACACCGACCCGGCCCCGGACATGCACCACGAATCGGCGCCCTCCCAGGCCTGGCGGCCCCAGGTCCCGCTGCCGGTCCGGGGACGGACGGCGACCGCCGCCCCGTACCACCAGGCCCCCGTTCCGGCCCCGGCCCCGGCCCCGGCCACCGACCCTCTCGAAGCGAACACCTCCAAGGAGTAGATGCACCATGGCGACCGATATGCCGTCCGGTCAGGTCTCGGACCTCGACTGGCTGCTGAGCGGACTGGTCCAGCGCGTGCCGTACACACGCAGCGCTGTCCTCCTCTCCGCCGACGGACTGGTGAAGTCCCTCCATGGCATGGACGCCGACAGCGCCGATCACATGGCGGCGCTGGCCGCGGGCCTGTACTCACTCGGCCGCAGCGCCGGCGCGCGCTTCGGCGACAGCGGCGACGTACGCCAGGTGGTGGTCGAGCTCGACTCGACGCTGCTGTTCGTCTCCACCGCCGGGTCGGGTACCTGCCTCGCCGTACTCGCCGGCCGGGAGGCGGACCCTGCGGTGCTCGGCTACGAGATGACCATGCTGGTCAAGAGCGTCCGGCCTTACCTGATGACTCCGGCGAGACAAGCGGCCGGGGCCCCGAGCCCCACGGGACTTTGAGGGTGTCGGTCCCACAGGACGGGCCGTTGCTCGACGACGCGGCCGGCCGGCTCATCCGCCCGTACACGGTGAGCAACGGCCGCACCCGTCCGACGACCGTGCTCGACCTGCTCTCCCTGGTGATGGCCACGGGGACTGAGCCGCAGACGCATCTGGGTCCCGAGCACTCCGTGGCGCTGGGGCTGTGCGGCGGTCCCACCTCCGTGGCCGAGATCGCCGCCCAGCTACGGCTGCCCGCGGTCGTCACCAAGGTGCTCGTATCCGACCTGGTGGACTGCGGGGCGGTCACCGCGCATCCGCCGGCCTTCCATGACATGCCCACCGACCGATCCCTGCTGGAGGCAGTGCTCGATGGCTTACGACGACAGCTATGACTCCGGCAGCACCTACGACTCCGGTGGCAGCGACCGATCGGGCGGCTGCGAAGGCTTTCCCGTCGCGCTCAAGGTGCTGGTGGCAGGTGGGTTCGGCGTCGGCAAGACGACGTTCGTCGGCGCGGTCAGTGAGATCGCGCCACTGAGCACGGAAGAGCTGCTGACCCAGGTCAGCGCGGCGACCGACAGTCTCGACGGCATCGAGTCCAAGAGCTCCACCACCGTGGCCATGGACTTCGGCCGCATCACGCTCGACGAGCAGCATGTCCTCTATCTGTTCGGGACCCCCGGCCAGGAACGCTTCTGGTTCATGTGGGACGAGCTCTCCCAGGGCGCGCTCGGAGCGGTGGTGATCGCGGACACCCGCAGGCTCGCGGAGTGCTTCGCCGCCGTCGACTTCTTCGAGCGGCGCGGCATCGGATTCATCGTCGCGGTGAACGAGTTCGACGGCGCCTTCCGCTACGCGCCCGAGGAGGTGCGGGCCGCACTCGACCTGGGGGCGGACGTGCCGGTCGTACTCTGCGACGCCCGGATCGCCAGCTCCGGCACCGGGGCACTGGTCACACTGGTCCAGCACCTGATCAACGCCACCTCCGTACCGGCCCCGATGTCCGGCTTCGGAGCCCACCCGTGACCCGATACGTCGCCGACCGGCTGCTGCTCACGCCCGTCGACCGCGACGCCCGCGTCCGTACGCAGCGGCTGCGGACCCTGGGCCTCGGGGAGCGCAGCGACGCCTCCTTCGACAACTTCGACGCCTTCGCCGACCGGGTGGCCGAAGTGACCGAAGTGCCCTTCTCGATGGTCAACTTCATCGACGGGAACCGGCAGTTCTTCGCCGGACTGCACACCCCGGCCGGCGCGAACAAGGGCTCCGACCTGGGCGCCACGGCCGCGGCCAGTGGCCGCGGCGCCCGGTATGTGGCCCTGGACCGCGGCTACTGCCCGCATGTCGTCGTACGGCGCAAGGCGCTCGTCCTGGAGGACGTCTGCGACTACCCGAGGTTCGCCGGAAATCCGGTGGTCGACGACATAGGTATCCGTTCCTACCTCGGCGCGCCCCTCATCGACCGCACGGGCGTCGCCCTGGGCGCCGTCTGCGCCGTCGACACCGTGCCCCGGCCCTGGGGCAGGGCAGGGCTGGACACGATCAAGTCCCTGGCGCAGGAACTTGTCGGGCACATCGATCAGCGAGAGGGCAACCGCCTCGGAATCTGAGACGCCGGCCGGGCGGCCCGGAGAGTGAGTGGACGCCGGTCGGCCACGAGCGGCGTGCGGGGGTGGCGTGAACCCGGCCCCGGTGGAGCATCAACGTGGCGCGGCGTCGACCACGGCCCGCCACTCGACCGGCCTCAGGAATCGACGCGGACCTCAGGACCCGACGCGGACCTCAGGAATCGACCGGCCCCGTTCGTCAGACCTCGACCGTCGTCCCGTCCAGGAACGTCAGCACCACCGAGTCCGCACCCGTCCGCACCCGCACCGAGTCGCGCAGCGCCTCCGGATGCACGGCGTCCCGGGAGAGGGCGACCAGCGACACATGGATGCTCCGCCCGCCCGGATGCGGCCGGCTGCGCAGATAGGGGATCGCGGAGCGCGGTCCGTACGCGTTGGACTGGACATCACGTGCCACGTCGGCGCCCTCGGTCCCACCGTCCCAGCCGTGCAGCGCGACCAGGGCGCTGCTCAGGCCGTCGGCCGTACGGGCGAGTGCCCAGTCGGGACCGGACACGGCGAAGGGGCTCTCCACATGAGCGACCGCGTGGCCGCCCTCCCGCACCACCGCTCCCTCGGGCGCCTCGACCCGGTGCACCCGGATCTCCCACCCGCCGTGCAGCACACTCGTCGTCCCGATCCGGTACGGCCGGTCGTCACCGGGCAGCCGGGCCGCGTACCAGGAGGCGGCGACGCGGCCCTCGCAACGCAGCGGATGGATGCGGCGCCGGGACGACGGGGTGCCGTCCGGGGCCACGAGCGCCAGATGGCCGTCGACGGAGCGAGCCACGGCGTGCGGGGCGGCTTCGGGCGCCGTCGCCGTCGAGTAGGCGAGCTTTGCGTAGTGCGGATCGTGGGTGCCCTCGGACGGATCGTCCGCCTCGTCGTACGGAGGATTGTGGTCGCTGCCGTGGTTGATCAGCCGCACGATGCCGTCGTCGCGGGTGCCGTGCAGCAGCCAGCCGGGGGCGGGCAGCGCGGTGTACTGGTCGGACTCCTCGATGGGCAGGGGGAGTTCGCGGGCCGTCCACACCGGATGGTCCGCCGGGAGCAGCAGTCCGAGGAAGCCCTTGCTCGCCCAGTACGGCGAGGCGGGGCCGGAGTACGGCTGGGTGCTCGGCAGGAACGTGTCGTACCAGCCGAGCGGCAGCAGCCCCCGCTCGTCCGGTACACCGCGCTCCGCGAAGTGCCGCATCGTGCCCGAGGCGAGTCGGCGCGTGAGCCCCGGCGCCAGCGGGGTGCAGTCGGCGAGCGCCCCCATCCACACCGGTGCGAGCGCGGCGAACCGGTACGTCAGCGACCGGCCCTGGTGGACCGGCGCACCGTCCGATCCGAAGAAGTGCGGGTAGTCCTCCAGGAAGCGGCTGAGCCGCTGCCGGTAGACCTCGGTCCGGCCGCCGTCGTCGGGGCCCGCGATCCGCGACCACAGCAGCGGGTACAGATGCATGGCCCAGCCGATGTAGTAGTCGAAATTGCGGCCGTCCCCGTCGGTGTACCAGCCGTCACCGACGTACCAGTCCTCGATCCTGTCCAGATTGCTCTCGATGTCCGAGCGGCTGTACGGGGCGCCGACCGAGGCGAGGAACTGCTCGGACACCACCTGGAAGAGTCGCCAGTTGTTGTCCCAGGTGCGTCCGCCGACGAAACCGGAGAACCAGTCGACGACCCGCTCCTGCACCCGGGCGTCCAGCCGGCCCCAGATCCACGGCCGGGTCTCGTGCAGCGCGACCGCGACCGACGCCGCCTCCACCATCTGCTGCGAACAGTCCGTCAGCCGCGGCCACGACTCGCCGCTCCCGGGGTCCGTGCCCGCGGCCAGTCCCGCCGTGTACCGCTCGATCAGCGCGGGGTCGACCGCCCCGCCCGCGCCCGCGATCCGGCAGGCGGCGAGCAGGAACGACCGGGCGAACCCTTCCAGCCCGTCGCAGACGACACCCGACCAGCTGCGCCTGCCGGGCAGCCGGTACTGCGCGAAGCCGGGTGTCGCGTACGGTACCAGCGCGTCCAGCATCCGGTCGGCCGTCACCTCCCAGTGGGCCCGGGTCCAGCCGGTGCGTGACGACAGGAGCCGGTCGGGCGGCGGCAGTTGCAGATGCGGTGCGACGGACATGGTGGTGCTGCTCCTCAAAACGGGTGCGAAGGCGGGTTACTGGATGAGTTCGGCCCGGTGGGTGTGGCCGCGTGAGCCGCCCACGGCGACGGTGAGAAAGGGCCTGCGGCCCGGGACGAGGCTCACCGTGTCATCGGCGTCCACCACGGACCGGACACGGAACGGCAGCTCGACCGAGAGCGTGGTGAGCGTCCGGCCCGGGTCGGCGACCGCGACGGACAGGCGCGTGCCCCGGCGCCGCACGAGCACCGAAGCCGGGCCGGAGGCCGTGATCCCGGCCGCGGTTCCGGCGCCCCAGAAATTCACCGCCGTCAACCCTTCCCGGCGTACCTCGACGGCCTGCGCCGTGGTGTCGTTCGCGACGATCCGGACCGGTCGGGAGTGTGACCAGACCGAGGTTGCCGCCGCCGACGCGCCGGGCAGCAGCACATAGGCGTACCGGGCGTCGGTGGGGGAGAGGCCGTGGTCGACCCAGAGCGTGAGATAGCGCCGGGTGACGGGATCGGTGCCGCCGCCCGTGTCCGCTCCGGTATTGATGGCCCGCCAGGTGCCGGTGCGCTGCTCACGCAGGGCGCGCAGGGCGGTCCCCTCGGGGAAGACATAGCCGCCGACGCCCTCGACATGCGCCCACCGGGCGCGGTCGAAGTCCTGGGTCCAGCCCTGCTCGACGGGGTGCCGGACACCGTCGACCAGCAGCCGGTGCCGGCCGTCCGTGCCGAGATTGCGGTTCTCGACGATCGTCTCCACCGTCCGGCCGTCGCTCCCGGTGATGCCCGTGCCGAGCGCGATCACCGCGTTGTCCAGCAGGAACCAGGACTTCTTGGTCCTCAGTGTGGTGCCCTGGGCGCCGATCACCTCCATCGCGGCGGCCCCGTACCGGCCGTCCAGCACGGCCCCGCCCGCGACGGCGTTCGCCGGACGGTAGGTGGACGTACCGGCGCCCGTGCCGAGATCGGACCGCTGCCGGGTGTCGACGGTGGTGCCGGGGAGCCGGTATGGATCGACGGTGGGCCAGAAGCCGTCGTTGAACTGCCCCAGGTCGTCGCCGTCGTACAGATACGTCATGCCGTCGCCGGTGTACCAGCCGTGCAGATTCTCGCCGTTGCCCGCCTCGTACGCGGAGATCCGCTTCGACGACAGCGACAGCGCGCAGGCCCATCCGGGGCGGCGGTGCACGACGCGGTCCATGTCGGCGAAGACGAAGTGTCCCGTCGTGCGCGGCTCGGCCTCGATCGCACGGTCGGTCAGCACTGCCTTGGCCAGGGCGAGTTGGGGCAGCGTCGCCAGGGCCGTGACAGGCGTGGTGCGGTTGTGGGTCAGCCAGCCCTTGACCAGCGCCCGCCAGCGGCCCGCGTACGCGGCGGGGGCGCCGGACGCGAGGAGCAGGATCGCGGCGAGGGCCGTCGCACCGTCGCGGTGGTCACCGGCGCGCTCCCGGGAGATCGCCCGGCCGCGCACCGAGTCCATCATCAGTCCGTCGAAGATCACCGGGGCGAAGGTCCGCTCGACGGCCTCGTACATCACCGACACGTCCGGGTCGGCGACCGCCCACTCGGAGCCCGCGAGGAGCGCCAGCAGATAGGCGGTGCCATTGAGCAGCACGATGCCGTACGAACCGGTGTAGGCGACCACGTCGTGCTGGACGAACGAACCGTCCTCGTAGAAGCCGTCACCCGAACTCGCATAACGGAAGAGGCTGTTGCGCCCCGAGTCGCGCACGTCGGAGAGCGCGTCACGGGCGGAGACGAGCTTGTCGGCGTCCTGCCCCAGCAGCCCGCGCAGCGCCACGATGACGGCCTTGTCGGTGCGGTTGGCGCCGGTCTCGGCGAGGGTGGGGGAGTTGGTACGGCGGTCCGCGTCCGGGCAGAAGCGGTCGACGACCGCCAGATAATCCGCCAGATCGGCTGCGGGAAGCCTCTCGCGCAGGAGGACGGAGCAGTCCATCAGGGCGCGCGGGGCGCCGATCTCCCAGAACCACCAGTTGCCGGTTTCGCGCTTGGCCGGGTTGAACGCGATGTCGTAGGTGAAACGCAGTGCGGCGACGAGGGCGTCCGCCACCTCCGCGCTCCCGGCGAGAGAGGTGTCCTCGGTGGCCCAGGCGGTGGCGACGGTGCGCAGCCGGGTGTAACTCTGACCGAAGTTCCCCGGGTCGGTGAGCGGGGCGAGGTCGGACCAGAGCGCGGTCCGGCCGGCACCGCGGTCGAGGGTGTTCCAGAGCCCCTCGGCCGTGCTGTCCAGGGCGGCGAGCGCTGCTGTGAAGTCGCTGTCGGACGGGTCGAACCCGCCGCCGGTGAGCAGCGTCTCGGCCCGCTGGAGCAGGGTGTCGAAGTCTGCTGACGCCGTCGCCCTGTCGGACGCGGCCACGACGGGCCGTGCCTGCGCGGCGCCCGCCGACGTCATGAGCATCGTCCCGGCCGTGACGGCCGTGGCGGTGCCCGCCGCGAGAAGAGTCCTTCTGCTGAGGTTCATGGTGGTCCCTCTCTCGCCTCGGTCAGTCGGCCAGCGTGGACGGGTCGACGGGGGGCTTCGGCAGGTTCAGGGCGGCCAGTTCCGCTCTGCCGGTGGCGTCGATCGGGAACGCCCAGGTGTTCACGAAGAAGTCCGTGAGGTCGTAACCGGCGATGCGGCTGGAGTAGGTGGCGAGGGCCCGGTAGCGCTTGTCGTTCTCCGTGTACTGGGACTGCGGGTTCTCCTCGCGCACCAGCTTGTGCAGCCGGGGCCAGAAGTCGTCACCGAAGGCCAGTTCCAGCTGGCGCAGCGGGACGAGTTGCTCGTAGGCGCCGAACGACTTCTCGTAACTCAGCCCGGCCGTACCGAACTTGCCCTGTGCGGACTGGAAGTAGGTGAGTCCCGTCGTCGCATCGACCGTGAGGAGGTTGGACGGCTGCTTCAGGGTGCGCTGCGCGGCCAGCGAGTAGATGTTGACCGTGACCTCGGTCAGACCGCCGGGCTTGTAGGCGAACTGCTGATGCAGGTGGCCGAGTTCGTGGTAGAGGCCCCAGCCGCGGGTGCGCAGCCCCTCCACCGTCGTGGCCCGGTCGAGATAGGCCCGCGGGAAGCCGTTGTAGCCGTGGGTGGCGTAGGCGCCGACACCGGCCGGCACCTTGCTGACCTCGGTGAAGTGGTACGGCCCCGCCTTGCGGCGGTGCACCGGCTTGGAACCGTCGAGACCGCTGATCCGGGCATGCGAGTCGATGATCGTCTCGACCAGCCCGAGCAGGGCGGCATGGTCCTCGTCGCGGTACAGCAGCGCACCCTCGCGGGTGAGCGTCATGATCGTGTGCGGGGCGTGGAGCTCGACGTACGGCGACGCGGTGAGCGTGTCCAGCTGCTGCTGGTAGCCGGCCTCGGCGGTGCGCCCCAGGGCGAAGACCGGCATGGCGACGGCACCGGAGCGGACCAGCACACCGGCACGCTCGCCACGGCCCGTCAGGGTGAGGTAGACCGGGCCGCCGTGCGGGTCCGTCACGGTATTGGCGCCCGCGGTCAGCGGGTAGCTCCGGGGCTCGGTGATCTCGCCGTAGTAGTCCCAGGCACCGATCCACAGGGTGGGCAGCAGATCGTCGTACGGCTGGACGGTGAGCGAGAGCGGGGTACCGGCCGGGACGTACAGGCCGGTGGGCTGGAACTCCGAGCCGCGCAGAGCCTGTCCGAGCCGCAGCCGCTCGGCCTCGGCGGCCGGCCGCGCGGTCAGGGTCAGCCGGACCGGACGGCCCGCGCCCGGACCGGAGGCGGCGCCGGCCGTCGCGGCTCGGGCCGTGCCCGCGCCCAGGGCGATCGCCGCGCCGGCTCCGGCCGCGGCGGCGAGCACGGAACGCCGCCCGACGAGGGAGGAGGCGGAGGAGGGGGCGGTGGCGGAGCCGACGGAGTCAGTGGTTGTGCGCATGCGGAACTCTCCCTGCAGAAACGAGTGAGGGGCGGAAGCGTGCGGAACGGGTGCTGCTCGGCGCCAGCATGTAAGCGGTTGCTATCGAGCCGCAAGGGGAGTCGCGAAGTTACTGTGATTTTCTATGGCCAACTGCGGACAGGCGGGAAGTAACCGGTCACATGCGGGGGGACCGGCCGCGCCGTGGCGCAACGGAATCGCGTACCACGATGTGGGTCCCGAGCCGCAGCGCGCCCGTGGTCGGCTCGCGCCAGTCGTCCTCGTCCCCGCCGGTGACCGCGAGCCGTACCGCCTGACGCCCCATCTCCTCCAGCGGAATGTGGACGGTGGTCAGCCGCGGCCGCAGCTCCTGAGCCACCGGGATGTCGTCGTAGCCCACCAGGGACACGTCCTTCGGCACCCGGACCCCGGCCTCCTCCAGGGCCTGCGCCGCGCCCGCCGCCACCATGTCGTTGGCGGCGAAGACCGCGGTGAAGTCCGGCCCGTCCCGCAGCAGTTCCGCCATCCGTCGGTACCCGAAGTTGCGGCTGAAGGCGCCGGGCTGGACGAGCTCGGGGTCCATGGCGACACCGCGCAGTTCCAGGGCCCGCTGGTGCCCGGCCAGCCGGTCGCGGGTGGTGGAGAGCTTGGGAGGGCCGCCGAGGTAGAGGATTCGCTCGTGCCCCTGCATCAGCAGATGGTCGGTGATGGCGAAGGCGCCGCCCTCGTTGTCGTACTCGACCGCGACGATCGGAGCCTGCTCGCCCAGCGGCGACCTGCCGCACAGCACGAGCTTCGATCCGCCCGCGTCCAGCTCGCGCGCCCTGCGGGCCAGCTCGGTGGTGTAGCCGCGGTCCGCGAGGGAACCGCCGACCACGACCACGGCGTCCGCCCTCCGCTCGTGCATCAGATCGATGAAGGCCAGCTCGCGCTGCGGGTCGCCCTGGGTGCAGCAGACCAGGCAGAGCCGTCCGCCGAGCGCCGCCTCCCGTTCCACACCGCGGGCGATGTACGCGTAGAACGGGTCGATGACCTCGTTGACGATGATGCCGACGGTGCGGTTGGAGACGCCGGCCAGCGCACGCGCGTGGGCGTTGACGACATAGCCGAGTTCGCGCATCGCGGTCTCGACACGCTCCCGAGTCGCTTCGGCGACCGGGTAGTTGCGATTCAGTACGCGGGAGACCGTGGCCGTCGAGACGCCAGCGCGCCGGGCGACATCGGTGACCGTCGCGCGCCGTTGTCCGTCCGCGGCTGTGCTCTGCCGGCGCATCCGGCTCACCCCCTGGTGACTGTTGTGTGACGCCGAGCCTAGAGCCTGCGCCGGGACGGAGCTCATGCGATCCTCCCCAGGTCGGCCCGGTGCACCGGGTGGTCGAACGGGATGCCCCCCGCGTACCGCGTCAGCTCGTCGACGGCGAGTGCCCCGAGCCGCCCCACCTCGTTGCCCTGGGCGCCCGCCAGATGCGGGGTGAGGAAGGCATTGGGCAGGTCCCACAGGGGGTGGCCGTCCGGCAGTGGCTCGGGCGACGTCACATCGAGGACCGCGTCCAGACGCCCGCTGACCAGGTGGCCGGTCAGTGCCTCGGTGTCCACCAGAGGGCCGCGCGCCGTGTTGACCAGCAGGGTGCCGGGCCGCATCAGGCCGATCCGCCTGGCGTCGATGATGCCGCGGGTCTCAGGGGTGTCGGGGGCATGGACGGTGACCACGTCGCTGGTCGCCACCAGGGTGTCCAGGTCGGTCGCGGTGACACCGAGCCGCTCCGCCTCGGCCCGGCTGACGTACGGGTCGTACAGCAGCACGTCCGCGTCGAGGACCCGGAGCAGTTCGATGACCCGGCGGCCGATCCGGGACGCCCCGACCACGCCGATGGTCAGGCCGTGCGTGCCGAGCCAGTGCTGGCGGTCGAGGTCGGCGCCGGTGCGGTGGGTGCGCCGGGTGCGGAAGAGTCCGGCCAGCGGAAAGACGCGCTTGGCGCCCATGATGATCGCCGCCAGGGTGAATTCGGCGACCGGTACGGCATTGGCGGCGGCGGCCGAGGAGACGACGATCCCTCGGTCGAACGCGGCCGGGGACAGAAACGTTTTCACCGTGCCGGCGGCGTGGATCACGGCACGCAGCGCGGGCGCCCGGTCCAGCAGTGCGGCGTCGACGGGCGGGCAGCCCCAGCCAGTGAGCAGGACCTCGGCGACGCCCAGCGCCGCCGAGGCGTCCGGGGAGTCGAACTCGCTGATGACGGAGGGAGCGAGCAGGTCGGCGGTCTCCTCCAGACGGGCTCGTACCGGTGGCGGAAAGACGTCGTCGAGCAGTCCGGGGCTCATGACCAGGACGGTGCGCGGCCGTCGTGGGTGCGGTGCCGCGGCATCGCTACCGGAATGAGCCGGTGCCTCTTCGGTGGTTCGCACCCTGCCTCCGGATAGTAATCGCGTTCTATGGAATGACCGGCACGCTAGGGAGCCTGATGGCCGACCGTCAAGCTCGTGGCCACCCCAACTGTCCTGTTCGGAAGCATTTTTGTCGATTCTCTGGGCGGGAATTGCTGGTTGGAGCATCGTGTCTCGACGACTTTCGGCTGGATCTCTTGACGCTTGGGTTAACCGCTTACTAACTTGCGGCCCCAGAAGGCTCACCATGCGCCACCCAGCCGAACAGGACGCACCATGGCTGAAACAGCACCCCCGTTGCCGCGGGAGAAACGGCGACAGAAGGCCGGAACACCCTCCCCGCCCGCTGCCCAGGCCGTCGTCGCACAGCACCGGCTGACGCTCTGGCAGCGGATCAAGCGGGACCGGGTGATGCTGCTGCTCACCCTGCCCGGCCTGCTGTACTTCGTGGTCTTCCACTACGTGCCGCTGCTCGGCTATGTGGTGGCGTTCCAGGACTACCAGCCGTACCTCGGGTACATGCACAGCGTCTGGGTGGGGTTCGCCAACTTCTCCGCGGCGTTCGGTGAGCCGGCCTTCTGGTCCGCGACGTTCAACACGCTGGAGATCGCCCTCGTCCAGCTGGTGTTCTTCTTCCCGATCCCGATCGCCCTGGCCCTGCTGCTCAACAGCATCGCCAGCGACCGTGTCAGGCGCTTCGTGCAGAGCGTCGTCTACCTGCCGCACTTCATCGGCTGGGTCATCATCGTCTCGATCTTCCAGCAGATCCTGGGTGGTGCCGGCCTCCTGCCCGACGTACTGAGCGGACTGGGGCTGCCGCGCTACGACATGATGAGCGACCCCGGCGCCTTCCCGTGGCTGCTCACCCTCCAAGTGGCCTGGAAGGACGCCGGCTGGGGCACGATCATCATCCTTGCCGCGCTGCTGAACATCGACAAGCAGCAGTACGAGGCGGCCGCGATCGACGGTGCGGGTCCGCGGCGCCGCCTGTGGCACGTGACCCTGCCCGGCATCGCCCCCGTACTCATCCTGCTGCTGATCCTCAACCTCGGGCAGATCCTCTCCGTCGGCTTCGAGCAGATCCTGCTCCAGCGCGACGCGGTCGGCCCGGACGCCGGTGAGGTCCTGGACACCTACGTCTACTACCACGGAATCAAGGACAACGACTGGGGCGTCGCCGCCGCCGTCGGACTCGTCAAGGCGGTCATCGGCACCGCACTCGTCCTGGGCGCCAACAAGTTCGCCCACCGACTCGGCCACGAAGGGGTGTACCGCGGTGCTGACCGCTGAGAAAACGCGCGCCACGACGGAATCCACCGCACCGGCGCCCCGGCCCGCCACCATCCGCGCGTCCGAGGGCCGGCCCCCGTGGATGGAGCGCCCGACCCGCATCGGGCAGATCGCCAAGGCGCTCGCCGTCGTCGTGGTCGTCCTCGCCGTCGCCTATCCGCTGGTCGGCGTCATCGGCACGAGCTTCGCCTCGCAGACCGACATCATCAAGAGCTCCGGTCTCGTCCTGTGGCCGGACCACCCCACCCTGGACGCCTACCGCACCATCTTCACCGGCGGAGTCGTCACCCGCGCGCTGATCGTCTCCGTCGGCATCACCGTCCTCGGCACCCTCGCGAGCCTGCTCGTCACCGTCGGCATGGCGTACGGACTCTCCCGCCGCGATGTCACGGGCTCCCGCTTCATCCTGATGACGGCCCTGTTCACGATGCTCTTCAATGCGGGCATCATCCCGAACTTCCTGCTGGTCAAGGGCCTCGGCCTGTACGACACGTACGCGGCCCTCGTCATGCCCACCCTGGTCAGCGCCTTCAACCTGGTCGTCCTGCGGTCCTTCTTCATGAACCTGCCGGAGGAGTTGTACGACGCCGCGAAGGTCGACGGGGCCGGAGACTTCCGCATCCTGGTGCGGATCGTCCTGCCGCTGTCCAAGGCCGTCCTCGCCGTGATCAGCCTCTTCTACGCGGTGACGTACTGGAACGCCTTCTTCAACGCGCTCCTGTACCTCAACGACTCCGACAAGTGGCCGCTGCCCATGGTGCTGCGCACCTATGTCCTGCAGGGCCAGAGCCTGAACGCGGCCTCGGCCGGCGAAGTGCTCGCCCCGCAGCAGGCCGTACAGATGGCGGTCCTGGTGATCGCCGTCGTACCGATCCTCTGCGTCTATCCGTTCCTGCAGCGCTACTTCACCAAGGGCGTGCTCACAGGCGCCGTCAAGGGCTGAGCGCGGCCACCGCCCCCCACTCCTTCCTTCCCCTCTCCCAAGGAGATTCAGGTGTCGAGCTCCACCCCCATCGACCGCAGAGCACTGTTCCGCATGGGTGCGGGCGTCGGTCTCTCACTCGCCGCCGCCCCGCTGCTCGCCGCCTGCGGTGACGGCGGCACGACCGCGAAGGCGGAGGCCAAGAGCGTCTCGCTGCTCCCGAACACCGCGGTCCGCAACATCGGCCTCAAGCCCGACCTGGCGGGCACCGCCGCCGGTGTTCCGCAGGGTTTCTTCAGCTACCCAGCCAAGCCGCTGCGGGCCACGAAGGGCACGCCGCTCAAGGGCGCCGAGCCGATCAGCGCGACGATGGAGACCTTCTCCCCGCCGCCGCCCGCACGCGGCAAGAACGCCGCCTGGCAGGAGATCGAGAAGCTCCTCGGCGGCCAGGTGAACATCACCGCCGTCCCCGCCGACGACTACGGCACGAAGTTCTCCACCATGCTCGCCAGTGACAGCCTGCCCGACCTCTTCATGTACCCCGAGATCGGAGGTGTCGACAACAAGGCGGCCTTCCTGCAGGCCAAGTGCGCCGACCTGACGCCGTATCTCGCCGGGGACAAGATCAAGGACTACCCGAACCTGGCCGCGATCCCGAAGGGCGCCTGGCAGGCCGCGATCTTCGGCGGGAAGCTGTACGGCATCCCGATCGCCCGCAGCGGCACCGGCGGCGCCGGCTTCTACCGCCATGACCTGTTCGAAGAGGTCGGCATCACGAGCCTCGACCAGATCACCGACCTGGCGAAGTTCGTCGAGGTCTGCAAGGAACTGACCCGGCCCAAGAAGGACCAGTACGCGATCATCGCGGGCGCCACCAACGTACTCGCCATGTCGGCGGGCGCGCCCTACTTCTGGCGGCTGGACGAGAAGACCGGCAAGTTCACCACCGACCTGGAGACCCCGGAGTACCGCCAGGCCGTGGAGACCGCGTGCGAGCTGTACAAAGCCGGCTGTTTCTACCCGGGCACGCTCCAGATGACCGGGGCACAGAAAGCCCAGTACACGGACATGTTCAAGAACGGCAAGGGCGCCTACGTGTACGACGGCATGCCCACCTACCTGGCGTCCGGTGTCGGCTACACCGCCGCGATGAAGGCGATCGACACGAAGTACGACCCGAGGCCCTTCGTCCCGTTCGGCTCCGCTCCCGTCGCCTGGATGGACAACGTCAAGCTGGAGAACACCCATGTGAAGAAGGCGTCCGGGGACCGGGTCAAGCAGATCCTGGCCCTCGCCGACTTCGCGGCCTCGCCGTTCGGCAGCCAGGAGTACACGCTGATCAACTACGGCGTCGAGGGCAAGGACTTCACCCGGGACGCCAAGGGCAGCCCGGCCCTCACCAAGCAGGGGGCCCAGGACGTCACCGTGCCGTGGAAGTTCATGGCTTCCGCCGTCCCCGCAGTCTTCAGCGCCGACTCGGAGCAGGGCGTCCGGCACGTCCACGACACCTTCACCAAGATGATTCCGATCATGGAGCAGGATCCGACGCTCCAGTACTCCTCGCCCACCTGGGACTCGAAGGGTTCCGGCAGCCTCTACACGTTCAGGCAGGACGCGCTCAAGGACATCATCTCGGGCCGTAAGCCCATGTCCGCCTACGACCAGCTCGTCAAGGACTACCTGGCCAAGGGCGGCGAGCAGGCCCGCGGCGAGTTCGAGGACGCCTTCCAGAAGGGGAAGAAGTGACGACGCGACGCTCGGCCCTCAGACTCGGCGGCGCGGCGGTGGCCGCAGCCGTCGCCGTACCGGTCCTCGGTTCGCCCGCCTCCGCGCGGTCGCACGGCTTCGACCCGAAGCCGGGCTCCGACGGCGTCGGCGACCCGCTCTTCCCGACCCTCGGCAACGGTGGCTACCAGGTCGTCCACTACGACCTGACCTTCGACTTCACCCCGGTGACGTACGACTTCTCCGCGACCGTGAAGATCAACGCCAAGGCCACCCAGGACCTCTCCGCGTTCAACCTGGACACCGACGGACACACCATCGAGTCCGTCACCGTCGCGGGCCGCCCCGCCACCTGGGAGCTCTCGCCCGGCAAGAGCGGCCAGGAGCTCACCATCACCCCTGCCCGACCGCTCCACAGCGAGCAGGCGTTCACCGTCGAGGTCCGCTACCGGGGCAACGGCAAGGCGCCCCGACTCGGCCTGACCGGCTGGAAGTTCGGCACCGACGGCGGCTTCGCCTCCGCCGCCCAGTCCTCCCGCGCCGACACCTTCCTGCCCTGCAACGACACCCCGTCCGACAAGGCGACGTGGACCTTCCACATCAGCGCACCGCAGGGCTATGTCGCCACCGCCAACGGCGAGCTGCTGCACAAGACCCCGCGCGCCGACGGCTCCACCGTCTGGCACTTCGCCCTGCGCGAGCGCATGGCGACGGAACTCATCGGCATCGCCGTCGTCAAGGGCACCTATCTCTACGGCACCAGCCACCGAGGACTGCCCCTGCGGCACATCGTCCCGCAGGGACAGGAGGAGAAGTACGGTCCGATCGTGGCCCGAACCGCGGACCATCTGGCCTGGCTGGAGGAGAAGTTCGGCCGCTACCCGTTCTCCGTCTACGGCGTCCACATCTACGACGGCTACACCGACGCCCTGGAGAACCAGACCCTTTCCCTGTTCTCCACCAACTGGTTCAAGCCCAACGCCAACGGTCAGCCGGGCTACGAGACCACCATGGTCCATGAACTGGTCCACCAGTGGTTCGGCGACTGGGTCACCCCGAACGACTGGCAGCAGGCATGGCTCAACGAGGGCCCCGCCGTCTACTACGCCGGCCTGTACGGCGAGGAGCGCGGCTGGTCGGTCTTCGAGGACAAGATGAAGGACACGTACGCGAAGCTCGACGCCGTCCGCGCCGCCGACGGCCCGCCCGGACTCCCCAAGGCGCTCGGCGGCACCAACATCTACGACGGCGGCGCACTCGTCCTGTACGCCCTCGCCCTCAGGATCGGGCAGCGGAAGTTCGACAAGGTCATGAGGGAGTGGGTGAAGCGCTTCAAGGACTCCACCTACACCAGCGAAGCCTTCATCCGGCACACCGTCGACGTCACCGGCGACACGTCCCTCGACCCGTTCCTGCGCGACTGGCTCTTCGGAGCCGTGAACCCGCCCATGCCCGGCCACCCCGACTGGAAGGCCTCCGCGTGAACCGCCGCCCTCTGAACGTCGTACGGACAACCGCAGCTGCCGCCACCGCGGCCGTCCTGGCCGCACTCCTCTCCGCCCCGGCCGCCCTGGCCGCACCCGGGGTCCGCACTCTCTACGCGGCCCCGGACGGACACGGCAGCTCCTGTACGGCCGCCCGCCCCTGCACTCCCGAAGGCGCCCGGGACGAGGCCCGCACCGAGACCGGGCGCGACGTCCGCGTACTCCTGAAGAACGGTACGTACCAGCGCGACGCACCCCTGAAGCTCGGCGTCGCCGACTCCGGGAAGGACGGACACACCGTCACCTGGACTGCGGCGCCGGGCGCCCGCCCGGTCCTCTCCGGCGGACAGGCCATCACCGGCTGGCGGCAGAACGCCGACGGCACCTGGACCGCCGACGTCCCGGCGGGTGTCACTCCCCGCCAGCTCTTCATCGACGGGCGGCGCGCGACCCGCGCCCGGGGCGCGGCCTGTGCGGCGAGCACCTGTGATGCCACGGGGACCGGCATGACCGGCGCGACCGCCACCGGCATCGCCAAGTGGCAGCGCCCCACCGACGCCGAGGCCGTCATTCGGGTCCGCTGGCGCAACTACCACTGCCGGATCACCGACGTCAGCGGCGATGTCATGACCTTCGCCCAGCCCTGCTGGACCAACTCGGCGAGCGGCACCAACCGCACCGGACCCGCCTGGGACTCCACCGCGGTCGACTCCACCCGCTACAGCGGCGTCGCCTACTTCGAGAACGCCCGCGAACTCCTCGACGAGCCCGGCGAGTTCGTGTGGAGCTCGCAGGACCGCACCGTGACGTACCTGCCGCGCAAGGGCGAGAACATGCGCCGCGCGCAGGCCGTCACCCCGCACACCGAGCAGCTGCTCGTCGTCGACGGTGCCCACGACCTCACCGTCAGCGGAATCGAATTCGCCTACGCGGCGTACCACCAGCCGGACACCGACGAGGGCTACGCGGGCATGCAGGCCGGTCTCACCCTGACCGGAGCCACCGGCCCCGTCGACCACGCGGGCCGCTTCTACACCAAGCCGTCCGCAGCGCTCACCGTGCGCGGCGGCTGGCGCGTCAGCATCGACAACGCCCGGTTCAGCCGTCTCGGCGGCGCGGGCGCGATCCTCGAAGCGGGCACCAAGGACAGCTCCCTGACCCACTCGTCCTTCACCGACCTGTCCTCCGGCGCGGTGTACGTGGGCGACACCGAGCCGATGCCCGGGGCGGCGCTCGCGGGGGAGCGGGACACCATCGCGTACAACACCATCAGCCGCACCGGCGTCGAGTACACCGACTCGGTGGGGATCTGGGCCGGTTACGAGGCCCAGCTGACCGTCGACCACAACAGCCTGGACCACCTCCCGTACTCAGGGATCTCGGTCGGCTGGGGCTGGAACCAGCCCGAGGCCCAGAAGTCCGTGCTGCGTGACAACAAGGTGACCGACAATCGGATCACCGATGTCATGGAGGTCGCACAGGCGCAGCACGACGGTGGCGCGATCTACACGCAGGGCGCCCAGCCGGGCACGGTCGTCTCCGGCAACTACATCAACCGCTCCGCCTTCGGCAACACCGAGCGCGACGGCAACGGCATCTACCTCGACGAGCAGTCCTCGCACATCGTCGTCGAGCGGAACGTCATCACCCGCATCGGCTACAAGTGGGTCTCCAACTGGGCCGACTACGGCATCCAGAACACCGCGCGGGGCAACTGGACCGACACCGCCGCGCCGGCTCTCGGCGGCAAGGGATCGGTGATGACGGACAACCTGACCGGTCTGGACCGACTGCCGGCCGGAGCCCTCGCCGTCGCCGCGCGAGCGGGTGCCCACGGCGGCGCCGTCGAGCAACTGAGGACCGACCTGGCCCGTACCGGCACCGCGACCCAGTCCTCCACCGAGGGCACGGCCGAGGCGGTGCTCGCCCTGGACGCCGACACCAACACCGACACCCGCACGCTGTCGGAGGCGGGCGCCTGGTGGCAGGTCGACCTGGGCCGCGAACGGCACATCCGTCAGATCGAGATCTGGAACAACTCCTCGTCCGCGACGGCCGATTTCGATGTCGTCACGGACGACGGAACGATCCACGTCAGCGGGAAGGCACTGCGCCCGACCGTTCTGAATCTGGACAGCCGGACCCGCACGGTGCGGATCGCGGCCTCCGGCACGGGCCGCGTGGCACTCTCCCAGGTGCTCGTCCACCCGTAACGGTCCGCTCTCCGTCGCCGGACACACGACGGACACCTCGGCACCCGGGCGCCGCCGGTCACCCGACCGGCGGCGCTCCCGCGCTGTCCCGCACCACCACCTCGCCCGCCACCCGCACCACCCGGGCCCGCCGCCCCGCGGACTGCTCCCGCAGCGCCAGCGCGATCACGTCCTCGCCCATCGCGGTCAGCGGCAGCGCCACCGTGGTGAGCGCCGGTGACAGCTCCCGGACCAGCGGAATGTCGTCGAAGCCGGCGAGCGAGACATCCTCCGGTACCCGCAGCCCCACTTCCCGCAGCGCGGCGAGCGCACCGACCGCCATCACATCGGTGACCGCGAACACGCAGGTCGGCCGGGGGTCGTCGCGGGCCAGCAGCGCGCGAGCCGCCGCGTACCCGCCGTCGCGGGTGAACGCACCCTCCACGACCCGGTCGAGCACGATGCCCGCCTCGGCGAGGCCTTCCCGGAAGCCGGCCAGCCGGTCCGAGACCGTGGTCAGCGCGGGCGGACCGGTGAGCACCGCGAATCTCCGGTGCCCGAGCGAGACCAGCCTGCGGGCGAGCGCGACCGCCCCCGCCCGGTTCTCCGGCTGTACGGTGTCCACGCGCAGGCTGCGGTGCCGGCTGACGACGGCCACCCGACCGCCGCCCCGTACGTACGGCTCCAGTTCGGCATCCAGGGCGCGCTCCCATGCCCGGTCCTGGAACCCGGAGCCGATGAGCAGGATCGCTCGGGCGCGCTGGGCCCGCAGCATCGAGACATAGGCGATCTCCCGGGCGGGTTCCCGGAAGGTGGAGGCCAGCATCACCAGCAGACCCCGTTCGGCCGCGGCCCGCATCACACCACTCGACACGGCGGCGAAATAAGGATCACTGACGTCATGACAGATGACGCCCACCGTACGGTTGTTGGCCGAGCCGGCGAGCGCCTGCGCGTGCGCGTTGGGGATGTAGCCGAGCCGGCCCGCCGCCGCCCGTACTCGCTCGCGCAGGTCGTCCCGGACCCGGGCCGTGCCGTTGAGAGCGCGCGAAGCGGTGGCGGAGGAGACGCCGGCCTCCCGGGCCACGGCGTCGAGCGTCACATGGGTGGGCGCGGGCGGGACTCCGCGCGGTCCCGGCCGGTGCGGTGTTCCCCGTTCACTCAACTCGACCCCCAGGGGCGCGGTGATGGAAGGGCCCGAAACTTGTCGACGACCTATTGACCCTGCGTGCAGGCAGTCATTAGCGTGGCGAAAACCTTACCAGAAAGCGCTTTCTGGAAGCGCCTTCTCGTCATCGCAGGATCGCACAGCTCTCCACAACTACCCCAGAAGTGCAGGGAGTTCACAGTGAGCCAGAGCGCGTTGACCAAGAGTCCCGGCGAGGCGCCGGGAGTCGTCAGGCGGGCCGGTCCCTCGCTGGGGGAGCGATTGACGCGGGCGGCCGAGCAGAGCTGGCGGCCCGTCGCCCTGCTGCTCGTCTGTTTCGCCGCCTGGTGGGCGATCTCGGCGGCGCGGCTGGTGAAGCCCTATCTCGTGCCGTCACCCGGCGCGACACTCGATGTCCTCACCGGCAAGGCGGGTTACCTCTGGCAGCACACCTGGGTGACCACCTACGAGACGCTGCTCGGCTTTCTGATCGCCACCGCCGTCGGTGTCCTGGCAGCGGTCGTCATGGTGTACTCCTCGACCGTCGAGCGCACGCTCTATCCGATCCTGCTCTTCGCCCAGGTCGTGCCGAAGATCGCCATCGCGCCGCTGTTCGTCGTCTGGCTCGGCTTCGGCATCGAACCGAAGATCCTGATCGCCGTGCTCATCGCCTTCTTCCCCGTGGTGATCTCCATGGTCACCGGCCTCAAGGCAGTCGACCCGGAGACGCTCCAGCTGTCGGCGACGATGGGCGCCAGGCCCTGGCAGACCTTTCTCAAGATCCGCTTCCCGGCTTCGCTCCCGCATCTCTTCTCCGGTCTCAAGGTCGCGGTCACCCTGGCGGTGACCGGCGCCGTCGTCGGGGAGTTCGTCGGTGCCAACGAGGGCCTGGGCTATGTGATCCTCCAGGCCAACGGCAACCTCGACACCCCGATGCTCTTCGCCGGGCTGCTCGTGATGTCCCTCATCGGCGTCGTGCTCTTCGTCGCCGTGGAAATCGCCGAAACGCTGCTGCTCCCGTGGCACGCCAGCCGCCGGGAGACCTCCGCCACCACCACGTACTGACTCCGCCGTACCGACTTCGTCGTGAGAAGGGCCAGCCCATGCACGCGCGCAGACTCCTGATCGGTGCCGTACCCCTCGTCCTGGTGGCCACGGCCTGCGGTGGCAACGACGCGTCGACCACCACGAGCGACTCGGGCAAGAAGCTGGACAAGGTCACGCTGACGCTCAACTGGTATCCGTACGGCGAACACGCGCCGTTCTACTACGGCAAGCAGCAGAAGATCTTCGAGAAGCACGGCATCGATCTGAACATCCAGGCGGGTCAGGGCTCGCAGAAAACGGTGCAGGCCACCGCCGCCGGCCAGACCGACTTCGGCTGGGCGGACACCCCGGCACTGCTCGCGGGCGTCGACCAGGGCGTCCAGGTGAAGAGCCTCGGGGTCTTCCTCCAGACCACCCCGGCGTCGGTGCAGTCCTTCGACGCGGAGGGCATCGGGTCGCCCGCGGATCTCAAGGGAAAGACCATCGCGGGGACCGCCGGTGACGCGCTCTCCAAGACCTTCCCGATCTTCCTGAAGAAGAACAACCTCGACGCGTCGGACGTCAAGGTCCAGAACACCGATCCGGCGGGCAAGATCGCCGCGGTGATCTCCGGGAAGACCGACGGGCTCCTCGGCTACGCCAGCGACCAGGGCCCCACCATGCAGGAGAAGGCCAAGAAGAAGGTCTCGTATCTGCGTTTCTCCGAGAACGGGCTGAACTTCTACTCCAACGGTCTGCTCGCCGGACAGAAGATCCTCGCCACGAAGTCCGAACTCGCCGGACGCATGGTGCAGGCGGTCAGCGAGTCGTGGGCGGCCGCCGAGAAGGCCCCCGGGCCCGCCGTGGCGGCGATGGACGGAGCCTCGGAACAACTGCCACCGAAGACGGTCCTGGCCGAGCAGTTCAGGACGACGCTCACTCTGCTGCACACCTCGTCCACCGAGGGGAAGGCGCCCGGAGTGAACAACGAGGCCGACTGGCAGCAGACCATCGACGTCTTCGCCGAGGCGGGCATGGTCAGCAAGCCGAAGGCCGTCGCGGACTACTGGGACGAGAAGACGGCGCTGAAGGGATGACGATGCCGAAGCAGTACACGACGCGGACCAAGACATCGGTACCTGCCGCGGCGGCGGTCGGACTGTCCGATGTGGCGGTCCGGTTCCGCAGCAGGAAGCACGATGTCACCGCGTTGCGCGAGGTCTCGCTCGATGTGGCGCCAGGAGAGTTCGTGGCCATCGTCGGTCCGTCCGGATGCGGCAAGTCGACCCTGCTCAAGCTGGTCGCCGGATTGCTGAAGCCGTCCTCGGGCGAGGTCCGGCTCGGTGGCGAGCAGGTCGACGGTGTGCGGCACGACATCGGTTACGTGTTCCAGCGCGCCGCCCTCCTGGAGTGGCGCTCGGCGCGCCGCAACATCCTGCTCCAGGCCGAGATCCGGAAGATGCCTCCGGCGCAGGCGCGCGGCCGGACCGACGAACTGATCCGGATGACGGGCCTGACCGGCTTCGAGGACGCGTATCCGCATGAGCTGTCCGGCGGAATGCAGCAGCGTGTGGCGTTGTGCCGGGCGCTGCTGCACGAACCCCCGGTGCTCCTGATGGACGAGCCGTTCGGCGCGCTCGACGCGCTCACCCGCGAGCAGATGAACATGGAGCTGAACCGCATCTGGCGGGAGACCCGCACCACCGTCCTGCTGGTCACCCACTCCATCTCGGAGGCCGTCTATCTGGCCGATCGCGTCGTGGTCATGAGCCCGCGCCCCGGCACTATCTCCGAGATCATCGAGGTGGGTCTGGACGCGGAACGGGAGTACGGCGAGACGCTGGGCCGCCCGGAGTTCCGGGACGCGGCCGCCCACATCCGCGACCTGCTGGGTGCGGCCTCCGCGCACGACTGACGGGGTCCTCGGCCCCCGGACGGGCTTGAGGACCGAGCCCGTCCGGGGCGATGGAGGACAGCACGGCCGCTCTGCTCACTTCAGCCCGAACGCGTCCGCCGGCAGGTCCCGCCGCGTGCACCTGCCGCTCAGTACCGCAGCCGGGACAGATCCGTACAGCTCGCGAGCGCCGAGGCGGACGGATCGGCCGGCGCGTCGTGCTCCACCAGCCACTGCTTCACACCGCCACGCCGCGCCGTGCCGAACATCGCCGGGAAGTCCAGCACCCCCGAGCCGACATCCGCGAAGTCCCCGTTGGACGCCAAGTCCTTCACATGGAGTGCCGGGAAGCGTCGCGGATGCCGTACGAAGAGCTCACCCGGCGCCGAGGCGCCGCCGTTGGCCGCCCAGTAGGTTCAGCTCTTGATGCGGTCAATGGGCCGGTGGTGCACGTCTGTGACGTAGCCAGGGCCTCGGCGCACGGGGCGCGGGACGGAGCCGAGCGGTGGCCCCCGGTCCGGGGCCACCGGCCCGGTCACCGGCGGAGGAACGCGCCGATGCGCTCCCGGAGGCCCTGCGGATCGAGTCCGTGGGCGGCGAGGTGCTCCTCCAGCTGCCCGTATTTGCGCAGCTCGGCCCGCCCCACCCCGAGGCCCAGCACACGGTGGGGCAGTTCCGCGAGCGCGTCATTGGCGGCGGCGGTGGACGTGCCCGCCAGATACGGTTCGACGATCACCACATCGGCGGTCCCGCGGTCACCGGCCGCCCGGCGCAGCCCCGCCCCGTCGAACGGGCGGACCGTCGTCGCGTACAGCACGGACACATCGAGACCCTCGGTCGCCGCGAGGACGTTGTCGAGCATCGGCCCGACCGCGATCACCACCCCGCCCGTCCCTTCGCGCACCGTGAGGAATCCGTCCGCCGCGCCGACCGGGCGAGCCCGGTCGTTGGACTGCAACGACAGCCGCACATACACCCGGCCGTCCCCGGCCGCGGCCTGCCGCAGCAGCGCCTCGGCCTCGTCGGGGTGGCCCGGCACCTGAATCGTCCAGCCGTCGAGGGTGTCCAGGAGGGCGACATCGCCTGGTGCCATGTGGGTGAAGCCTCCGGCCGGCCAGTCGTACGAAGCTCCGGCGCTCACCAGCACCCCGCCCACTCCCTGGTGGCCGAAGTCCAGCTTGACCTGCTCGAACGGCCGCTCCACGAGAAAGCTGGCGAAGGTGTGCACGATCGGTCGGAGGCCGGTGAGGGCGATTCCGGCCCCCGCGCCGACCAGCAGCTGTTCCCTGATGCCCACATTGACGACCCGGTCCGGATGAGCCCGTTCGGCCCCTTCGAAACCGTCCCGGCTGATCTCGGCCAGCACCAGCGCGAGACGGGGGTCCTCGTCCAGCAGCTGCGATGTGGTCGAGATGAAGCGGTCACGCATCGTGTCCATGTGAAGTGTCCCTCTCCGATTTCGTCGGTACCGCGTCTTCGGCCCTGGCCCGACGCGTTCAGTTCTTGGGGGCGACCCGCGCGACGACGGCCCGCGGTCGTCCGGGGTGGGCGGCCGTGAAAGCCGCGTGGAGTGCCTGGTGGTCCCGGCCGTCCACGGAGTCGACCGACCAGCCGGCGGCCTCGAACCGGGCCGCGATCCCGCCGGGACGGCCGTAGGACGCCGACGCGTTGTCGATCACCACGGTGTGCAGCTGTTCCAGCCCGGCCGGGCCCGCGTAGGCGAGCGCCTCGTGATTGCTGCCCTCGTCCAGTTCCGCATCCCCGATCAGCACCCACACCCGCGGATCGGTCAGCCCCTGCGCCCGCAGGCCGAGCACGCTCCCCACGGCCAGCGGGAGCCCGTGCCCCAGCGACCCGCTGCCGATCTCGACCCCCGGCACCAGCGTGCGGTCCGGATGATGCCCGAGTGGCGAGCCGTACGAACCGAAACCCGACAGCAGCTCCTCGCCGAAGAAGCCGTGCGCGGCCAGGACCGCGTAGTACGCCATCGGCCCGTGCCCCTTGGACAGCAGGAAGCGGTCGCGGTCGGGTGCGTCGGCGGTGCCGGGCGTCACCCGCAGTACCCGGTCGTAGAGCACCCAGAGGGCGTCCAGGGTGGAGGTCGCGGCGGGGCCGTGTTTCTCGTCCCCCGTCATCAGGCCCATCAGCCGGTTCATGTCGCCGTATTCGGCCCTCGGTGCGGCAGTCGTCTTCGTCATGGGTCCAGCGTGAAACGTCAAGCTTGGTCGAGGTCAAGCCGGGAAAGCGGTTCGTGACCACCCGCCCGAGTGCGGTATTGTTCTCATGCACGTTCGGCCAGGAGGAAGCCCCAGGTCAGGCGGGCATCGGGACGTGGCGCAGCTTGGTAGCGCACTTGACTGGGGGTCAAGGGGTCGCAGGTTCAAATCCTGTCGTCCCGACTTTGCGAAGTCGGAGGTCAGGGGCCGTTTCAGAGGAATCTGAAGCGGCCCCTTGATCGTTTTTGGGGACCAGTTGGGGACCGATCCGCCTTGACCGCGTCAGCGGGCGACGACGATCGGGCTCGGCAGGGACTGGGGAGCGCGCAGCACGCTGAGGTGTGCCGAGAGGGCGGCGCCTGCGGCGGTGATCTTGTGCACGTCGGGGTGCACGTGTCGCTGCGTGGTGGTCAGCGAGCCATGGCCGGCGATCCTGCGTGGGACGTGCACCTGGACCCCGGCGTCGGCGAACCGGGTGAGTCCTGTGTGGCGCAGGTCGTGGCGGCGAAGGTGCTCATGGCCGAGCTTCGTGACGACGTCGTCCCAGTGGGTCGAGTCACGCAGGACCGCGGTGGAGATACGGCCCTTCCTCTTGTCCAGGAGGCCGCCGGGAGTGGGGGTGGTCTGGGCCGGGAGTTCCGTGTTCGGGGACGGTACGGCGAGGGGGATGCCCCGCCGTTTGTGGGCCTGGCGGGCGGCGTGGGCTGCCTACCGGTAGCCCACGGACGGCGCGGTGCTCTGCCACACGTTCACAGAATCCCGCCCCTGCGGGGGAGTTCGGTGACGGATTGCCGGGTCGGGCGGGGCAGGCCCAGTTGTTCCCGCGCGGCATGCACCGCGGCGACCTGATGGTCACCTTCCGGACCCCAGTCGAACAGCTCGCAGACCTGCTCCGGTGTGGCGAGGAGCCGAGCGTAGGTGTGTCCGGTCGCGGGGGCGGGCCGCCATGGCCCGAAGCCGGCCAGACGGCCGGCCATGCGCACGCGAGCGCACGGGCCGGGCTGCTGGGCGGCGTTGTCGTCGTACAGGTATCCGAGGTGGAGCAGCTGTTCACCGATGCGGGCGTTGGCTTCTTCCGCGGTTTCGCGGCGCAGGGTCGCAGACGGGCCCCCGTGGTCGCCCGGATCGACAGTGCCGCCGGGCAGGCACGCCGATCCGGTGTCGGTGCCGATCAGGACCAGGACGCGGCCATCGGGTGCGAAGAGCCAGCCCCAGCTCTGCTGGAGAGGCAGGCCGCTTGGGACCGTTGCGCTGTGCCAGGACCAGTGTTGGGGTTTCCGGGCGGTGGCCAGGACTCTGTGCCGGTCCAGTGGTGTCGGGTCCAGGGGGCGGCCGTCTTCGAGGAGGGTGGTGGTGCCGTTGATGCGTGCTCGGAGCGCGGAGAGGGTACGGCGTGCGTCTCCTGGTTCCATGATGTCCGGGAGCCTGGCGGGTTCGGCGAAGTCGATCGCGAGGATCTCGCGGTCGGGCAGGCGGACTGCGGCGATCTGCTCGGCATTCCAGGTGCCGCCGTCGTACACGAACAGGATTTCGCCGGGGAAGCGGGTCTCGGCCGGGTAGCCGGGGGTGTTGGAGGGGATCCAGTCGACGGCGAGGCCGCGGGTGTAGTGAGCTGTGACACCGAGTTCTTCCAGGGCTTCGCGCGCGGCGGCCCGGGAAGGCGATTCGTGGGCGTCGACGGCGCCGCCGGGCAGCAGGTGGACATCGCGGTAGTCGACCCTCTGGACGAGAACTCGTCCAGAGGTGTCTGTGATCAGTGCGGAAGCGCCCGTCCACAGGGTCGATCTGGAAGCGCCATACTCCGCGTCGGTCATGGCGGTTCCTGCGCGGGTGGTGTCGTCCGGGGGTACGAGCGTCATCGTTTCTCCAAGGGGAAGGCGGAGATCGGGTGGCTGGCAGATGCCCGTAGGCCACAGGCAGGGGGTGGTGCGCCGGCAGATGGGTGCAGGTGCGGCCTGACCGGCCGCACCGGGCAGTTCAAGCAGTCAGTTCCGTGTGGGCGGCTTCCTGGGGGACGAGGTCGTGGCGGATGTACCACTCGGTGCTCACGATCTCGCGCTGAACGGATACGGGGAGAGCGGCGATCCGGCCAGGTGCGACGCCTCGTTCCACCTCGCTCTGGTGAGCCAGGACCGCGGCCAAAGCGCCAACTGAGCTTCTCAAGTGCCAACTGCGCAGCGGCTCCGTCCCGTTCACGGGCCCCGGCAGCAGCCTGCGGGACTGAACACCGCGGACGACCGCAGTTCACGGCACGGCCCTCCTGCCAGCGGCCGGTCATGGGCGTTCCACCGGCCCGTACAGGGCTGCCTTCTGTCCCTTCATCGGCGCCCAGTACCTGTCGCCGAAGCTGAAATGCCGCCGTTCTGTGCCATGGTGCGGCTCGGTATGCCGCTGCGATCCGCTCACGTTGCGCCTTCGGGGCGCCCGGCGAGCCGGACCGTGAACACGGCGTGCTCCACCAGGGATTGATCAGGCGCGTGAGCGTAGAGCAGCGCGCGGGCGTCGGCCTCAAATGCGGCGTGACTCTCCCGAAGAGATCCTGACCCGCGAAGGGGGTGCCCACGCCTGTTCTCCGGGCAACGGCGCGAGGAGCGCGTAGACGTCGGCCGCGGCGTGGACGAGGGTCAGAGTGCAGCTGTCGAGTGCGGGAGCGAGCGCGTCCCGGGCCTGGTCCAGCATCCATCGGCTGACGTCGACCGCCTCGACATGCGCCAGGCCGGGAACGCCGGCCAGGAGCGCGAGCGGCACCTGCCCAGTACCTGTGCCGGCCGATGGCCTTTGCGGTGAGGCAGCTGCGGCATCACTGGCGTCCGCGTGGCGAGTACCTCGTACTCGATCAAGGCTTGCGGGCGACGGCGCACCACATGGGCAGGGTGTCGTCCGAGGTGGAGGACGGTCCGGGACGCCAGCGGGTCAGGGTGACAACGCCCGGTTCCAGGATCTGCAGGCCATCGCAGAATCGTTGCACCTCTTCGTGGGTGCGGGGGGTGGCGGAGGCGTGGCTGGCGGCGCGTTCGTTGTAGATCCGCATGGATTCGGCGACCTCTGGGGCGGTGACGTCGACGGCCGGATGGGACAGGACGAGGTGGCTGCCCGGTGCGAGGCCCTCCAGCAGCCGGCGAGTGACGTCCCACGGGTCCTCGGTGTCCTTGATGTACTGCAGGATCGCCACCAGCATGAGGCCGACCGGCTGGTCCAGATCCAGGGTGCGGGAGGCCGCGTCGAGAATCGTGTCCACGTCCCGGGCATCGGCCTGCACGTAGTCGGTCTGTCCCTCAGGGCCGCTGACCAGCAGCGCCCGCGCGTGGGAAAGGACGATCGGGTCGTTGTCGACGTAGACGACACGCGACTTGGGGGCGGCCCGCTGAGCCACCTCGTGGGTGTTCTCCGCGGCCGGTATACCCGTACCGACGTCGAGGAACTGACGGACCCCGGCCGCCGCGAGGTGACGTACGGCGCGGCCGAGGAAGGCCCGGTTGGCCCGGACCGACGGCACGATCGTCGGGTTCGCCCGGGCGGCGAGTTCGGCTGCCTCCTGATCCACCGGACAGTGGTCCTTGCCGCCCAGCCAGACGTTGTAAACGCGGGCGGGGTGCGCGCTCGTCGGATGCGGTGCGGACAGCGCGTCGTCGTTCATCGTTCGTCACCTCGTGCGGCACGGCCAGTCGGACTCAGGTTCGGTCACGGTACCTCTGTGATCCGCCCTTCACTGGCGATCAGCGGAAAACCCCTGGCGGGCGCTCTGCACCGGCGCGTACTTCGAAAACATGGTGAGGGACGCGATCAGGCACGATCAGGCGGTTCACTGCACGGCCTTCCTCGCCCACGTCCGCGACGTGCGGAAACGAGAAATCCGTACCTTCTTCTCGGTCGGATACGCCATCACCGAGCCGGTCCGCCGCGCTGTCCGTGCCATGCCCGACCGCCTCTGGCATTCCGCCCTGGGCCGCTACCGGCAGCTGCACGTCACGCCCCGCCTCACCCGCGGCGGCCGACGCCTGCGCTTGCGGACCTCGGCAACCTGGCCCTGGAGATACGAGCCGGCCATGGCCTTCCACCGCCTCGCCGCACTGCCCCGTCCCGCCGGCTGACCGGTGAACCCCTGCCCGTCCACGTCCCGAATTCACCTGACCGCCGGTCCACTTTCCGCCAGGCTGACCCGCCATGACCACATACGAACTTCTGCTCATCGGTGGTGGTGCGGGCGTCGGGAAGACCACCGTCGCCTGGGAAGTGTCCTCAGCGTTGCAGAGGGCAGGGACGGCGCACTGTTCGCCGAAGCAACCGTGAAGCAGCGGCTCGTTCAACGGGAAATCCGGTCAGAGCTCGACGCCCACATAGAGCGAAGCCTGTGGATGGGGCGACGTTTGGACGAAGAGGCTCCGGCATGCACCGTCCGCATCCCGACGGACGGCCGGTCCGTCCTGGACATTGCTGCACAAGTGATCCAAGCAGCCGCTTGGTAGGCCAGGGCCGCGAACCTGTGAAGGGCTCTGGCACAGCCGGATAGGAGAAAGCCGTCCCCAGGTCTTGGCGCGAGACGTCCTCAGCTTCACCCTTGACGAGGGCGTGGTCACCCGAGCCAGGTCCGGAACTGCACGGCATATCGACCTGACGACCTTGCCTACTACGAGGCACCCCCTACGTCCTGCCCGGCGCAGGCTGAACCGTTCCTGGGCCTCTGGTCGCACGTGCCCGGCCGCCGATCACCTGACTGGGAACGGACCATCGCTACTGCCGAGCACCTGTGCGCCCAGGTCACCGTCCGTGCACTCACATCCGCCGCCTTCCCGCCGTCATGCGTGCAGGACATCCAAGGAAGCGGTCGGATGCACTGAAAGGATGTGATCACGGACCTTGAGGTACTGCGCTCGTTCCGGGCCGTCGCGGACGGCGAGACGGTCACCGACGTCGCGGCCGAAGCCCGGATCACCCAGCCCGCCCTCTCCCGCGCCCTGAACCGCCTTGAGGAGGAAGTCGGCGCGCAACTCCTGCAGCGGGTCGGCCGCGTACTGCACCCCACGCCGGCCGGCCGGGTGTTCAAGGAACACGTCGACAGCCTGCTCGACAGCTACGACCGCGGACGGCGGGCCGTGGCCGAAGTCATCGACCCCGAGGCGGGCGTGGTCTCCCTGGCCTTCCTGCACACGCTGGGCACTTGGCTCGTACCACGACTGGTCACGAGCTTCCGGCAGACCAACTTCAGTGCCAGGTTCGAGCTGTACCAGGCGGACGAGAACGGGCTCACCCGGCGCCTTCCCGACGCCACCGCGGACCTCATCGTCACCGGCAAGGATCCCGGCCATCCTCACATCACCTGGCGTCGCCTGCTGATCGAACCCCTCTGGCTCGCCGTGCCTGCCCGTCATCGTCTCGCCCAGCGCCGGCGCGTCCGCCTCAGCGAAGTGGGCGGCGAGCAGTCCATCGTGCTCAAACCCGATTTCGGCCTGCGCAGCATCACCGTGGGTTCCCAGGAGCGTGGGCCAGCAGCGGTGCCCGCTGAGCGATGGGCGGCTGGGTAGGCTTCCGGTCATGAATACGGCCATCACCGGCAGCGGGGCCGCTGAGCCGGTCATCCTGGACGTGATGGAGCTGATGTCCGATCCCGACCTGCAGCGAGGTTCGCGGAGTCGGCACACCGGATCCTGGCGGACCTGGTCCTCGGGGGTGCCGCGCTCGGCTGGGTCGAACCACCCCCGCGTAGTGAGGTGGTGGATCTCTTCGGTCGCGTCATCAGTGCGGTGCAGGCCGGGGACGGAGCCCTGCGTGCCGCTCACGTCGACCGTCGGCTGGTCGGGCTGGGGTACTGGCTGCGCCACCCCCGGCCGACCCACCGGCCGCACGCCGATCTGGAGAAGTTCGCGGTGGACGTCACCGTCCATGGGCGTGGCGAGGCGTGGCGTCGGTCGGGCGCTGACGGCTGCCTTGATCGCTGACGCCCGGCGGGCGCGCATCGAGGTCCTCACCCTGGATGCCCGCGGCGACAACAGCAATGCCCTGCACCTCTACCGGTCGCTGGGCTTCACCGAATACGGTCGCCTGCCCGACTTCGTCGCCGTCGGCGAACGCCGCTATGACAAGGTTTTCTACATGGTGGACTTCCGCCGACAAGCCTGACACCGCGCGTGGAGGTGGCCCGCGGTGCTTCGTGATCCTTGGTCAGGGATGATCGCGATATGCGCGAGGGGGGCGGCGTGCGGATTGGGCGGCGAGGACTGCTCGGTCCAGCGGCTCTCGGGGCGCGGCCGGCGCCCGGACGGAGGGCGGCGTCCGGGCGTCTCAGTCCCTTCGTGAAGGAGCGTCGGGCATGCGGCAGGCGCCGATCCAGATGGTCGTGACCGCGCTGACGTAGCGGGCGCCGCAGCGGTCGGACGGGACGACGAGCTGGGCGCCGGCCGCGTCGAGGTCCTCGTCGTCCATGCATGTCGCAAGGAGCATGGGGGCGTTGCCGAAGTCGGCGTCGATCTCCGCCCAGGACAGGACGGTGTGGTGGCCGTCGCCACCGCTCACGGCGAGCAGGAAGCGGGAGCGCTCCTTGCGCCGGACCGGGTCGAAGTGCGGACGCGTCCGGCTCACGACCTCGCGCAGCAGCGGTCCTTCGAAGGTGTGATGCTGCGGCCCGGCGGTCGCGCAGTCGAAGACGACGTCCGCACGGTGCTGGGTCCAGCCCTGTCGCAGGTCGGCGACGGTCAGTGTCGTCGGTAGGGCTACCTCCCCCCAGAGTGCGAAGGTGCCGTTCCTGGCGGTGGTCGAATGCGGTGGAGTGCTGAGCCGGCTCATCGTCAATCCCCTTCGGGCGGTGGGTGCCGCGACTGCGCCCAGTGATACCCGACCGCCCGGGGCGGGAATCGTGATTGCTACCCAAATCACGCTTTTTCGCGTGTGGTTGTGAGCTTGCTACGAGTGAACCGATCGCATTCTCCAGGTTCATGTGCCAAGAGGCAGGTCTTCGGCGTCGGCGTGTGCGTCCCGGCCGAGCGCGAGCCAGACGCGATCCCGGGTGAGGGGGAGTTCGGTGAAACGGATCCCGGTCGCGTCGCGCAGCACGTTGGCGAAGGCGGGTGCGACGGGATTGAAGGGGCTCTCACTCATCGACTTGGCGCCGAGCGGGCCGATCGCGTCGGTGGTCTCCGTGAAGTGGACCTCGGTCCGGGGGACGTCGGCGTACTGGGGGAGCCGGTAGCGGCGGAACGCGGCCGTGGTGACCTCGCCGCGCTCGTCGAGTCGTACGTTCTCGAAGAGGGTCGCCCCGCAGCCGCTCCGCGAGCGACTGCGCGGCCAGCAGCACGGCCTTGCCCGCGACCACGGTGCCGGCGGAGCTGAAGGCGCCGGTGTCGTGGCGTACGACGTCGGTGTCGGACTGCCGGATCGTGATCCGGCCCTCGGTGGTGTTCAGGGCGCCGGCGGTGATCTGCTTGTGGACGGTGGTGGTGCCGTTGCCGAACTCGGCCGTGCCGACGGCGATGTCGTACGTGCCGTCGGGCAGGAGGGAGACACGGGCGTCGGCGTAGTGGCCGCCGGGCGGGCCGGTGGCGATCATGGCCATGCCGGTGCCCTGGCCGGTGAGCCACCCCTCGGGCACGTCCTGGTCGCTGGTGTCCTCGGCGATGGCCCGGCGGACCACGGACAGGCACTGGTCGAGTCCGTAGGAGGCGATGTGCAGGTCCTCCTCCTCGCCGATCGGGCTGTGCATCGGCTCGCCCGGACCGATGATGTTCCGCTCGCGCAGGACCAGCGGATCCATGCCGAGGCGGCGGGCGAGTTCGTCCATCGCGGACTCGACGGCGAAGGTGACCTGGCCCAGGCCGCACCCCCGGAAGGCGCCCGCGGGGACGGCGTTGGTGTAGACCGAGCAGGCGTCCACCTTCTTGTGCGGGGCGCGGTAGACGGCGAAGGACTCACCCACGCTGTGGAACATGACGGCCGGCCCGTGGTTGCCGTACGCGCCCGTGTTGGAGACCACCCGCATCTGTACGGCGGTCAGGGTGCCGTCCGCTCGGGCCCCGAGCTTGATGCCGATGGTGAAGGGATGCCGGGTGGTCGCTCCGTAGAACTGCTCGGCGCGGGTGTACTCCAGCTTCACCGGCCGACGCAGCTTCAGCGCGGCGAGCACCACGATGTCCTCGGTGAGCATCTCCTGCTTGCCGCCGAACCCGCCGCCGACGCGGCCCGCGACCACACGGACCTCGTCCTCCGGCAGGCCGTACAGCGCGCACAGGGCGCGCCTGGTCAGGAACGGCGTCTGGGTGGAGGAGCGCACGGTCAGGCGCTCGCCCGTCCCGTCCTCCTTCGGCTCGAAGTACGCCACGCAGCCGTGGGTTTCCAGGCTGGCGTGCTGAACGCGCTGGGTGCGGAAGGTCTCCTCGTACACGACATCGGCCTCGGCGAAGCCCTGCTCGACGTCGCCGATCTCGCCGTGCACCTCGCCCGCCACGTTGTCCGCGGCGCGGGCGATCCGCGACCGGGGCCCCTTGTCGCCGTGCAACGCCGGTGCGCCGGGCAGCATCGCGGCCTCCGGGTCGGTGACGTACGGCAGTTCCTCGTACGTCACCTCGATCCGGCGGCAGCCCTCCTCGGCCGCCTGCTCGCTGTCGGCGACGACGGCGGCGACCCGCTGCCCGACGTACCGGACGACACTGTCCAGGACACGGGTGTCGTCGGGGTCCTCCGTGGGGTGCTCGTGGCGGGCGCTGGAATACAGCGTGGCAGGGGCGTCCTCATGGGTGAGCACGGCGTGTACGCCGAGGACCCGGAGGGCGGCGCAGGTGCCGACGGCGACGATCCGGGCGTGCGGGTGGGGGGACCGCAACAGCCTCATGTGCAGCAGGCCGGGCACCTCGATGTCGAAGGTGTAGCGGGCGGTGCCGGTGACGATCCGGGGGCCGGCCGGCGCGCCGACGTTCCTGCCCACAGCCTTTCCCGCACAGGGGCGTTCGGTGTGCTTCACGCCCCGTACGGCGTCCTCGATGGCGCGGTAGCCGGTACAGCGGCAGATATTGCCCTTGAACGCGCGGGGCAGATCGTCGAGTTTGCCGTCGTCGTGCGCGGAGCCCTGTTCGGCTTCGAGCGCGGCGGTGGTCATCAGGAAGCCGGCCGTGCAGAAGCCGCACTGGTATCCCTGCGCGTCCAGGAACTTCTGCTGTACGGGATGGAGTTCGCCCTCGGACGAGGCGAGACCCTCGACGGTGGTCACGCCGCGGCCCGAGGTGCGTACCGCCGGATACAGGCAGCTGTGGACCGGCTCGTCGTCCACGTGGACGGTGCAGGCGCCGCAGTCCCCGGCGTCGCAGCCCTTCTTCACGCCGAACCAGCCGCGTTCGCGCAGGTAGGTGCGCAGACACTGGCCGGCGCGCGGTGCGTCCTCGAACGTCTGCTCGTTGATCCGGATGTGGAAGCTCATCGGGCCCCCTCCTGAGCGGGTCGGGTCAGTTCACGGCGGAACTCTTCGGCGAGGCGGAATCCCATGTGCCGCCGCCACGCGGGCAGTCCGTGGATGTCGTCGAACCAGTCGTTCTCGCCGATGGCCGACGCGATCGCGTCCCGAAGCCCCTCGGCGTCCGGCGGCAGCGGAAACCAGAACCGGAACGGGCGTACGGTCGCCGCGCTGATCGTCACCATCAGTGAGCCGTCCACCGGATCGAGTGTCCCGATCACCAGCGCGCCCGAGCGCCCCAGCCCGTACAGCGACGCCTGCCGGAACGCCGTACGGCACTGCATCGCCCGGCCGGTCAGCGTGACGGAGCGCAGCAGTTCGCCCTCCGCGAGGTCCTTGCGTCCCGCGCCGGTGATGAAGTCGACGACCTGCACGCGCCGCAGCGAGCCGTCCTGTGCCTGCAGGAGGCACTCCCCCGTCGAGCGCGGCGGTCAGCGAGATCATCGGCCCGGCGGGCAGGCCGTTGCACAGGTTCCCGCCGACGGTCGCCATGTTCCAGATCTTGAACGAGGGCAGGAAGGCCCGGCAGCGCTGCTCGAACAGCGGTCCTGCCGCCGTGCCCGGCGTCCGCGCGAAACGGGAGAGCCGAGCGATCGTGCAGGTCGCGGCGATCTCCAGCGACCCGTCCTGGTGGAGTACCAGCGGCTCCCAGCCCATGCGGCTGAGGTCGATCAGGCGCCGCAGGTGCGGCTGGGGCTCGGAGAAGAGATATGTCCCTCCTCCCAGCCAGGCGTCGCCCGGCCGCCACGGCTCGCGCAGACACGCGTCCCGTACGTCTGTGACCGTGTTCAGACCCATCTCCCCGCACGCCTCCCGACCGGTGTTTTCACGCCAGTGAAGCCCGGAGAGGGCCCGGGAGACGACTGGTTCGAAGCCCGGAAGACCTCCAGTCGGCACAGTCGCGTGCTGGAGGATCAACCAGGAGGCATTTTGCGCCTGGCTTCGGGCATCTACGATGTCCCGACTCGTATTGCCTCGTAAATGTGAGGTGCGGGCTTGCCCCGCGACCGCGCAAGGAGCCCGCATGCACGTCGAACATCTCCTCCGGCTCGACCGCCTCGATCTCGCCCTGGTCTGGGGCGAGAGGGCGCTGCTCGGCCAAGAGATCAGCGGGGTGACGGCCACAGATCTGGAGGACCCGGCCCGGTTTCTCCAGCCGGGGGAGATCGTCCTCAGCGGCCTCGTGTGGTGGAGCCCGGACGGCGGCCGGGAGAAGACCGACCGTTTCGTCTCCGCCCTGCGCGCCGCCGGAGCCGTGGCACTCCTCGCGGGCGAGGAGACCCATGGCGAGGTCCCCGGCGAGCTGGTCGACACCTGCCGCAGGCACCGGATCGCGCTGCTGGCCGTTCCGGCGCACACCAGCTTCCGGGCGATCACCGAAGCGGTCTACCTCCGCCAGTGGGGCGAGCTCAGCCGCCGCCCCACGGACCACTTCGCGCTTCCCGAGAACGTACGCGGGGAACTGGGCCGCGAACTGGAGCGCGGCGCGTCGGCGGCCGATCTGCTGGAGCGCGCGTTCGCCCATCTCGGCCCGCCCCCGTGTTACCTCCTGACCGGCAGCGGCCGTACGGTCGCCCGCACCGCCGCAGCACCGGAACTGCCCGCCCGGCAGGCGGCGGAGTGCCTGCGCGAAGCGCGCGGCACGACGCTGCGGATCGAGGCCGACGACTCCGTCTTCGACGCCTGGCACCTCCATCTGCCGGAAGAGGGGCAGGCGCCACCGCGCGTTCTGCAGGAGATAGCCGAGCTTCTCGGGCGGCATCGGCGCCGCGGCGACCGGCGAGGGGCCGCGGGCAGGGAGGCCGGCGGGCAGCTGATGGGACTCGTCGGTGCGGCATACCCCGACGTGAACGCCCTGCAGAATGCGCTGAGTTCGTGCGGACTGGCGGAGAAGGGGCCCTACACCGTCGTGGTCGCCTCGTCGGGGCCGACGGATGACGGCCCGGGAAGCCGTGACGCGCTCACGGAGGCGCTGAACCATCTCCCTTCACTCTCCTTCGCCGTCGCCGGGCGTCCCGGCGGCGAGGCGGTCGCGGTTGTCGCCGCTCGGGCGAAGGACGGGGAACGCGATGTCCGGGCAGGGCTGGGGGAGGTGTGGCCACTGCTGCACGCCTGCCGGCCGGACATCGCCCTGCACGCCGGGGTCAGTCGGCCCGTCACCGGCCCGGAGGAACTGGGCACGGCTCTCGCCCAGGCCCGCCACGCACTCGCCGCGGCCCGCACGACGGCCCCGCACACCGCGCGAGTGGCCGGCATCGATAACCTCGTCAGCCTGGAGACGCTGGTGGCGGGTGTGCCCCACGACGTGCGGGCCGTCTACCGCGACACGGTGCTCGGCCCGCTCCTGCACGCCGATCGAGCCTCGAACGCCACGCTGCTCGCGACGCTCGAAGTCTTCCTGGCGCACAACTGCTCCTGGGCCAGGACCGCCGAGACCCTGCATCTCCATGTGAACACGGTCCACTACCGCATCCAGCGGATCGAAAGCCTCACGGGCCGGGATCTCTCCCGCCTCGACCACAAGCTGGATCTGCGCGCGGCGCTGCTGTGCCGCTGACGACCGCGGGGTCAGGGCAGGTCGATGTGGACGTTCGTCGACTTCACCCGCGCGGTGACGGTGACGCCGACGGCCAGCCCGAGCTCCTCGACGGCCTCGCGCGTCACGAGCGACACCAGCCGGTGCGGCCCCGACTGGACCTCCACCTGCGCCGCCACGTCGTCGACCCGTAGAGCGGTCACGATCCCCATGAAGGAATTGCGCACGGACGTGGGCAGTTCATCCGGCACGGCATGCAGGCCGGCCCCCCGCTCCTTGGCGAAGACCGCCAGACCGGCCCCGTCGATCACCCGGTTGCCCGAGCCGTCCCGGTCCATGCGCAGCCTGCCGCCGTCCGCCCACCGGCGGACGGTCTCCGAGCTGACTCCGAGCAGCCGCGCTGCCTGCCCAATGCTGTACGACGGCACCACCGCACTCTAAGGCACGAATCCTGGGCCCCTGCACGCCGAACACCGCGAACGGCGCGCAGGGGCTTCCCGCGGACCCCGCCGACCAGGGGCGTGAGAGCTGTACGGTCCCCGGTCGGTGGGCGCCGTACGCAGTGAATCAGCGAGCGGTGTCCCGGGTCGACCGGTCGCGCACACGAACACGGGTGCCGAGTGCCGCACCGGGCCCGGTGAATCGACCAAGGCGGCTCGGTCATGCGGTCGGCACGGCTCGCGGTGCATGCGGCGGCCGTGCCGGCCCCGCCCGCGAACGGGCAGGGCCGACACGGTCACTACCGGGCCGGTGCCCCGGCGGATGACACCGTGCTCGGCACCGGGGCGTAGCCGGTGGCCCGGGTGGTGAACGTTCCCCGGCCCTGGGTACGGCTGCGCAGCCGGGTGGCGTAGCCGAACAGCTCCGCCAGCGGCACGGCAGCCGTGATCACCGAGGTACCCGCCCGCGCGGTCGAGCCCGACACCCGGCCGCGCCGCGCCGCCAGGTCGCCGAGCACCCCGCCCACGGCGTCGTCGGGCACGGTGACCGTGACCTCGACCAGCGGTTCCAGCAGCACCATCGCGCTGTTGCGCAGCGCCTCCCGCAGCGCGAGCCGGCCGGCCGTCCGGAACGCCATCTCCGAGGAGTCCTTGGAGTGGGTCGCCCCGTCGGTCAGCGTGACCCGCAGCCCGGTCACCGGGTGCCCGCCCAGGGGGCCTTCGGCCAGGGCATCCCGGCAGCCGGCAGCCATCGCGCGGACGAACTCCTGCGGCACCCGGCCACCGACGACGGTCGACCGGAACACGAAGTCCGTCGTGCCGCCGTCGTCGTCACCCGTGGCCTCCCACGGCTCCACGTCGAGGACGACATGAGCGAACTGGCCCGCGCCTCCGTCCTGCTTGACATGCCGGTACACCAGCCCGGACACGCCCCGCACCACCGTCTCCCGGTGTGCCACCTGCGGCCGGCCGACGCCGACATCGAGCCCGTGAGCGCGCCGGATCTTCTCCACCGCGACCTCCAGATGCAGTTCTCCCATACCCGACAGCACGGTCTGACCGGTCTCGGGATCAGTCCGGACCGCCAGCGACGGATCCTCCTCGACCAGCCGTGCCAGCGCCGACACCAACCGGTCGGTGTCGATGTTCCTGCGGGCCTCGACCGCCACGGAGACGACCGGATCGGCCACGGAAGGCGGTTCGAGGACCAAGGGCGTCGCGGGCGCGGACAGGGTCGCCCCGGCGCGGGCCGCTTTCAGTCCGATCACCGCGACGATGTCCCCGGCGACCGCCCGGTCCACGTCCGAGTGCCGTCCGGCCTGAACCCGCAGGATCCGGCCGATCCGCTCGGTGCGCCGCGCGCCCACGTCCAGCACGGTGTCCCCCTTTCGGATCGTTCCCGAGTAGACGCGCAGGTAGGTCAGCCGCCCGGTGGCGGTCGAGTTCACCTTGAACACCAGCGCGGCGAACGGCGCCGCCGGGTCGGCGGGCCGCTCCTGCACCGTGCCGTCCAGCGTGCCGCGTACCGCGGGCACGTCCAGGGGCGAGGGCAGGTAGGCCACGACGGCCTCCAGCAGCGGCTCGATGCCTCGGTTCCGGTAGGCCGACCCGCATACCACCACGACCGCCTCATGGGTACGGGTCAGATCGCGCAGCGCGGCGGCCAGGGTCGGTGCGGAGACCGTCGACTCCACGCAGAACTCCTCCAGCGCGTCCGGGTGCAGTTCCGCCACGGTCTCTTCGAGCAGCCCGCGCCGCCGGTGCGCCTCCTCGCGCAGGTCGTCGGGCACCTGCCCCTCCTGGACATCGGTGCCGTCGTCGGCCCAGACCAGCGACCGCATGCGCAGCAGATCCACCACTCCGGTGAATCCGTCCTCCTTCCCGATGGGCAGCTGCACGACCAGCGGAACCGTGTGCAGCCGCTCGCGTATCGACGCGACCGCCGTGTCGAGGTCGGCACCGGCGCGGTCGAGTTTGTTGACGAAGGCGATCCGCGGCACCCCGTGCCGGTCGGCCTGCCGCCACACCGACTCGCTCTGCGGCTCGACCCCCGCGACGGCGTCGAACACCGCGACAGCGCCGTCGAGCACCCGCAGTGAGCGCTCCACCTCGTCGGAGAAGTCGACATGGCCAGGGGTGTCGATCAGATTGATCCGGTGGCCGTCCCAGGTACAACTCACCGCGGCGGCGAAGATGGTGATCCCGCGATCGCGCTCCTGGGGATCGAAGTCGGTGATGGTGGTCCCGTCGTGGACCTCGCCCCGTTTGTGAGTGGTGCCGGTGAGGTAGAGGATCCGTTCGGTGACGGTGGTCTTGCCGGCGTCGACGTGGGCGAGGATGCCCAGATTACGAACGCCGGTCAGCGCACTGGTGGGATGACGGTGCAGGTCGGTACGCACGGTCGAGGGCCTTTCGGGGTGATCCGGATGAGGCGGCGCGATCGCCGGACGAACCGGCCCGCGGACAGGCCGCGCGGATGTCCCCCTGATGCGGCGCAGCGCACCGGTGCGGAGCCGTCGGAACGGCCCGACACGCCTCAGGAGGAGGTCAGTTGATCGTCACGGACATCCGATGCCGGCCGCGCAGCGGGCACCGGGCGGACGAAGACACCAGGATCACCTCGTACCGGGACCGGGGGACGACCACGGCGGTGCGCTGACGCATGGCCGGTCTCCCCTCGTTCGTCACGGTGCGCGCCGCGATGCGACGTGCGATTCATGGCGAGTGTAGTGAGACCGGCGCGGGCGGGGCACCGGATTTTTTCTCCGAGCCGCCGGAAGCGCAATCGGCCGCGGGGTCGCTCGTCGCGCCGCTGCCCGGTTTGTCATCTGCCGTGCCAGGGTTGCGCGTTGAAGGGCTTCCTGAACGATGAAACGATCCCGGGAGCCGTCCCGGGCGACGGAAGGAACCACATCGATGGACGACGACCACGGCCTCGCCGCCGCCAGGGTGTTCGACGCTCTGGGCGCGGAGTACGAGCGGGCGTTCGCCGGATCCGCCACCCATCACGCCTCACTGCGTCGGCTGTTGGAGCAGCTCGCACCGCACAGCCGGGTCCTGGACGTGGGCAGCGGAACGGGGCGGCCGACCGCACAGGCCCTGGCCGGGGCCGGTCATGACGTGCTGGGTGTCGATGTCTCGCCGGTCATGGTGGAACTGGCGGCCGCGCAGGTGCCCGATGCGTCCTTCGAATGCGCGGACATTCGCGAACTCCCCCTGGAAGAGGGAAGTTTCGACGCGGTCTGCGTGTACTTCTCGTTGCTGCAGATGTCCCGCGACGACCAGCTGCGACTGCTGCGGAAACTGGGGCGGCTGCTGGTCCCCGGCGGGCACCTGGTCGTCGCGACGGTGCCGGTGGACGCCGAGGACGTCGGCGCGGTCTTCATGGGGCAGGAGGTGCGGGCGACCAGCTTCGGCGCCGAGGAGTTCACCGAGTTGGTCGCCGGGGCCGGATTCGCGGTCCTGTGGGAGCAGGCCGGCCTGTTCACCCCGGCCCATGAAGCGGCGGTGGCCGAGCCCCAGCTGTTCCTGCACTGCCGACGGGCCTGATACGTCGGTCTCACTCAGCTGTGCCGGGCGCGTCGTTCCCCCGGCGCTCGCGCGGCGGTGCCCCGGGGCACCGCCGCGCGAGCGTGCACGGGTGCTTGTACGCGATCAGCGGGCGCTTCCACCTGCGCAGCGCATGCCCGCCGCATCGGCGCAACTGCGCGGGCGACATGGGTACGGGCTGCCCACCCCTGGTGACCAGCGCGTTGACCGGTGTCATGGGGTCCGTCGCCATGGACTTGGCCAGCAGTACGCCGATCACCAGCGGGGCCAAGGTCACGGCCAGGGCCGTGCCTGCCGTGGTGACATGCTGCAGGCGGGGGCGGTGCGGTACGTCAGGAGCCATGGCTGTCATTCGACCAGCCGCGGGCCACCGGCGAATCGGACGACGTACTCAGCCGGTTGCTCCTTCGTACTCACACCGACTGCGCCCGCCCGCTCGGTGTGATGGCGGTCGGCGTTCCTACGCGCCGGTGCCGGGGCCCGAGCCCGTTCCCGTGGCGGCCTTGATGCCCTTGGTGATGTCGTCCATGACGGACAGCGCCGGCGCCTGGGCGTTGATGTCGAAGCCGGAGCGCACGACGATCAGCATCTCCTTGGAGCGGGGGGACGGGAAGGCCAGCGACTGCACGTACCCGTCGTCGCCGCTCTTCGTCACCACCTTCCAGCGCACCAGGTAGCCCTGCTGGCCGGCCACGGTGACCGGCTCGGACTTGAGCTCCTGATGAGAGGTGATGCCCCCGTAGATCTTCTCGCCGTAGGAATCCGTGGCGTTGGCGGAGATGTCCTTCGTCGCCGTGGCCTTCGCCGTGGTGGTGTCGAGCTTCAGGGCCGTCGCCGGCATGGAGGACACCCCGCCCCGCACACACTGCTGGGACGTGTCGCCGGGGCAGGCGTACTCACCGGTGGACACGTCCGCTCCGGCGATTCCCGACGTGCCGGTCCAGCCGTCGGGCACGGGGAGACTGATGCCCCCGGCCAGGTCGGTGGCGTAGCCGTCCTCGGTCTGCGGCAGCTGCCGCTCGGGTGCCCGGCTCTCGCCGCCGCCCCCGCGCCCGCCGCCTCCGGGAGCGCCGGAAGGCGCGGTGGACGGAGCCGTGGCCGCGTTCTCCTTCGGGCCGCCGGAATGATCGGACAGAAAAAAGACGCCGGCCCCGATCGCGGCGAGCACCACCACACCTGCGGTGACGCCGACGCGTATCCGTCGACGCCGGATCGTGGCGGGCGGCAGGCGGAGATGGTCGGTCCACCGGTTGCCGTCCCACCAGCGTTCCTGAACGGGGCCAATTCCTGTATACCCGGGGTCTGGATGCCAGCCGGGCGGGCTCGTCTGGGTCACACGGCTCACGGTAGAACGGTTGCGTGAGAATCAGATGAATCCGGCCGTACCCCGCCGGAAGGCCGTCACCGTCCGGGGTCTTCGTTCGGACCGGGCCGGATGAGGGAGCGGCGTGACCCCTGTGGAGGGCGACGATGAGCGAGACACCTGCGGTAAGGATCGAACGCGACGGCCCCGTCCTCACGGTGGTCCTCAGCCGGCCCGAGGTCCGCAACGCCGTGGACGGCCCGACGGCGGCCCGACTGGCCGCCGCCTTCCGCGAGTTCGACGCCGACCCGGATGCGGCCGTCGCCGTGCTGTGGGGCGAGGGCGGTACGTTCTGTGCCGGTGCCGATCTGAAAAGCATCGGTACGGAACGCGGCAACGCGGTCCGGGCCGAGGGTGACGGGCCGATGGGCCCGACCCGTATGAGCCTGAGCAAGCCCGTCATCGCGGCGGTCTCGGGGCATGCCGTGGCCGGGGGACTTGAGCTGGCCGTCTGGTGCGATCTGCGCGTGGCGGAGGACGACGCGGTGTTCGGGGTGTTCTGCCGCCGCTGGGGAGTGCCACTGGTGGACGGCGGAACCGTACGGCTGCCGCGCCTCATCGGTGAGAGCCGGGCCATGGACATGATTCTCACCGGGCGCCCCGTTCCGGCGTCCGAGGCCTACGCCATGGGGCTCGTCAACCGGATCGTGCCGCCCGGCGAGGCCAGGCGCGCGGCGGAGCGGCTCGCCAGGGAGATCGCCGCGTTCCCCCAGCTGTGCCTGCGTCACGACCGGCTCTCGGTCCGGGAGCAGCACGGTCTGAGCGAGCCTGACGCCCTGGCGGGGGAGCACCGGCACGGCCTGGTGCCGCTCACGGCGGGGGAGACGCAGACCGGTGCGGACCGGTTCGGCGGCGGCGCCGGTCGGCACGGTTCCTTCGACGACTGAACGGCAGGCCGCACCACACGACGACATGGGGAACCGCACGGGCGGCGAACCTCGTACGGGGGCCCAGCCCGGCGCCCGCCCCGACACCGTGGTGGCGATTCTCGTCGTCGGCGGACCGCGCCCGAGCGTGACCGCCGGCGGGTACGTTCTGCCGCCGCCCGTTCTTTGGTCCGACCATACGTGATGTGTGACATAGTTGAAGATCGGCGGCAGACGAGACGACAACCGGACGATTCCGGCCGAGGCAGGGGGTGACGGGATGCCCGTCGAGTGGCAACCCGTACGGCAGTCCCGTACGCATGAACTCGTGCTCCGGAGCATCGAGGGGCGGGTGTTCGCCGGGGAACTCAGGGCCGGCGACCGGCTGCCGCCGGAGCGGGAGCTCGCGCCGGTGCTCGGGGTGAGCCGGTCCGCGCTGCGTGAGGCGCTGCGCGTGCTGGAGACCATCGGTGTGCTGGTCGCCCAGCCCGGCCGGGGGCCGGATGCCGGGGCGCGGATCGTGCGGAACCCGGACGATGCCCTCGGGCGGCTGCTGCGTCTGCACTTCGCTCTGGGGAGCTACAGCCTCCAGGACGTCCTGGAGGCGCGGGTCGTGCTGGAGAGGTCCAGCTTCGAGGCGGCCGCACGGCACGCCTCGAAGGAAGACCTGGACGAGGCGGAGACGCTGGTCGTGCGGATGGGAGAGCCGGACGTCGAGGTGCCCGAGTTCAATGACCTGGACACCCGCTTCCATGTGCATGTCGCGCGCAGTTCCGGCAACGCGCTGACCTCCACGCTCACCTCCGCCGTACGCGAGTCGGTGCGCCCGCTGATCCTGCGCGCCCTGGAGCAGGCCGAGGACTGGCCGGCCACGGCCGCCGCGCTCAACGCGGAACATGCCGAACTCCTGCGGCTGGTGCGCGCGGGCAAGGGTGCGAGCGCCGCCGACCTGGTCGAGCGGCACATCCGCAGCCTCCACGGCACGCTGGTCGACGAGAACGCCGAGCGTCTTTGAGGGTGAGGGTGCGTGCCGCCGAGTCGTGTTCGTCATGGCAGTTGTCATGCATATGACTGATACATGTGCGCCGCCCCGTGCATCGCATCCTTCACGTTTCGGACCGAGGCTAGTATGGTCGGACCATACAAATGGGAGAAAAGATCGGAGAGACCCATGCGCATCGGACTCTTCGCCACCTGTCTGGGAGACACGCTCTTCCCCGAGGCGGTGAAATCGACCGCGGTCCTGCTCGCCCGACTCGGCCATGATGTGGTGTTCCCGCCGGGGCAGACCTGCTGCGGTCAGATGCACGTCAACACCGGGTACCAACGCGAACCCGTCCCCCTGGTACGGAATTTCGCCGAGCAGTTCGGTGACACGTCGATCGACGCCGTCGTCATGCCGTCCGGATCGTGCGCGGGCTCGGTCCGGCATCAGCACGAGATCGTCGCCGAGCGGTACGGGGACGCCGCGCTGCGCTCGGGCGTCGCCACCGTCAAGGCCAAGACGTACGAGTTGTCGGAGCTGCTCGTCGACGTCCTGGATGTCACCGACGTCGGCGCCTACTTCCCGCACCGGGTGACGTACCACCCCACCTGCCACTCCCTGCGCATGCTCCGGGTCGGCGACAAGCCGCTGAGGCTGCTCCGCGCCGTCGACTCCATCGACCTCGTCGAGCTCCCCGAAGCCGACTCCTGCTGCGGATTCGGCGGCACCTTCGCGGTCAAGAACGCCGAGACGTCGACGGCCATGCTCCAGGACAAGATGCGCAACATCGCCACCACCGGGGCCGATGTCTGCACCGCGGGGGACTCGTCCTGCCTGATGCACATCGGCGGCGGGCTCTCCCGCATCGCCTCGGGCACCCGCACTCTGCACCTCGCGCAGATCCTCTCCGCCACCCGCACCTCGCCGTACGTCCCGACGGAGGCCGTCCGATGAGCAGCACCTTCCTCGGCATGCCCGCGACTCCGCCCCGTTCCCCGTACGGAACGGGCAATCTGCGCGGCGACCGGAAGTTCCCCGCCGCCGCCCACGACGAACTGCGCAACGAACAACTGCGCCGCAACCTCGGCCGGGCCACCCGCACGATCCGCGCCAAACGCCTCGACGTCACCGGCGAACTGCCCGACTGGGAAGAGCTGCGCGACGCCGGCTCCGCCATCAAGACCGACACCATGAACCGGCTCCCCGAACTCCTGGAACAACTGGAGCGCCAGGTCACCGGGCGTGGCGGCACCGTCCACTGGGCGCGGGACGGAGTCGAGGCCAACGAGATCGTCACCCGGCTGGTCAGGGCGACGGGCAGCCGCGACGTCATCAAGGTCAAGTCGATGGCCACCCAGGAGATCGGTCTCAATGAGCACCTCGAATCGGTCGGCATCACCCCGTACGAGACGGACCTCGCCGAACTGATCGTCCAGCTCGCGCACGACAAGCCGTCGCACATCCTGGTCCCCGCCATCCACCGCAACCGCGACGAGATCCGGCAGATCTTCCTCAAGGAGATCCCGGGCGTCGACCCGGGTCTCGACAACGTACCCGCGCATCTCGCCGCCGCGGCCCGCGCCTATCTGCGCGAGAAGTTCATGACGACCAAGGTGGCCGTCTCCGGTGCCAACTTCGGTATCGCCGAGACCGGAACCCTCTCCGTCGTGGAGTCCGAGGGCAACGGCCGTATGTGTCTGACCCTGCCCGACACCCTGATCACCGTCATGGGCATCGAGAAGGTGCTGCCGCGCTACCAGGACCTTGAAGTGTTCCTGCAGTTGCTGCCGCGCTCCTCCACCGGGGAGCGCATGAACCCGTACACCTCCATGTGGACGGGCGTGACACCCGGCGACGGACCGCAGGACTTCCACCTGGTCCTGCTCGACAACGGACGCACCGCGGCGCTCGCCGACCGGATCGGGCGGGAGGCGCTCAACTGCATCCGCTGCTCGGCCTGTCTCAACGTCTGCCCGGTGTACGAACGGGCCGGCGGCCATGCGTACGGTTCCACCTACCCCGGACCGATCGGCGCCGTCCTCACCCCGCAGCTCGCCGGCATGGACGCGGCCAAGAACGACCCGAACAGCTCGCTGCCGTACGCCTCCAGCCTCTGCGGCGCCTGCTTCGACGCCTGCCCGGTCAAGATCGACATCCCGTCGCTGCTGGTCGAGCTGCGCCACCAGCACACCGAGCAGGCCGGCACGACGGCGGAGAAACTGGCCATGAAGGCCGCGGCCGCCGTCATGAAGAGGCCGAAGCTGTTCACCACCGCGCAGAAGGGCGCGGGCCTCGGCCGGGTCGTCGCCGGGCGGGACGGGAAGATCTCCCATCTGCCACCGCCGTTCAACGGCTGGAGCGACAGCCGCGACACCGCGGCCCCGCCGAAGCAGACCTTCCGCTCCTGGCTGGCATCGGCGGAGGGCGCCGCGACGATGCGGGCCGCCGCCGACGAGCACGGGAAGAACCGGAAGAAGAACCAGAAGGAGGGGGAGAAATGACGACCGCTCGCGAAACGGTGCTCGGCAGGATCAAGGACGCCCTGGCCCTCGCCCCGACCCCGGACACCACCGTTCCCCGCGCCTACCGCACCGGCCGCACCCTCCCCGACGACGAGCGCCTGGCACTCTTCACCGACCGGCTCGTCGACTACAAGGCGCACGTACGCACCTGTACCGCCGACGGTACGGCGGTCGCCGTCGCCGAGGCGCTGCGGGAGCGCGGGGCCCGACGGACCGGTGTGCCGGCCGGACTCGACCCGGCATGGCTCGCTGCCTACGACGGCGAGGTCCAGCAGGACTCCGCCGACATCCCGGCGCCCCGGCTCGACGCGCTCGACGGGGTCGTCACCGCCTCGGCCGTCAGCTGCGCCGAGACGGGCACGATCTTCCTGGACGGCTCGCCCGACCAGGGACGGCGGGCGTTGTCCCTTGTCCCCGACCTGCATGTGTGCGTCGTCGATCTGTCGACCGTGGAGGTCGGCGTGCCGGAGGCGGTGGCCCGACTGGTGCCGGAGCGGCCGACGACGCTGATCAGCGGCCCCTCGGCCACGTCCGACATCGAGCTGGAGCGGGTCGAGGGCGTGCACGGACCGCGCACGCTGGTGGTGGTGATCCGGACCGATGTGTAGAGGCCAAGGGGTTGCGCGGCCCAGTGGGCGCGCGACCCCTCCGCTCAGCCGTGCGTGACGCTCAGCGGCTCGAAACCGATCCGGGTCGTCGTCTCGTCACCGGCCCAGCGGACCTCCACCGTGTCCCCGTCCACCCGCACCCCGCCGATCACCGTGTCCAGCGGCCCGGGGTCGCGCTCCGCGGTCAGCGAGGCGAGCGCGACCAGCACCACCGTGCCCTCCGCGTCCGCGGACAGCCGGGGCACCACCGCCCAGCGTGTGTAGGCCGTGCCCTGCGGGGCCCGTACCCCGTCCTGGGGCCCCCAGCCGTGCAGTCCGTGCAGCGCGGAGGTCAGTGTGTCGTCGGGGCCGGTCGCCCAGCCCGTCTGCTCCACCCGGGCCCCGGCGGGCGCGCCGAGCACCCGGTGCACCCGCAGCTCGTAGCGGCCGCGGACCACGGTGACGCTCTCCACCCGCATTCCCGGCACCATCGGCGCACCGGAGGAGAACACCGGGCGGTGCCAGGAGGCGGCCCAGCCCCAGCCGTCGCCACCGCCGGCGCCCAGCGGACGGATGGCGCGACGGCTGCTGCGCGTTTTGGCGACGACCACGGCCAGGTGGTTGTCCGCCGGGTTGGCCTGCGCCGTGGGGCCCGTCACCGTGGAGTACGACTGACGGCTGTACAGCGGGTCGTCCGCCACCCCCGACTCCCCCTCGTGCGGGCGGACATGGTCGCTGCCGTGGTTGTGCAGCCGTACGATCCCGTCCGCCCGGGTGGACTGGACGAGCAGTCCGGGCGCGGGCAGCGCGAGCACCCGGTCGGGGCCCTCGCTCGGGGCGGGTTCCTCGGTCGCGGTCCACAGCGGATGGCCGTCCGGGGCGAGCAGGGAGACGAAGGCCTTGGACGCCCAGTACGGCGAGGCGGGCGCCGAGTAGTTCTGCAGCGTCGCCTCGTGCGGGCCGTGCCAGCCCAGGCTCAGCAGCCCGTCCGTACCGGTGGCGCCGCGGTCCAGGAAGTAGCGCAGCGATCCGTTGATCAACCGCCGCGAGACGCCGGGCGCGAGTGGTGTGTGCCCGGTGATCGCGCCGAGCGCGACCGACGAGGCGGCCGCGAACCGGTAGGTCAGCGACCGGCCGAAGTGGATCGGCGCACCGTCGCCGCCGAACAGCAGGGAGAAGCCCTCAAGGTGTTCGCACAGCCGGGAACCGTAGTGCGCGGACAGTTCGGAGTCGCCCGACAGATGTGCGTCGAGTACGGGGTAGAGGTGCAGCGCCCAGCCGTTGTAGTGGTCGAAGGCGCGGCCGTCGCCGTCCGCGTACCAGCCGTCGCCGCGGTACCAGCCCTCCAGCAGGTCGAGGGCGCGCTCCTTCGCACGGGCCGTCTCCGCGTCACCACGGCCCACGGATTCCAGGAACGCGGCCACGGAGTAGGGGAACAGGTACCAGTTGTTGGGCGAGGGGGTGTGGCGCAGCGCGCCGCGCAGCCACTCCTCGGCACGGTCCCGCACCCCGGACTCCAGCCGGTCCCAGAGCCATGGCCGGGTCAGCCGCAGACCGATCGCGACCGAGGCCGACTCGACCATGGGCTGGCCGAAGACGGTGTGGTCACGGATCAGCGGCCAGGACTCGGCGTCGTCGCGGCCGGGAGTGAGGGTTCCGGCCGCGAGTCCGTCGGCGTACCGGCCGAGCCAGCCGTGCGGGTCCTTGCCGTCCGCACCCGCCACCCGGAAGGCGGCGGCGAGGAACGTGCGCGCGTACCCCTCCAGACCGTCGGAGCGCACCCCGGAGGCGGACGGCCGGCCCGGCAGGTCCAGCAGCGCGCCGCCCGGTGTGGCCCACTGCCAGGCCGCCTTGAGCAGTCCGTCCGCCGCGGCCTCCCAGTGCGCGCGGGTGTAGCCGGTGTGCGGGCTCGACACCCGGTCTTCGGCGGGTAGTTCGAGGAGGGAAACCGGATGGGGTGCGGTCATGCGAGGAATGCCAGCCTTTCGCGTCGTACGGGATGGGCGAATCCGTCGCCCGCGGCCCAGCGGCCGGTCTCACCGACCGCCAGATCGACCAGTCGCCGCCACTCGTTGCCCTGTGAGCCTGCGAGGTGCGGGGTGATGGTGACGTTGTCGCACTCCCAGAGGGGGTGTGCGGCGGGCAGGGTGTCGGGCACCGTGACATCGAGAACGGCCCGGATCCGGTCCTGCCGGAGCACGTCGGTGAGGGCCTCCTGGTCGACGACGGCGCCCCGGGACGTGTTGATGAGCACGCCGTCCGGGCGCATCGAGGTGAGCAGTTCACGACTGACGAGCCCGTGGGTCGCCGGCAGCAGCGGAGTGTGGACGCTCACCACGTCGCTGCGCGCGAACAGTTCACCGAGGCCGACGGGCCGGACGCCGAGCGCGGCGGCCTCGGCGTCGGAGACGTAGGGGTCGTGCAGCAGCACCGTCAGGTCGTACGGCCGCAGCAGTTCGATGACGCGCCGGCCGATCAGCGAGGCGGACAGAATGCCCACGGTGCGGCCGTAGTTCCCGACTTCGGCGGAAGTGGCGAGCCAGTTGTCGCGGCGGCGCTCCGTCCGGTAGTCGCGGGCCCGTTCCAGGACCCGTTTGCCGGAGAGCAGGATCATCGCGACGGTGTACTCCGCCACCGGCAGGGCGTTGGCGGCGGCGGCCGACGACACCTCGATGCCGCGTTCCCAGCACGCTTCGGTGATGTGCCCGCGGATGCTGCCCGCGGTGTGGACGACGGCGCGCAGACGCGGTGCCGCGCCCAGGGCCGCTGCGTCGAGCGGCGGACAGCCCCAGCCGGTGACCAGGATCTCGGTGTCCGCCAGTACGGCGCGGGCCCGGCCGGTGGTGAAGTCGTCGAGCACGGGCAGCGGAGCGAGGTCGCACACATCGCCGAGCGCGGCGAGGGATCGGGCATCGAGGAGCGCGGCCGCGGCGTCCGGTTTCATGGCCGCGGCGGCGCGCGGCCGGTTGCGGGTGACGGGGACGGAGGAGGGGGTGCTGGGCATCTTTCTCCTGGTACGGGGTGGGGGTCCGGCTACTTGACGGCGCCCGCGGTGAGTCCCGACTTCCAGAACCGCTGGAGCAGGGCGAAGGCGAGGATCAACGGCCGGACCGCGAGCAGCGAACCCGTGATCACGACGGGGTGGTACTCGCGGGAGAAGGTGGCGGAGCTGTTCCAGGTGCAGAGCCCGAGCCTGACCGGGTACAGGTGCTGGTCGCAGAGCATCACCATGGGCAGGAAGAAGTTGTTCCAGATCGCGGTGAGCTGGAAGAGGAAGACGGTGACCGGGCCCGGTCCCAGCATCCGCAGGGAGACCCGGACGTACGTGGTCAGCTCGCCGGCACTGTCCACCCGCGCCGCCTCCAGCACCTTGTTCGGTACGTACCCCTGGGGGCATCGCGTCGACCACCGACGCCTCGATGACCTCGCGCGGTACGGCCTGCAGGGCGGCGTAGAAGGCGACCATGTTGTAGCCGAGGTTGCTCCACAGGACGATGTTCACGATCGACGGGACGACGGTGTGCACACCGAGGAAGTCGATGGTGATGTCGGCCTCGGTGGCAGGCACGGATCGACGGCTCTGTCGACCGGGCATGTCTGCCTCCCGCGGCTCCTGATTCGGGTCACGGGGAATCCTGATCGACTGATCGGTACTGGTCAATAGATCGCTCAGAAGAAATCAAAGCGGTCAAACGCTCATTCCGCGCAAGGGATCCTCTCCTGCGCGGATCCACGCACCTTGAGCGTGGGCAGCAACTCCGTCCGGTGCACGGGACCACTCGCGTCGACAGCCCCGGACAGCCGGTGGAGCAGCAGCTCCGCGGCGGCGCGTCCGATCGCCGTCGTCGGTGGTGCCACCGCGGTCAGGGGTGTGCTGCCGAGGGCCGCCACCACATCGTCGTACGCCACCACGGAGCAGTCGCGCGGTACCTCGATGCCGCCCTCCGCCAGCCGCTGCACCAGCATCAACGCATCGACGTCGCCGTGCAGCACGGCCGCCGTGGCACCTCGCTCCCGCAACAGTGCCGCGAGGTCGAGGCCGGTACGGGCGTCGGCCCCGGGGTCCGGCGGCGCGAGGGCTCCCGAGGTGTCGGGGTCGGGACCGGGGCCGGGCACCGCCCCCGGGGAACTCAGCACCACCGACCAGTCCTCCACCTCCGCACGGGCCGCGGCGATCTCGGCGAACGCCGCACGGATGCTGCGTGCCGTCGGGCTGTCGTCGCGGGCGGCCAGCACGATGCGGCGATGCCCCAGCGACACCAGGTGCTCGATGGCGAGGTGCGTCCCGTACCAGTGGTCGGAACAGACGGAGTCGAGGGCGTGCAGCGCGCTGCCCGGCCGGGGCCGCCGCTCCATCAGCACGGTTGGCACCCCCACGCCCGCGAGCCAGCCGTAGTCCAGCTCCTCCGAGCGCGCGTTGCGCCAGCGCGGCGCGATCAGCAGCCCGCGCGCCCCGTCCGCCAGTGCCCGCTCCACCAGCGGTCGTTCGGCGCCGGCCGACTGGGGTGCGATGTGCAGGGCGATCCGCATACCGGACTCCTCCAGAACGCTCCGGGCACCGTGCAGGGTCTCGTACAGGTACGAATGCCGTTCCGGCACGACCAGGGCGACCGCCCCGCCGTCCCCGGCAGGCTCCTCGCCCCGCGACGCGGGCACGGCGGCGGGCGGCTGCGCCTCCCCGACCGGCCGGGCCACCCCGTGCCCGCGCCGTAGCCGTCCGACCCGGGCGAGCTCCTCGACGTCTCGCCGGATCGTGACCACCGAGACATCCAGCTCGGCCGCGAGCACGCTGACCTTGACGGCGCCCCGTGACTCCACCACCGACAGGATTCGTTGTCGCCTGAGTTCGACCGGCTCCCGCATGCTGTTGGCCCCCTCGCCGTACCGCCGCGCGTTGTTCGTTTGAGCGATTTCTGTGAGCGTTCGCGTCGCAGCATAGCGATCGCCCCCGCGCTGTCCACGCGCGTGGATCGTCCCGTGCGCCTCACCTGTCTCAGGGCACTCTTGCGGGCCTTGTTCAGCGGCACCTAGGGTCCTTCGTTCGGGTCAGGCCGGATCGGCGATGCTCGCCGTTCTCATCTACCGGCGGCACGCCCACTGGGCGACCCTGCTGCGGCTCTTCCCCGCCGTGGCCGTCGGCGTGGTGGCGGGAACGGCCTTCATGATGTGGGCCGACGACGCGGCCGTACGGACGTCGATCGGCGCGATCCTGCTCTTCATGGCAGGTGTCACCATCTGGCGGCGCAGGCCCGCGGCTGCCGGCCGGGAGGCCACGGAGGAGTCGGGCGAACCGCCGATGCGAGGCAGTGGCAGGCTCAAGGCCCGCTCGTACGGGGTGCTGGGCGGATTCACCACCATGGTCGCCAACGTGGGCGGCCCCGTCATGTCGCTCCAGCTGCTCTCCGCCGGCTTCCGGAAGCTCGGCTTCCTGGGAACGTCGGCGTGGATTTTTCTCATCGTCAACACGTGCAAGGTGCCGTTCAGCGTGGGCCTGGGCCTCATCGGCGCACGGTCGCTGCTGCTGGACGCCTGCATGCTGCTGTTCGTGCTCCCCGGCGCGTACATCGGCCGCAGGTGCGTGGACCGTATCAACCAGCAGCTCTTCGAGCAGCTGGTCATCGGCGCGACCGTCATCGGCGGACTCCAGCTGCTCCTGCGCTGAGCGCATTTGGCGTTCCGTACCGCCGTCGCACACACGCCTCAGCCCTCCCCGACAGCTGCTCGCTGCGACCGGGGAGGGCTGAGAACAAGGCGTGGGCGGGGCCGGGTCAGACGATGCCTTCCTCGATCTCCGCCTGCTCGCGCGCGTTCCCGTACGCGGACGGCGTGCTGTACGAACGACGCGCGACGAACCACCAGACGGTGGCCAGAACCAGCACGGCGACCAGAGCGATCGACGCGTAGTTCATCGAGTCGACCGTCACCGGGGACGACTGGGGGAGCAGGAACAGCACGGTCACGATGGCGACCCACACCACGGCGATCCAGCCGATCGGCTTGCTCCAACGGCCCAGGTGCCACGGCCCGCGCTCGAACCGGCCACCGGAGCGCAGCTTCAGGAAGATCGGGATCGCGTAGGCGGGCGTGATGCCGATGACGTTGATCGCGGTCACCGCACCGTACGCCGTGGCGGAGTACAGCGACGGCAGCGCCAGCACGCCGGCGACGACGACCGACAGCCACACGGCGTTGACGGGGGTCTGGGTGCTCGCGCTCACCTTGCGCCACAGCGCCGAGCCCGGCAGGGCGTTGTCCCGGCTGAACGCGAACACCATCCGGCTGGCGGCGGCGACCTCGGCGTTGCCGCAGAACAGCTGGGCCGCGATCACGATCAGCAGCAGGGCCGTGGCTCCGGAGGTGCCCAGCGCGTCGATCAGGATCTGGGCCGGGGGCACCCCGGTCGCGCTGTTCTGGGTGCCCGCGTAGTCCTGGATCGCGAAGGTCAGCCCGGCGAGCAGCACGAAACCGGCGACCCAGGAGACCCAGATCGCGCGGACGATGCCCTTGGCGGCCGTCACCGACGCGTTCGAGGTCTCCTCCGACAGATGGGCGGACGCGTCGTAGCCGCAGAAGGTGTACTGGGCGAGGAGCAGACCGATCGCCGCCACGTACAACGGATTGTGCCAGCCCGTGTCGTTGACGAACTCGGTGAAGACGAACGAGGGCGACTGGTGGTGCGACGGCACGACCGCCAGCACGACGACGATCACCGCGACACCGGCGAGATGCCACCACACGCTGATGGAGTTGAGCACACTGACGAGACGGACACCGAAGAGGTTCAGTACGGCGTGCAGCAGCAGGATGCAGAGGAAGATGATCATTGTCTTGCCCGGTGTGGGGGTGAATCCCCACTGCAGATTCATCAGCGCGCCGGTGAACAGCGCGGCACCGTAGTCGATACCGGCGATCGCACCCAGCAGACCGAGCAGATTCAGCCAGCCGGTGTACCAGCCCCACTTGCGGCCGCCGAGCCGGTCGGCCATGTAGTACAGCGCTCCCGAGGTCGGGTAGGCGCTGGTGACCTCGGCGAGTGCCATGCCGACACAGAGTACGAAGAGGCCGACACCGGCCCAGCCCCAGAGCATCACCGCCGGGCCACCGGTGGACATGCCGAAGCCGTACAGGGTCATGCAGCCGGACAGGATGGAGATGACGGAGAAGCTGATGGCGAAGTTGCCGAAGCCGCCCATGCGTCGGGCGAGCACGGGCTGATAGCCGAGTTCACGCAGCCGCTCCTCCTCGTCCTTCGGCGGGGTGGCCTCCGCACCCGACTGGGCCGGGCTGGATATGGACATGGGAAAACCTCCATGAGGAGTGATGGGGACGGGAAGGAAAGTGGTCGGTCCGAGGCGGGGAGGCGGCTCGGCGCGCGGCGCCATGGCTCAGCCGTGCGGCCCCCGTCCGGGGTCGCGGGACACTGCGAGGCAGCGGCTGCGGGCGCGCAGGAAGACTTCCTCGGCGGCACCCGGGGCCTTGGGATCCCGAGTGCGATATACCCAGGGAACGGACGTGAAATAGGGCCCTAGTTCCTCGAACACCGGTGCGGCGTCGGCGAATTGGAGGGCACCCCACAGGGCGTGGGCCAGATGGTTCAGGTCGAGCAGGGAATGGGAGATCGGGGGCGTGCGACGGAACCAGAGCTCCAGCGCCCGAGCCGCGTCCCGCTCCGCGTCCTCGGTGACCCAGTGGAGATCCAGGGCCTTCTCGTGCCCGTGCTCGCGCCGGTAGCGCTCGACCCGTACGTACAGGGGCAGCGTGTGCAGCGCGGATCCGTCGGGAGCGGAAGAGGCCGCCCACTGAACGAAGTTGACCGCCTCCGAGAGCGATCCGCCGGCCTTGCGCGCATACACGAACTGGAGCATCCGGTGGTAGGCCTCGCGGTTGTACGGATCCCGTTTGTCGGCCTCCGCCAGCAGCCCCCACGGGCCGGGGAAGAGCATCGGCCCCGGCGGGTGCAGCCGGTGCTCCTCTAGTTGCTGGTGCTCGTCCAGCTGCGACAGGGCCAGCAGGCACACCCAGGGCACCGGGTCGGCGGGGGAGGTGTGTGCGGCCGTCCGGCAGGCCCCCCAGGCTTCCTGCCACAGCTCCTGCGCACGGTGATGGCCTTCGCGATGGGCCCGCACGGCCCGCTCCACGACGACCCGCGCGTGCATCACGGCGGCGGCGACACTCCGCGGCTCCTCGGCCAGCCAGGCCTGCACCGCGTCCGAACCGGCGGCGACGGCCCCGAGCACCTGGGTGCGTTGCGTCCACAGGGTCCAGTCCGGCGTACGCTCCAGCAGGTCGCGCATGGAAAGCCAGCGCCCGGTACGCAGATCCTGTAACGCGACGCGCAATTCGTTGTCATGGCCGGCCGGGTGATAGACCGGCCGGAATTCACTGTTGGCCATGGACACGCCCTGCCCATGTGCGGCCGGACGGGGTGCGACGGATGGGGGATCTCCTCAGCACGTCACGCAGCCCGGCGGTGGCATGGAATGGAACCCGTGCAGAAGCAGAAGGCCCGGGATTCGAGGTCTCGGAACTCGGGAGGGAGTGTCGGTGTCATCAATCCTCAAGGACGTGGGGGGCGAAGCAGCTGTTGAAAGTCGAACTGCTCGAAAGCGTCCGGTTGTTGCTCGGCGGTGAGTGTAAGGCCAGTTGCGCCGAACTCCGGACTGATTCGCGGATCTTACTCAAGTCGACTCACCGGTAAGGACGTTGATCAGTATCCGGCTGTTCCGACGTGCACCCGGACAGCCCTTGACGTACGCGGTGGTCTGCACCACTCTGGGCCGCGGAGACCAATGATCACGATTCCGTTCAAGCCGTAGGGCTTTCGCGCGACTGGAGTGTCGATGACAGGCCCGGTACTCGCGGTGGACCAGGGCACGTCGGGAACGAAGGCTCTGGTGGTCTGTCCGGAGCGCGGCGTGATCGGTTCCGGTTCGGCGCCCGTGCGGCCGCGTCATGGCGCCGGAGGGGCGGTCGAGGTCGACCCGGCCGAACTGCTCGGCTCGGTCGTCGAGGCCGGGCGTCGGGCGCTGTGCGAAGCGGGCGAGCCGGTGGCCGCCGTCGGCCTGGCCAACCAGGGAGAGACGGTGCTCGCCTGGGATCCGGACACCGGGCGCCCGCTCACCGAAGCGATCGTCTGGCAGGACCGGCGCTCCGCGCCTCTGTGCGCCGAACTCGCCGCGCACGAGGAAGAGTTGGCCCGCCTCACCGGACTGCCGCTCGATCCGTACTTCGCCGCGCCCAAGATGGCCTGGATCCGGCGCGAGCTGACCCGTGAGGGCGTGGTCACCACCAGCGACTCCTGGCTCGTCCATCAGCTGACCGGCGCGTTCGTCACGGACGCGGCGACCGCGGGACGCACCCAGCTGCTCGACCTCGACCGGGTCCGCTGGTCACCCGAGGCCCTGGACGTCTTCGGCCTCGGCGACGAACGCCTCCCGGCCGTTGTCGACTCCGACGGCGTCGTCGGTACCACGACCGCCTTCGGCGGTGAACTCCCGCTCACCGGACTCCTCGTCGACCAGCAGGCGGCCCTGCTCGCCCAGAACGCAGTCGACCCCGGCAATGCCAAGTGCACCTACGGAACCGGCGCCTTCCTGCTCGCCCAGACCGGTCCGGCCCCCCGCCGCGGGTCCACCGGACTGGTCAGCTGCGTCGCCTGGCGGCTCGGCGGCCGCACCAGCTACTGCCTCGACGGACAGGTCTACACCGCCGCGTCCGCCGTCGACTGGCTCACCGGCCTGGGGGTGATCTCGGGTGCGGCGGACCTCGACCCGGTCGGCGCCGGCGTCCCCGGATCCGGCGGCGTCACGTTCGTACCGGCGCTCGCCGGTCTCGCCGCCCCCTGGTGGCGCGCCGACCTGCGCGGATCGGTGACCGGCCTCGGCCTCGACACCACCGCGGGCCATCTGGTGCGCGCCCTGTGCGAAGGCATCGCCGCCCAGGTCGTCGAACTCGCCGAGGCGGTCGCGACCGACCTGGGCTCCCCGCTGACCTCGCTCCGCGTCGACGGAGGCCTGACCCGCTCCGCACTGCTCATGCAGACCCAGGCCGACCTGCTGCAACGCCCCGTCGAGGTGTCCGCGCTGCCCGATGTCACCGCACTCGGCGTCGGAGCCGTCGCCCGCCTCGGCCTCGACCCCCGGCTCCCGCTCCGGCAGGCCGTACCCGAATGGGAGCCCTCCGCCGTGTACGAACCCCGGATCAGCGCCGACGAGGCGGCCGAACGCCTCGCCGGATTCCGCGCGGCCGTGCAGACCCTGCTGGACCATGCCTGATACGTACGAGAGTCACACGATGAAGCGCACGATCACCACCGCCGGAGCCCTGCCCGCCGACCTGCCCGGGATCCCGTCGGCGGACCCGGCCGATCCACCCGCCTACGACGTGACCGTCGTCGGCGCGGGCGTCGTCGGCACCGCCATCGCCCGCGAGCTGGCGCGCTACCGGCTGCGCATCGCCCTGGTCGAAGCCTCGGACGACGTCGGCAACGGCACGTCGAAGGCCAACACGGCCATCCTGCACACCGGTTTCGACGCCGTACCTGGCTCGCTGGAAGCCCGGCTCGTACGCGAGGGGCAGCACAGGCTCCGCGCGTACGCGGCCGAGACCGGTATCCCGGTCGAACGCGTCGGCGCTCTCCTCGTCGCCTGGGACCGGGAACAACTGGCCGCTCTCCCCTCCCTGTTGGCGAAGGCCGAACGCAACGACCACCACGCGGGCCGTCTCCTGGACGCCGAGGAGCTGCGGGCCCGCGAACCCCATCTCGGGCCGGGCGCCCTCGGCGCGCTCGAAATCCCCGACGAGAGCATCATCTGCCCCTGGACGACGCCACTCGCCTACGCCACGCAGGCCGTGCGGGCCGGAGTCCATCTGCACCTCAACTGCCGGGTGCGGCAGATCGACAGCGGCGACGACATCCACATCCTCACCACCTCACGAGGGCCGCTGCGCACCCGCCATCTGATCAACGCCGCCGGACTGCACGCCGACGAACTCGACCGGGAACTCGGTCACGACGCCTTCACCGTCACCCCGCGCCGTGGCCAGCTCATCGTCTTCGACAAGCTTGCCCGCGACCTCGTCGACCACATCCTCCTGCCCGTGCCCACCGCGGCCGGCAAGGGCGTCCTGGTCGCACCGACCGTCTTCGGCAATGTGCTGCTCGGCCCCACCTCCGAGGAACTCGACGACAAGACCGCCACCGGATCGACCGCGGACGGCATCGCGCTGCTGCGCGAGAAGGGCCGCCGCATCCTGCCCGCGCTGCTCGACGAGGAGGTCACGGCCGTCTACGCCGGACTGCGCGCCGCCACCGGCCAGGAGGACTACCGCATCCAGGACCACCCGGACCGGCGCTACATCGCCGTCGGCGGCATCCGCTCCACCGGACTCACCGCCTCCATGGCCATCGCCGCGCACGTCGTCGAACTGCTCGGCGCATCGGGTCTCGACCTCGGTACGCCGTCCGAACTGCCGACCGTCACCATGCCCAACCTCGGCGAAGCATTCCCACGCCCCTACCAGGACGCCGGACTGATCGCCGGGGACTGCGCCTACGGCACGATGGTCTGCCACTGCGAACGGGTCACCGCGGGCGAGATCAGGGACGCCCTCGGCGCGACGATCCCGCCGCACTCCCAGGACGGCCTGAGCCGCAGGACCAGAGCGGGCAACGGGCGTTGCCAGGGGTTCTACTGCGGGGCCACGGTCCGCGCACTGTTCGAGGAGGCCCGGCCATGACCCGGCGCGAGCGCACGGTCGACGTTCTGGTCGTCGGGGGCGGTCCGGCCGGTCTCGGCGCCGGGGCCGAAATCGCCGCGTCCGGCGCGGGCCGGGTCGAGATCCTGGAGCGGGAACAGACCGCGGGCGGCGTCCCGCGCCACTGCCGCCACGGCGGATTCGGCGGCCGGACCGCCCGGGGAGGGCTGACCGGACCCGCGTACGCCCAGGAGTGCGTGGCCGCGGCCGAACGGGCCGGAGCCGTCCTGCGCACCGGCGTGACCGTCACCGGCTGGGCCGGGCCGCTGACCGTCGACACCACCGCACCGACCGGCCTGGAACGCATCACCGCCCGCGCCGTCGTCCTCGCCACCGGCGCCCGTGAACGTCCCCGCAGCGCCCGCCTCGTGCCCGGCACCCGTCCGCCCGGCGTCTACACCACCGGCGAACTCCAGCGGGCCGTCCATCTCCACCGACAGCGCATCGGCACCCGCGCGGTCGTCATCGGTGACGAGCCCGTCAGCCGTGCCGCGGCGGACACCCTGCGCGTCGCCGGCCTGGACGTCGTCGCCATGGTCACCGACCGGCCGCCGTCCGGTCTCACCGCACCGGCCCGGCTCCGGGACCGCACCCCGCTCCTCACCCTCGCCACCGTGACCGGTCTGACCGGCCGGGAACGGCTCACCGGAGTCGCGCTGCGACACCACGACGGCCGGACCACGACGCTGCGCTGCGACACCGTCGTCTTCACGGGAGACTGGATCCCCGACCACGAACTGGCCAGGCGCGGCGCGGTCACGCTGGACCCCGGCACCCGCGGCCCCGCCCACGACGCCTCGTACCGCACGACCACGACAGGCGTCTTCGCCGTCGGCAATCTGCTGCACGGTGTGGAGCGCGCCGGTGTTGCGGCAGCCGAGGGCCGGGCCGTCGCCGTCCCCGTGCTGCGTCACCTGGCCGCGCAGGCCTGGCCCTCGGACCGGCCTTCGCTGGCGGTCGACGCCCCGTTGCAGTGGATCGCACCCAATCTCGTCGGCCCCGGTGGCGACACTCCGCTCCGTGGCCGGTTCACCCTGCGTACCGCCCGAAGACTGCTCTCGCCACTGCTCGTCGTCCGACAGGGTGGTCGCGAGCTCCACCGCCAACGGCTGCTGCTGCCCGCCGTGCCGGGCCACCCGTTCCATCTGCGTGCCGACTGGCTCGACCGGGTCGATCCGCACGGCGCGACCGTGCGGATCGTGGCCTTCTGACCGAGCGTCAGGGAATGAGCAGCCAATCCGAACCGATTGCCGCCAGCAGCCCGACGGCCAGCAGCCAACTGCCCAACCGGGTACGGCCGTTCCTGCTGAGCTCGATCACAATCCCGCACAGGATCAGCGCGAGCCCGTAGACCCCGACCACCAGCACGGAGGACCGGCTGGCGATCCGCAGCGCGAGAACGACCGCCATCGCCGCCATGCCGATCGACGAGAGGACGATGCGCAGCCGTCTCGCCTGACGTGGTGTCAGTCGACGTTCCCCCGACTCGGGAGCGGCCTCCGGCTCAGCCGCGGGAGCCGCCTGCGGAGCGGTCTCCGCGGAGGCCTCGGGAACCGGGCGCGCACGCGTCTGCGAAGCAGATTCCGGCACCGTCTCGGGAGCTCTCGCGGGAACGGCCTCCGGAACAGTCTCGGGAGCCGTCTTCGACGCGGCCTCCGGATCGGCTATCGGGGTGTCCACGGCCTGGTCCTGGTCAGAAGTGCTCATGACGCCGGATCGTAATGGCTGCGGGCCGCCCTGTTCACCGCTCCGGGCGGCGGACGGAGAAAGTGACGTAGGTTCGGTGCATGCCCGGCCACATCCTCATCCTCGGCGGTACGACCGAAGCCCGGCAGCTCGCCGCCGAGCTGACCGGGCCCGGCGGCGCGGCGACCGCGCGCGTCACCACCTCGCTGGCCGGCCGGGTCGCCCGGCCACGGATGCCCGCGGGCGACGTACGCATCGGCGGCTTCGGCGGCCCCCGGGGCCTCGCCGACTGGTTGCGCACCCACGCCGTGGACACCGTCGTCGACGCCACCCATCCGTTCGCCGGCATCATCAGTACCAACGCCGCCGAAGCCGCGAAGGCCACCGGCACCGCACTGTTCGCCCTGCGCCGCCCCGGCTGGACGGCGGGCCCCGACGACCACTGGCACCAGGCCGACGACCTCGCGCACGCCGCCGCCCGACTGCTCGCTCTGGGCCGTCGGATCTTCCTCACCACCGGCCGTCTCGGCCTGGCCGCCTTCGCCACCGCCCCCGGTGCGGACCGGCTCCACTTCCTCGTACGGTCTGTGGACCCGCCCGAGCCACCGCTGCCCCGCCACACCGCGGTGCTCCTCGACCGCGGTCCGTACACCGTCGAGGGCGAGACGGCGCTGCTGCGCGACCACGGCATCGACGTCCTCGTCACCAAGGACAGCGGCGGCCCCGCCACCGCGGCGAAGCTGACGGCCGCGAGGAACCTCGGACTGCCCGTGGTCGTGGTCCGCCGACCGCCGCCGCCCGACGGCGTGCGCGTCGTGCACGATGTCGCCGCGGCGCTCCGACTGCTGTGCCAGGAAGGCGGATTCAGCCGCGACGCAGCAGATAGGTGTCCATGATCCAGCCCTTTCGGGCCCGCGCCTCGGCTCGCAGTTCCTCGATCCGGTCCGACACCTCGGCGAGGCGTCCGGAGACCAGGATCTCGTCGGCGGTCCCCACGTAAGCGCCCCAGTAGATATGGAGATCCTGATCCAGGTGGCGGGTGAACGCCTGACGCGCGTCGAGCATCACCACCACGTCGTCCACCCCCTCGGGCCAGCCCTCGGCCAGCCGTCGGCCCGTCGTGATCTGCACCGGACGCGCCACCCGGTTCAGCCCCGTGCGGTGCTTGGCGAGCAGCGCGGAGACACTGCTGATCCCGGGGATCACTTCATGGTCGAAGGCGACCGCACCCCGGTCGAGGATCTCTTCGAGGATGCCGAGCGTGGAGTCGTACAGCGCGGGATCGCCCCACACCAGGAACGCCCCGCACTCGTCCTCGCCGAGTTCTTCCGCGATGAACCGCTCGTACAGATCCGCGCGGCGCCTGCGCCAGTCGTCCACCGCGGGTGAGTAGTCCGACGTCCTGCGGTCCCGCTCCGGATCCCGCGCCTCGATCAGCCGGTACGCGCCCTTCACCTGCACGTCGAGGATGTCCCGCCGCAGCGCGGTCAGATCGGACTTCTCCTCGCCCTTGTCGAGGATGAAGAACGCATCCGCCCTGTTCAGCGCCTTGACGGCCTGCAGGGTCAGCTGGTCGGGGTCGCCCGCGCCGATACCGATGACATAGATCTTTCTCACCGCACCGAGTCTGCCCCATGCCCCACTGCCCCCGCCGTCCGGGCCACCTGCCCGTGCGCCACCGCCGCCGTCGTCCGGGCTACGGCTCCAGGGGCCGCAGACGGGGCGCCTCGACGGCCGCGTCCACGGGTCCGGCATCCGGCCCCTGCCGGTCGGCCGCGCCGCCGCCCGGCTCCACCCGCCCCGACAGCTCCCCGGCCCAGCCGATCAGCGCGTCGACCCCGATCCCGTGGGGCCGGGTGGCCCTGTACTCCGCGAGCGCCGCCGCGCCGCGCCGCAACAGCCGGGCCCCGCCGGTCGTGTTGCCCCGCGCCGCGTGCGTCAGCCCCACGGCCAGCTGTGCGAGCCCGCGCCACAACTCCCGCTCCGTCACCGGCCGGGACTTCCACGCGTCCTCGAACACCTCGTGCGCATGGAACGGCATCCCCGCGTCCAGCAGCCGCTGTGCCTCACACAGGGTCTCCTCGGGCGTACGGACGACCCCCTCCGGCTGCCGCTCCACTCCCGGAGTGCCGTACGGCAGCGGTCGTCCCAGCCCGTCACGGGGGCGCGCATTGCGCGCCCGGCCCTCGGCGTCGCGGTCGCGGTGAGTCTCATCCACCTCTCGATTGTGCCCCGCACCTGCGGCGAACTCTCCGAACCACTGTCCGTGGACCCCCGCGCACGACTAGTGTCGACAGTCATCCGCACCACTTTGGGGAGGGTAGGGATGAAGCAGTCCCGGCCGCTGTACGAGCGCGAACCGGAACTCGCCGCTGCCGCACAAGCCGTGGATGCCCTGTGCGGCGCCCAGGCAGCCGGCGGGCTGCTGATCTTCAGCGGTGAGGCAGGCATCGGCAAGACAGCACTGCTCACCGAGATCCAGGCAATGGCCGTCGACCGCTGCACGGTCTGGTCCGCACGCGGCGGTGAAACGGTCACCTCGGTGCCGTTCCACGTCGTACGCCAACTGCTGCAGCCCGCCCTCGACCCGTTCCCGCCCGACGAGGTGCGGACCCTGTTCGGGGCCTGGTACGAGATCGCCGCGCCCGCACTCGGGCTCGCTCAGCCGACCGGTCCGCAGGCGGATCCGCAAGGGGTGCGGGACGGCCTCGATTTCGTCGTCTCCCGCCTCGCGTCCCGGCTCAGGGACCGTCCGCTGCTGCTGGTCATCGACGACGCGCACTGGGCGGACGGCGAGTCCCTCGCCTGGCTGGCCTCGTTCACCGCCCGCCTCGCTGAACTGCCCGTCCTGGTCGTCCAGGCCCACCGGCCGGAGGAGCTGGCGGCGCGGCAGAAGGAGAGCGGAGTGGGCAGCTCCCATCCTTCCCAGGTCAGGGTGGCGCTGCGCGCCCTCACTCCGGACGCCACCGCGGAACTGGTCCGTGCGGCCCTCGGGGAACACGCCGACGATCCGTTCTGCCGCGAGGTGTGGGCCGTCACCGGCGGCAACCCCTACGAGGCGGTCGAACTCGTCGCCAAGGTCCAGGACCGCGAACTGGCGCCGCTGGACGAATCGGCCGGGCTGCTGCGCGAACTCGGGGCATCGGCCCGCGGCAGCGGTCTCGTTGCCCGGCTCGAACGGCTCGGCACCAACGCGAACCGGTTCGCCTGGGCCGCGGCGGTCCTCGGCACGGACATCTCGCAGGATCTCGCCGCCACCCTCGCCGGAATGAGTCCCGCCGAGGCGGCCGACTGCACGGCGCGGCTGCGCGAGGCCCGTATCGTCACCGGCTTCGACCCGCTGGAGTTCGTCCACCCGCTGATCGCCACCGCGGTCTACCGCTCGATCCCGCCGGCCACCCGCACCGCCATGCACGGCCGGGCGGCCTGGGCGATCACCCGGGCAGGCCTCGGCGCCGCGGCGGCCTCCCGGCACCTCCTCGAAGTCCATCCGGACGACGACCAGGAACTGGTCGAACAGCTCCGCGACGCAGCCAAACAGCATCTCGCGGTCGGCGCCCCGGAGGCCGCCCGCCGCTGCCTCGAACGCGCCCTGGAGGAACCGCCGCGCCAACGCGTGCAGGCAACCCTGCTGTACGAACTGGGCTGCGCCACGCTGCTCAGCTCCCCGGCCACCACCGTCCGGCATCTGCGGGCCGCCCTCGACATGCCGGGACTCGACGACGACCGGCGCGTCGACGCCACCTACCGGCTGGCGGCCGCGCATTCCCACAACAACCAGCTGAAGGAGGCGGCCACCGCCCTCGCCGCGGAGGCCGCGCGCACCGCGCCCGGCCCCGGCCTGATGCGACTTCAGGCCGCCCACTTCCTCTGGGAGGGCATGCAGGCCACCGAGGACGACGGACCCGCCCGATCCAGCAGGCTCGCCCGGAACGCCGACCATCTCTCCGGCAGAGACAACGCCGAGCGCGCCCTGCTCACGCTCCGCGCCTTCGACGCCATGATGCGCGGCGAGAACTCCCAGCTCATCGTCGACCTCTGCGAACGTGCCCTGGTCGACGGTCACCCCGCGCGCGGGCTCGGCTGGACCGACACGGAATGGGGCTTCGAGCTCCCCACCCTCGTCGGCATCACCTACGCCTTCACCGACCAGCTCGACCGTGCCGAGGAACTCTTCGGCGAGGCCGTCCGTGCCTTCGAGATCTCCGGCTGGAGCGGTGCCCACCTCGCGTTCGCGCACACCCTGCTCGGTCTGGTCCACCGCCGCCGCGGCCGACTCGCCGAGGCGGAGGGCTTCCTGCGTGAAGGGCTGCGCCTCGCCGACCGTGTCGGCAGTGGACTCCCCGTCCACTGGGACGCTGCCTGTCTCCTGATCGACACGCTGATCGCCCGTGGCCGTGTCACGGAGGCCCGAGAGATCGCCGACCGCTACGACTTCGGCCCGCCCTATCCCAGCGCGATGGTGCTGCCCGACGCCCCGTGTCTGCGCGGTCGGCTGCTGCTGGCCGAAGGCCGTACGGAGGAGGCGGTCACCGAACTCGAAACGGCCGGCCGCGCCCTCGAAGCACGAGGCAGGTTCAACGGCGTATGGGCTCCCTGGGCCGGCGATCTCGCCCGCGCCCTGGCCGAGGAGGACCCGGGCCGCGCCGCCCAGATCGCCACCTCTGCCCGGGTGCACGCCGAGCGCTTCGGTACGGACACCGCGATCGGTGAGGCCCTGCGCTGTGTCGCGCTCTTCGCACGTCCCGAGGACGCCGTCCATCTGCTGGCCGAGTCGGTCCGCCATCTGGAGGCGTCCCCGTCCGCGTACGAACATGCCTTGGCTCTCGTCGACTACGGCATCGCGACCCGCTCCCCGCGCGAACTCGCAAGGGCCCACAAACTGGCCACGGCGTGCGGCGCCGAATCCCTGGCCGACCGCGCCCACCAGGCACGGGCGTCGATCCGGTCCTCGGAGTGAGGTAATGTTTGTCCTGCGCAGCCGCCCGGGAAAACCGGGGGGAATCGCATCGGGACGTGGCGCAGCTTGGTAGCGCACTTGACTGGGGGTCAAGGGGTCGCAGGTTCAAATCCTGTCGTCCCGACTGGAGACAGTCGCGGGTCAGAGTCGGTTTCGGAGACATCCGGAACCGGCTCTTGGTCGTTCTTGGGGACCAGTTGGGGACCGGCGTCGTTGACCGGCGTCAGCGGGTCATGACGATCGGGCTCGACAGGGAGCGCGGTGCGCGGAGAGTGCTGCGCCGGTTTGGCCTCCACCAGCGCGCGTAGAGCGGGCCGTTGGGCGAGCTTGGCCTGCTTGGGCCGGCGCCCACACGCCCCGAGTGCCCGCCCGATCAAGCTGAAGAACTGCCCCTCGCGCCGGCGTCTCGACATCTCATCCTGCTGAGCCGGCCGAAAAACCGTAGTCAGGCCCCTCCCGCGAGGACTCACCGCCCGCAGCATCACCGGCACCGGACGGAACCGCACCCGGACCACCCTCACCCGCAGCAACTACCCGCCCATCACCCTCAAGGTCAAGGCCTCCTGCCACGCAAAACGCCACGTCACCAACACCGCCCACGACTCGTGAACTCGATGTGCCGCCGACGAGATCCTGGGCTCCCACGCCCACTACCTCACCGAGATCAACCCACCGAGCAGGTAGCAACTTACCCGCGTGAGGTGCGGCGCAGGATACTAGACGGCCTCTTCACCGGCGTCCGGCAGATACCAGTGGTGTGGTGCGATCAGGTCGCTGACGGCAGGTTCGGGACCCCATGAGCCGGGGGCGTACGGATGGAGTGACGGTGGGTTCTCGAGGAGGAGGGCCGATGCCTCCCAGATGTGCTCGATTCCGTCGGCCCGGGTGAACAGCGACTGGTCGCCCAGCATGGCGTCCAGAATCAACCGTTCGTAGCCTTCGAGTCCGTATTCCCGGCAGAAGGAGTCGGTGTAGCGGAACGTCATGGTCGCCGGTGCGAGGCGCATGGTGGGGCCTGGCTCCTTCGCGAGGAAGCGGGCGGCAATCCACCCGGGGTCGCCGAAGTCGATCACGATCTTGTTGCTCCGGTTCCATTCCCGTCGGTGGAGATCCGTACGGAACATCCTCAGGGGCGGCTCACGCAGACCGAGGGTGATCACCTCGCGGTGCTGTGCGAGGTTCTTGCCGGACCGCAGGTAGAACGGGATTCCGGCCCACCGCCAGTTGTCCACCTCCAGCCGCAGCGCGATGAACGTCTCGGTCTCGGAGTCGGGCGCGACACCTGGTTCCTCTCGGTAGCCGTCGTACTGGCCGCGTACGACGTGCTCGGGTTCGATGGGGCGCAACGCCTCGAAGACCTTGGCCTTCTCGTCGCGCAACGGCTGGGCGGCGAGCGAGACGGGGGGTTCCATCGCCACGATGCCGAGCACCTGGATCAGGTGTGTGACGATCATGTCCCGAAAGGCTCCGGTGCCTTCGTAGAAGCGGGCTCGGCCCTCGAGGCCCAGCGTCTCGGGCACGTCGATCTGTACATGGCTGATGTGGTCCCGGTTCCAAATGGGTTCGAGCAGGCCGTTGGCGAAGCGGAGGGCGAGGATGTTGTCCACCGACTCCTTGCCGAGAAAGTGGTCGATGCGGAAGACCCGAGATTCGTCGAAGACGGCGTGGATCGTCTCGTCGAGCGTTCGCGCGGACGCGAGATCGGTACCGAAGGGCTTTTCCACGATCACTTTCGCGTTCTCCGCCAGACCGCTGTCGCCGAGCATGCCGATGACGGAACGGAAGGCGGAGGGCGGAACGGCCAGATGGAAAAGTCTGCGTGGCCGACCTCCGAGGGAGTCCTCGGCCGCTCGTACAGCCGCGAGCAGTGGGCCGGGATCCTGGGGGTCGGCCGCGGCGAAGGACAGTGAGTGCTCGAAAGTCTGCCACGCCAGCCCGGACGGCTCGGAGGATCCGTAGGCGGCGACCGCGTCGTGCGTGTGTTCGCGGAACGCGGCGTCGTCCAGTGTGTGCCGAGCCGGAGCCGAGCCCACGATGCGGTAGCCGTCCGGGAGGAGGCCCGCACCGGCGAGGTGGAACAGTCCAGGGAGCAGTTTGCGCTTGGCAAGGTCGCCGGTGGCGCCGAAGAGCACGATCACGTGGTCGTCCGGTCGAGTCATGGTCAGCTCCCCTTTTCGTCGTGCCCGTTGAACTCGCCGCGCATGGCGGGCAGGATCCTGTCGGCGAACTCGCCCGGGCCCCGGGACTGGAATCCGTCGGTGAGCGCCGTGGTGATCACGGCGGCGGGTACGCCCTCGTCGACCGCCACCAGCACCGACCATCGCCCTTCGACGGAGTCCGAGACGCGTTTGGTGAATTCCTCCAGCTTCGGTGACCGGGCCGGTGCGTCGGCGGTGAGGCGGCGTACGAGGTTCGCGCGCATCCGGCCGATTCCGATCATGCCGAGTTGGCCAAGGGTGTCAGTGGCCATGGCTCTTCTCCTATGGGACGGGCCCTGGTGACTCAGGGCGCGGCAACGACGGCTGAGGGGTTGATCGACGGTGCCGGCAGTCGGCGGCCGTTTGTGCGGGCTCCAGGATCGTCGTCTGGAGGCGTTGGACGACGTCGATGTGGTCCGCTGTCCAGATCGTTCTGACCGCCGTCGAGTTTTTGTGGCCGTCTGCCGCGGTGAGGTCGCGGCGTACTGCCTCGATAAGGCGTTCGGCTGTGTGTCGGTTGTCGAGTGGCTTGGGGAACGCGCCTCTTCCCGCAAGCGCTCGCGCGGTCGTCTCGTACCACTCCAGCAGCCGCCCTCCGGCGTCGAGGATTTCCCTGCTTGCCGCGGGGTGGTCTGCTGCGGGCGCGCGATCGGCGCCCTTCCAGAGCCGGAGGACGGCGTCGGCGGTGAATCGGAGAACCACCGCCGCGTTGATCAATGCGGCCACGCCTGGCAGCGGGACCTGCTTCGTTCCGCGTTCGGCGAGGAAGCTGCGGAAGGCGTCGTCGAGGCGGTCCGCCGCCGAGGCCGCCTGCCGGGCGTCGTCGTGCGGAGCGGGAGCCGGCGGGACGAGCCCGTCCCACCGGGTGATGCCGAAGGCGATCGCGCTGTTCAGGTATCGGGCGCTGCCGTAGAGGGCCTCGGCCAGTGCCTGGCGGAGTGCCGAGCTCGCTCCGCGTGGCCAGAACAGAGTCCCGACCAGGAGGCTCACCACACAGCCGATGGCCACGTCCTCGATACGGACGAGCCCGATTTCCCAGCCTGCTGGGCTGATGAGGTTGTACAAGATCAGCAGCGCTGTGGTGAAACCGGCTTGGCCGACGGTGAACGAAACGGAATCGGGCGCCAGCCCGGCACAGGCCACGGCAACCGGGAGCAACAGCCAGTAGGCGGTGGTGTTGGTGCCGAGAGCGAAGACGAGCCCGCCACCGACCAGGAAGCCGATGCCTGATCCCAACAGGCCACGCACGGCGTTCTGGCCGGTGTTCAACGCGGTGGAGCGCAGCACGGCCAGGGCGCCGAGGACAACCCAGAAGGAATGCTGCACACCGGTCAGTTCCGCGACCAGCACGGCCAGTCCCAAGGCGGTGGCCCCACGCACACTGTTGTGAAGCCACACCGAATGCCGCTCGGCATGTGAGCCGAGCTCGTCCCGCGCGCAGGAGAGCGGGGACCTCGTGCGATCGGGGCGGCGTCCCAGAAGTTGTCGCCACCAGCTGCGCTGCCGGGCGGCGCCGACGAGTCCGATGTGGCCGGCGATGGCCGAGACCGCACAGGTCATCTCCTGCGCGCGAAAGCCCGGCTCGAGCGAACTCACCAACTCCGTCATCTCCTTGTCGGACATCCCTTGCGGCGGTACCCGGGCGAGGTGCGCCGGAAGCGCCGAGGTAACCGTGCGTTCCAGGCACTCGCGTGCTTGCAGCAGACGTCTCAGATCGGAGTCCAGCAGGCGGGGATCGCCGTCGGCCGATTCCAGCAGCGCCCCGCCGTGTTCGAGCAGCGTGGCGGCTTCCGTCTTGACGGCACAGACCAAGGACGCGACCGGCCTCGGCTGCGGCTCCACGGGCGTTCGCCCCAGGATCGCGTCCAGCCACACCAGTTGGTCGATCAGGCGGATGAGGGCGCGCGCGGCCGTGGTCAGCCCGGACGGTCGGTAGGACGTGCCGAAGAAGGACGTACGCATCGTCGTCACAGCCGTGGTGGCGGCTTCAGCCGACCTACGATGGGCTGCCGCGCTCACCGATACGAAGCCGGTGCGCACGCAGTCGACCTCTGCGCGCAGTCGCCGGGCCTGGAGTGCGCAGGCACGGGCCGCCGACAGCCGCAGTGGTTCGCGAACCGGCGCAGGCCACAGAAACGTGATCGCCGGCAGTGACGCCGCGCCGGCCAGCAGCCAGCCCCCGAGCCGGTCGGGGAGGGAACTCACCGAGCCGGGCAGCGTGACCGCCAGGACGAAGCTCACCAGCAGCCCAGTGCTCGCATGTGCCAGCGCAGAGCTGACGACGCCTGTGAACAGCACGACGAAGGTGATGACGAAGGTGGCGACCGTAGCGGTCCAGACGGTCTGGGACGCAAGGGTTCCCAGACAGATCAGGACAGCTCCAGCCAGCACCAGGCCGAACTGCGCCGAGAGCCGTGTGCGCATGGGACCGGAGAATTCGACGAACAGCAGTGTCACGAATCCGCCGAACGCGGTGAAGAGAGCGAGATCCGGGTTCCCCATGAGCTTCAGGGCGATGGCGAAGACGGCGGGCACGACGATGCCTGCCCGGCCCGCTCGCCGCAGCGCCGAGTACCCGTCGTTGTGATCGCGGAGCCGCTCGAGGACTCGCGCCTGCGCGGTGCTCCGACGTCTCCCGTGCCGCACGCTCGCGGGCTGCACTTCGGCGGCCTCGTCACGTGTCGGCTCGGACGATGGTGGCGAGGACGTCATTGAAGGCCTCGGTGGAGGTGTACGCCCACGGTGTGCGGGTCCGTGAACGCGGCCGTGCCAGTGATCACCGCGACGGTGTCCATGCTGTTCAGCCCGTCGTAATTGTCGCCACGGAACAGCTTGGTCAGCGCCTGTACCTTGCCGACAGAGCGCTCGTACCACTCCTGCGGAACGTCCTTCAGTCGGCGCTTACGGGATTGGTGGACAAGGGCCTTGGTCGGCACACAGCCCACGTTCGGACAGGTGCCGCCGTACATCCTCTCCGACTGCTCGACCAGCACCACGTGCTCGCCGAGCCGTCCCATGGTCGTGGCCACTGTCTTCCCGCCTTTGCCGAACCCGATCACGAGTACATCGGCATGAACGCTTCGGTCCGCGGTGCCCATATTCGCTCCCACTTCCCCACGTCGGAGTAGTTGAGGATGAACTGGACGAATGGATCTCAGACAAGCGATTCCGTCGCACAAGGTTCAACCGTGCGGGTCTGCACCCCGTAGTCCCCACAGCACCATCAACACCGGCGCCTCGCAACTGGCGACGAGCGCGGAGCGATCGCAGCGCCCTGCGAGAGACGAGAGGCGGCCCATCGCGCAATCTGGAAGTGAGAACGTGCGAACGCAGGCGATCGTTGCCCCGTTCCACGGTGCTGGAGTCACCGGTGCCGACCGGGAGGAGTACGAGTCATGGAGCGGCCGGTAGCAGTGCTGTTCGATATCGATGAGACCCTGGTCCACACCGGAGACTCGGGACGGCGCAGTTGGTCCTGGGCGTTCGACCAGTTGCACGGAGTAGCCGCCGATATCGGAAAGCACACCTCGGCCGGGGAAACGGATCCGCAGGTCGGCCGGGAAACGTTCAGCGCTGTGCTCGGCCGCGAACCCGGTTGCGACGAGCTGGCTCGCCTGTACGCCGCATACTTGTGGCACCTGTCGGAGGACATCTGGACCTCGAAGGGGTATCGCGTTCTGGACGGCGTCGAAGAGACCTTGCGACGGATCGCGGATGCCGGGGTCATTCTCGGGCTGCTGTCCGGCGCGATGGAGGGCGCGGCCAGGATCAAAATGGAACCGGGCAAGCTCGGTCGTTACTTCGTCTTCGGTGCTTACGGCTCGGACTCCCCGGACAGGGCGGAGATCACCCGCTTGGCGATGGCCAAGGCCGCTCGCCTGCACGGCCGTGAACTGACCCGCGACGAGGTCTACGTGGTCGGAGACACTCCTCGCGACATCCAGGCCGCGCACGCGGCACAGGCGACCGCGGTCGGCGTCGCCAGCGGCCACTACACCGTCGAGGAGCTGCGCGCCGCCGGGGCCGACCACGTGCTCACGTCTTTGGCCGGACCCTTTCCGGGCATCTGACAGCCGACCGCCGCGGACTTCGGTCGACGCCGGCGCCGCCGTCGACGCGCCGCGATCCTGCCCACCCGCGGCTTCCGCGAAGCGGCGATCGCATGGGCACGACGATTCGAGCACGTCGAAACAGCGGCGCTCCTCGCCGCGACCGCATCGCACTCACCTGGGCCACTTCACCCGGATTGGACCGTGACTGGTGAGACGCGTCTTTCCAGCGTGGGGACACAAGCAGCCAGCCGTCATGAGCATGATGGTGTCCACGGGGCTGCGCTACCTGATCGTGCCCGTGCGCGGGCACCTGCCGCCGGCTGCGTCGGGGCCTTCCTCGCCAAGCACCGGGTCGTGCCCGTCGGCGAGGAGTTCGTGCTGCGGCAGGGGCGGTTCACCGGCCGTCCGAGCCGGCTGAGCGTCCTTCCACAGGGGCGTCCCGACGGTCTGCGGAACGTCCAGGTCGGCGGCGAGGTCGCCATGGTGGCACGGGGAGCTCTCGACGCTCCTCCCCACTGAAAGAACACCCTCCGCCTCTCTGTACCGCCTTCCGGATCCGCGAGCGCGCTGCGAGCAGCGGGGCAGTCGGGGACCGCCTGCGGTGGTGTTCCAGCCGTCTCCGGCTCCGGATCGTGCCCCGGTGTCTCGGTAGAGTGCGTCGCGTGAGCGACGCGTATGAGTTGGTGGTCACGGTCGACCTGCGGGACGAGATCTCCGAACAGGAACTCGCCGAGCTGCGCTGGCATCTGGGAATCGATCAACAACCCGAGCGCCTGTCCATCGTGACCGAGTTCCCCTGCGTGGTCATGGACGACTCGGGGGACCCGGTGGTCGTGGACGAGCCTCATCCGCTGCTGGCGGCGAGCGGCGCCGCCTCACTGGTGGGCGGCGTGCTCTGCTCGGCGCCGGGCAGTCGCGCGGACCTGCCCCGGAAGGGCTGGTCATTGACCTCTCGGCAGGAGATTCACCCCGACGATTTCGACATCGTCGGCGAACTGCTCAGCTAAGGGCTGTCCCGTAATCCCTGGCGGGCGTGCGACGACAGCTACGGCACCTCGCCGCGTTGTCGGAACGCCCGAATACATCCAGTATTCGG
>NZ_JBEYTM010000027.1:0-95240 GCF_040643055.1 Streptomyces sp. NPDC047515
CCGATGGTACTGCAGGGGGGACCCTGTGGGAGAGTAGGACGCCGCCGAACTCCTTTTACGGAAAAGCCCCGTGCCCTTGTGGCACGGGGCTTTTCCGCGTTTCAGGGCCCGCTCGTGCCGTCGTTCGGTGCTGCCGGTCCTCCTCCAGCCGGCGACGCCCCGGCGCAACGAGGTGAGAGAGCTGTCGGGGCGGATGAGAGCTCGTCAGAATCTTCTGTGTTCAGCGGTTTTGAGCATCCCTGAGTTCAGGGTAAGCTTTACCTCGTTGCCACAGCGCAGCAGGCCCCAATAGCTCAGTCGGTAGAGCGTCTCCATGGTAAGGAGAAGGTCTGCGGTTCGATTCCGCATTGGGGCTCAGTGAAGAAGAAAGGCTCCCACCAAGTGGTGGGGGCCTTTCGCATGTTCAATGCGTCCTTACTCGTTGTCCGTGTGGTGCGAATCGAGGCGGGCGATCTCGTCCGCCGAGAGGCGCAAGGCACCTGCGGCCACGTTCTCCGTCAGGTGGTCCGGATTACCGGTGCCGGGGATGGCAAGGACGTGCGGTCCCTGATGCAGCGTCCAGGCCAACCGGACCTGCGCCGCCGTCACACCGTGCGCGTGGGCGACGGCGAGCAGTTCGTCCGCTTCGGAGCTCCCGGAGTTCTCGGAGCGCGTGGAACCCGCGCCCCCCTGCTCGCGTCCCTGGCCGGCTATGAAGCGTGGTCAGGCGGTGGGCGGTTCGGGGACGCGCATGGCGAGGATGGCCATGTCGTCGGAAGCCGGTTCCGCGGCGAAGCGTTCGACCGCCCGCAGGATGCGTGCCGCCACCGCGCCGGCCGTCAGACCGGTGCACGTGGAGAGGACGTCCGCCAGACCGTCGTCGCCGAGCATGCGGGTGCCCTCACGGCGTTCCGTGACGCCGTCGGTCACGCACAGCAGGACGTCTCCCGGGGCGAGGGTGACCGTCTGCTCGTACAGTTCGAGGTCCTCGATCACGCCCAGCAGCGGCTGAGGTTCGGCCGCTGCCTCGACCGAGCCGTCCTGACGCAGGCGCAGCGGCAGGGGGTGGCCCGCGCAGACCACCTTCAGGAGCGCGCTCCCGTCCTCCTGGGGCCACAACTCCCCGTACAGGAGGGTCAGGAAGCGGCTGCGGGCTCCCTCGTCCAGGATGGCGGCGTTGAGACGCTCCAGGACCGCCGGGCCGCCGAAGCCCTCGCGGGCGAGGAGGCGCAGGGCGTGGCGGGCGAGGCCCGTGACGGCCGCTGCTTCCGGACCCGTACCGCAGACGTCGCCGATGGCGAAGCCGTAGGCGCCGTCGCGGATCGGGAAGACGTCGTAGAAGTCGCCGCCGACCTCGTTGCCCTCGCCCGCCGCGCGGTAGATGACCTCGATCTCGACATTGGGGACCTCGGGCAGCCCCGGCGGGAGCAGGCTGCGCTGAAGTGACTGGCTGATCGCCATGCGCTCCGAGTAGAGCCGGGCGTTGTCGAGTGCGAGGGCGGCACGGCGGGAAAGGTCTTCGGCCAGCTCCAGGATCTCCTGGCGGAAGTGGTCGTCGGAGGGCTTTCCGAGCGTGAGCATGCCGATGACGCGGTTTCGGGCGACGAGTGGCAGGACCACTGTTTCCCCGCCCACCGCGGCGGCCGTGGCGAGCGTCGTCCGGACGCCGGAGCCGAGCCCGCCGGGCTCGCCGAGGCCGGGCGTACGCATGGAGGTGCGCAGGGCCGCCTCGTGGGCGGCCTCGGTCGGGGCCGCCCAGACACGGGCGCCGGGGGTCGGTACGGGGTCCGGGGGAGCGATCCTGGAGAGCAGCGCCTTCAGACCGTCGATGCGCTCCTCGTCCTCGTGCAGGACGTAGGAGAGGTACGGTTCCGAGGACTGGTCGGCGATCGTGTAGACGGCGCACCAGGTGGCCAGGGTGGGGACCGTCATCTGGGCCATCAGGGCCAGGGTCTGGTCCCGGTCGAGGGTGCCGGCGAGCAGATCGGACGCCTCGACGAGGAAGGAGAGGGAACCGCGGCGCAGGCGTTCCAGCTCGCCCAGCCGGGCCGACTCGACGGCCAGCGCGATACGGTCCGCGGCGAACTGGAGGCGCAGGGCCTCCTCGTTGGAGTAGCGGCCGGCCGCTTCCGCGGCGACCCCGAGCGAGCCCGTCAGACGTCCCTCGACCTTCAACGGGACGGTGACGACCGAGCGCATCCCGGTGCCCCCGAGGAGGGGGACGGCGCCGGGGACGTGGTCGAGGTCTTCATGGACGGCGGGCATCCGTGCGGAGCCGTAACGTCCGGTACCGGCCTCCACCGGGACCCGGGCGAAACGCTGACGGGCGGAGGGCAGGCCGGTCGTGGCCCGTACCTCCAGTTCCGTCTCGTCGTCCGTCGCCAGCAGCAGGAAGGCCGAGTCGGCGTCGAGCATGTCGCGCGCCCGTTCGACCGTGCGCTGGAGCAGGCCGTCGAGGTCGTCGGGGGCGGGGGAGCCGATGAAGATCTCGAACGGGTCCGCCTTGCGGTTGTCGGTGTTCGCGTCGGACACCGGTGCGCGTGCCGGGGACTGGAGAACGGCGCGTTCGTAGTCGCGGACGAGCAGGCAGACCGTGGACGGTTCACCGCCGGTGTCGCGGACGCGGAGGTGCGACGCGTAGACCGGGATGGTGCGGCCGTCGGCGCCCCGGATTCCGTAACTGCCCTCCCAGCGTGAGAGTCGCAGTGCTTCGACGATGCCCGTATTGGTGCCGGGTGTCTGCGGCCAGGCGGTGAAGTCGGTGAGCTGTTTCCCGGTGACCTGGTCCGCGGTGTGGCCGAAGAGGAACTCGGCGTCCTCGTTCCAGGCGGCGATGGAGCCGGTGCTGTCGATCTGCACGACGGCCACCCGGACGCGCTCGTCGGCGACCGGGAGCAGGCCGACCGGGAGCAGAGGGCCGGCAGAGCGGATGCCCACCGGGCGCTCGGGAAGATCGAGCATGAACCAGACATGTTTGTAAGTGGGCGAATACTCGACGCCCCACCGGGAGGCGAGTGCCGCGCAGAGCAGCAGCCCGCGGCCGTTCTCACGGTCCGGGTTGCCGAAGTCCGGCCCCGAGCTCTGGAGCGGGACCTCGCGCTCCGGGTAGTGGTCGGAGACCTCGATGCGGACCCCGTCCTCCGTACGCAGACACAGCACGTCCGCGGCGGTACCCGCGTGCACTACGGCGTTGGTCACGAGCTCGCTGGTGAGGACGACGGCGTCGTCGACGACATCCGTGTATCCCCATCCCTGGAGCGTGTCGCGGACGAAGGCGCGGGCGGTCGCGACAGAGCGCCCGACCGGGTCGAAGGTGGCGGCCGCGCGCGCGGTGATCACAGCACTCCCCATTTGGTGTCTCGTCGCTTCCCCGAGTCCTGTGCCCGTTTCTCGCCGCTTCGATTCGCCTGCCAGGCTAGACGCTCGGTCTCGGTGCCGGATACACGAGGGCCGACTTCGGGCAGGAACGATGAGGAACAGGCACGTGACCGGACAAGTGTGGGCTCCCCAACAGGCCGATGTGGGACAACCCTTGGAGGCTGCACCCCGATCGGGTGGGGCCTGGTACGTTTCAACGATTTGACGTCCACATGGTCACCCGTCGACGGTGGGCTGTGGCGGTGAGCCAATGAGGAACTGGGCAAGCTCCCAGATAAAGGCCCGAGCTATACGGTCAACCCCTGCGGGAGGGATCACGGTGGAGTCTGGCGTGGCGGCGCGGGGATCAGGCACGCGCACAAAAGGCGGACAGTCCGTGAAGAAGCAGCGCAATGGAACCATCGAGGTCGACGCGGCGGCGCTCAACAGATTGCTGGCGGGCCTGGTGGCCATGCGCGACGGGAATTTCCGCAGGCGCCTGACCGTCTCGGGCGACGGCGTGATGACGGAGATCGCGGCGGTCTTCAACGAAGTCGCCGACCGCAATCTCCATCTCACCGGCGAGCTGGCTCGGGTGCGACGGGTCGTCGGGCGTGAGGGGAAGCTCACGGAACGGCTGGAGACGGGCGCCTGCGAGGGTTCCTGGGCCGCCGCCATCGACGCCTCCAACGAACTGGTCGACGATCTGGCCCGTCCGGTCTCGGAGGTCGGCCGGGTGCTGTCGGCGGTGGCCGACGGTGATCTGGAACAGCGGATGGAGCTGCGGTCGCACACCTCCGACGAGACGGTGCGCCCGCTGCGCGGCGAGTTCCTGAAGGTTGCCCGTACGGTCAACAACCTGGTCGATCAGCTGTCGGCGTTCACCGAGCAGGTGACGCGGGTCGCGGTCGAGGTGGGTACCGAGGGCAAGCTGGGCGGCCAGGCCCAGGTGCGCGGCATGTCCGGTTCGTGGAAGGACCTCACGGACTCCGTGAACACCATGGCGTACCGGCTGACCGCACAGGTGAGGGACATCGCCCTGGTGACGACGGCGGTCGCCAAGGGCGATCTGTCACGGAAGGTCACCGTGCATGTGGCCGGCGAGATGCTGCAGCTCAAGAACACCGTCAACACGATGGTCGACCAGTTGTCGTCGTTCTCCTCCGAGGTGACCCGGGTCGCCCGCGAGGTGGGCACGGAGGGCGAGCTGGGCGGGCAGGCGACCGTGCCCGGTGTGGCCGGGGTCTGGAAGGACCTGACCGACTCCGTCAACACGATGGCCGGGAACCTGACCTCTCAGGTGCGCGGGATCGCCGAGGTGACGACCGCCGTCGCCAACGGCGACCTGTCCCAGAAGGTCACCGTGAGCGCGCGCGGCGAGGTCGCCCAGCTCGCCGAGACGATCAACCAGATGACCGAGACGCTGCGTACCTTTGCCGACGAGGTGACGCGTGTGGCGAGCGAGGTCGGTGGCGAGGGTCTGCTCGGCGGCCAGGCCCAGGTGCCGGGTGCCGCGGGCACCTGGAAGGACCTCACCGATTCGGTGAACACGGTCTTCCGCAATCTGACGACGCAGGTGCGCGACATCGCGCAGGTGACCACGGCAGTGGCCAGTGGTGATCTGTCGCAGAAGGTCACCGTCGACGTGGCCGGCGAGATGCTGGAGCTGAAGAACACCGTCAACACGATGGTGGATCAGCTTCAGTCGTTCGGGTCCGAGGTGACGAGGGTCGCCCGCGAGGTCGGCGTCGAGGGCCGGCTGGGCGGCCAGGCCGAGGTGCCGGGCGCCGCGGGCACCTGGAAGGACCTCACCGATTCGGTGAACACCGCTTTCCGCAACCTGACCGGCCAGGTCCGGGACATCGCGCAGGTGACCACGGCGGTCGCCAACGGTGATCTGTCGCAGAACGTCACCGTCGACGTGGCCGGCGAGATGCTGGAGCTGAAGAACACCGTCAACACCATGGTGGCCCAGCTGTCCAACTTCGCCGACCAGGTGACGCGGATGGCACGCGACGTGGGCACGGAGGGCCGCCTCGGCGGCCAGGCACGCGTCGACGGTGTCTCCGGTACGTGGAAGGAGCTCACCGACTCCGTCAACTTCATGGCAGGGAACCTGACCTCCCAGGTGCGCCAGATCGCGCAGGTGACCACGGCGGTGGCGCGCGGTGACCTGTCGCAGAAGATCGACGTGGACGCGCGCGGCGAGATCCTGGAGCTGAAGAACACCATCAACACGATGGTCGACCAGCTCTCCGCCTTCGCCGACCAGGTGACGCGGGTGGCCCGCGAGGTGGGTACGGACGGGCGGCTCGGCGGCCAGGCACAGGTGCCCGGCGTCGCCGGTGTGTGGCGCGATCTGACGGACTCGGTGAACGGCATGGCCGGCAACCTCACCGATCAGGTCCGCAGCATCGCCCAGGTCGCCACGGCGGTGGCGCGCGGTGACCTGTCGCAGAAGATCGACGTGGACGCGCGCGGCGAGATCCTGGAGCTCAAGAACACCCTCAACACGATGGTGGACCAGCTCTCGAACTTCGCCGAGCAGGTGACGCGGGTCGCCCGTGAGGTGGGCACGGAAGGCATCCTCGGCGGCCAGGCCGAGGTGCAGGGTGTCTCCGGTACGTGGAAGGACCTCACCCAGTCCGTCAACGGCATGGCGAACAACCTGACCCTCCAGGTCCGCAACATCGCCGAGGTCACCACCGCGGTCGCCAAGGGCGATCTCTCCAAGAAGATCACGGTCGACGCCAAGGGCGAGATCCTCGAACTCGTCACGACGGTCAACACCATGGTCGACCAGCTGCTCAACTTCGCCGACGAGGTGACGCGGGTCGCCCGTGAAGTGGGTACCGAGGGCATCCTCGGTGGCCAGGCCCGGGTGCGCGGTGCGACGGGTATCTGGAAGGACCTCAGCGACAACGTCAACCTGATGGCCAACAACCTCACCAGTCAGGTGCGGAACATCTCCCGGGTCTCGTCCGCGGTCGCCACCGGTGACCTGACGAAGAAGGTCACCGTCGAGGCGCGCGGCGAGGTCGCCGAGCTCGCCGACACCGTCAATACGATGGTGACGACGCTGTCCTCGTTCGCCGACGAGGTGACGCGAGTCGCCCGTGAAGTGGGCACGGAGGGCGAGCTGGGCGGTCAGGCACGCGTTCCGGGCGTCTCCGGTACGTGGAAGGACCTCACCGAGTCCGTGAACTCGATGGCGTCCAATCTGACCGGCCAGGTGCGGCAGATCGCCACGGTCACCACGGCCATCGCCAAGGGCGACCTCACCAAGAAGATCGACATCGACGCGCGCGGTGAGATCCAGGAGCTGAAGAACACCATCAACACGATGGTCGACCAGCTGTCCTCGTTCGCCGAGCAGGTGACCCGCGTGGCCCGTGAGGTGGGCACGGAGGGACAGTTGGGCGGTCAGGCCCGGGTCCGGGACGTCGACGGCACCTGGCGCGACCTCACCGAGTCGGTGAACGAGATGGCCGGGAACCTCACTCGTCAGGTGCGGGCCATCGCGGCCGTCGCCACGGCGGTGACCCGCGGCGATCTCAATCTCAAGATCGATGTGGACGCGTCCGGCGAGATCCAGGCGCTGCAGGACAACATCAATACGATGATCGCCAACCTGCGCGACACCACGGCCACCAACAAGGAGCAGGACTGGCTCAAGGGCAATCTCGCCCGGATCTCCGGTCTGATGCAGGGCCGGCGCGATCTCGACGACGTGGCCTCGCTGATCATGAGCGAGCTGACTCCGGTCGTCTCCGCGCAGCACGGTGCGTTCTTCCTGGCCATGCCGACCGGTGACACCGACGCGGTGGGGCCGGACAGTGACAAGGACAGCTCGTACGACCTCCGGATGAGGGGCAGCTACGGATACTCGGCGGGATCGATGCCGACTTCGTTCCGGCCCGGTGAGACGCTCATCGGCACCGCGGCGGAGGAGAAGCGGACGATTCAGGTGGACAACGTTCCGCCGGGTTATCTGAAGATTTCCTCCGGGCTCGGCGAGGCGCCGCCCGCGCATGTGATCGTGCTGCCGGTGCTGTTCGAGGGGAAGGTTCTCGGTGTGATCGAGCTGGCCTCGTTCCAGCCGTTCACCCATATCCAGCGGGACTTCCTCAACCAGCTCGCCGAGATGATCGCGACGAGCGTCAACACCATCAGCGTCAATACGAAGACCGAGAAGCTCCTTGAGCAGTCGCAGGAGCTGGCCGAGCAATTGCGGGACCGTTCGAAGGAGCTGGAGATCCGGCAGCAGGCGCTTCAGGCCTCCAACGCCGAACTGGAGGAGAAGGCCGAGCTGCTGGCCCAGCAGAACCGCGACATCGAGGTCAAGAACACCGAGATCGAGGACGCCCGGCAGGTCCTGGAGGAGCGCGCCGAGCAGCTCGCGGTGTCGATGCGCTACAAGTCCGAGTTCCTGGCGAACATGTCGCACGAGTTGCGTACGCCGCTCAACTCGCTGCTCATCCTGGCCAAGTTGCTCGCGGACAACGCCGAGGGGAATCTCTCTCCGAAGCAGGTGGAGTTCGCCGAGACGATCCACGGGGCCGGTTCCGATCTGCTGCAGCTGATCAACGACATCCTCGATCTGACGAAGGTCGAGGCGGGCAAGATGGATGTCAGTCCGACCCGGATCGCACTGGTCCAGTTGGTCGACTACGTGGAGGCGACATTCCGGCCGCTCACCGCGGAGAAGGGGCTCGACTTCTCCGTACGGGTGTCTCCGGAGCTGCCCGCGACGCTGCACACGGACGAGCAGAGGCTGCTCCAGGTGCTGCGCAATCTCCTGTCCAACGCGGTGAAGTTCACCGACAGCGGAGCGGTCGAGCTGGTGATCCGGCATGCCAGCACGGATGTGCCGAACGCCATCCGTGAGCAGCTCCTGGAGGCCGGATCGCTGCATGACGCCGATGCCGATCTGATCGCCTTCTCCGTCACCGACACCGGTATCGGGATCGCGTCCAGCAAGATGCTGGTGATCTTCGAGGCGTTCAAGCAGGCCGACGGGACGACCAGTCGCAAGTACGGCGGTACGGGGCTCGGCCTGTCCATCAGCCGGGAGATCGCCCGGCTGCTGGGGGGTGAGATCCACGCGGCGAGCGAGCCGGGCCGCGGCTCGACGTTCACGCTGTATCTGCCGCTGCACCCGAGCGAGCTGCCCCCGCAGGGTTATCCGCAGGTGGGCCCGGGGCACGTCGAGGCACACGGTGCGGTGACCGAGGAAGGTCCGCTCATGGACGCCGGTCCGGGCGCCGACCCGACGGCGGCCGTGCGCGATTCGGCCGGAGCCGGCGGGCTCGCGCGGAGTCGCAAGCCCCTGGGGAGCTCGGAGCGACGGCCCGCGCTGCCGCCCCGCGCCGCCGCTCCGGCGGCTCCGCAGGAGCCGTGGACGCTCGGCGGGCAGCCGGAGGTTCGCAGGACCTTCCGCTTCCACGGTGAGAAGGTGCTGATCGTCGACGACGACATCCGTAACGTCTTCGCGCTCACCAGCGTGCTGGAGCAGCACGGTCTCGCGGTGCTGTACGCGGAGAACGGGCGGGTGGGCATCGAAGTCCTGGAACAGCACGACGATGTGACGGTCGTACTGATGGACATCATGATGCCGGAGATGGACGGCTATGCCACGACGACGGCGATCCGCAGGATGCCGCAGTTCGCGGGGCTGCCGATCGTCGCGCTGACGGCCAAGGCCATGAAGGGCGACCGGGAGAAGGCCATCGAATCCGGCGCTTCCGACTATGTCACCAAGCCTGTCGATCCTGATCATCTCCTTTCCGTAATGGAGCAGTGGATGCGCGGAGAGTGATCATTTATTGAGGGAATCGCGATGAGTTGATGATCGGCTGTGCCCGCAGGAGTGTGAGAAGGCGCTGTACGGGGAACCTTCCGGTCCCCCACCGCGTTTCTTCTGTGTGCACAGTGACATCGCGGTGACAGGGTGTGTCGACGGGCGGGGTGCGGCTACCATGACCGGCACAAGGACGGACGGCGTAAGGGAGTCGTCCCCTGGGGCGGCGCCCGGTGCAATTCCGGGGCGAGGAGGACGGGCCATGGTGCAGAAGGCCAAGATCCTCCTGGTCGATGACCGGCCGGAGAATCTGCTGGCGCTGGAGGCCATCCTCTCTGCGCTCGATCAGACACTGGTACGGGCATCGTCAGGGGAGGAAGCGCTCAAAGCGCTGCTCACGGATGACTTCGCGGTCATTCTGCTGGACGTCCAGATGCCGGGCATGGACGGTTTCGAAACGGCTGCGCACATCAAGCGGCGGGAACGGACCCGGGACATCCCGATCATCTTCCTCACCGCGATCAATCACGGTCCGCATCACACCTTCAGGGGTTACGCGGCGGGCGCGGTGGACTACATCTCGAAGCCGTTCGACCCGTGGGTGCTGCGGGCCAAGGTCTCGGTCTTCGTCGAGCTGTACATGAAGAACTGCAAGCTGCGCGAACAGGCGGCGTTGCTGCGACTCCAGCTCGAAGGCGACACCAACGGCGACGCGGGCCACGAGAGGGAGCCCGCGGGGCTGCTGGCCGAACTCTCGGCGCGTCTCGCAGCCGTCGAGGAGCAGGCCGAAGCGCTGTCCAAGCAGCTCGACGACGAGTCCGCGGACGCCGCGGCCGTGGCCACCGCCGCCCACCTGGAACGGAAGCTGACCGGCCTGCGCCGGGCACTTGACGCGCTGGAACCCGGCACTGGAAGCGGCGCGAGCGTCCTTCCTTCGTAACGCCGTACCAGTGGCGCGGCTCCACGGCCGGAGCGGTCCGGCCGTGCGACCTGCGGTCGGCGAACGGCCGTTGTCCGGGGCTTCGGCCCAACTGCCCTGCCGTCCGGCCCGTTCGCCCGCGAGGAACGGAACGCCTCCACCGGTTCGGGCGCGTGAGAGCGCGTCAGTTTGCCGCCTCCGTACGACGACACGGTCGGGTGAAGCGGCCGGCGCACGTGTTCACGGCCGTCGACACCGGTAACCTCGGCACCATGGCCTCACGTACGTCCGGCAAGGGTTCCCAGGGCACGGCGGGCACCGCGAAGCGCGTCGGCCGTACCGCGGGGCCGGCCAAGAAAGCTGCGCCCGCCAAGAAGACCGCCGCGAAGAAGACCGCGCCCGCGAAGAAGGCACCCGCCAAGAAGGCGGCGGCCAAGAAGACGGCCGCACCCAAACCGGCACCGTCGCCCACCGGCGGTGTGTACCGGGTGGCGCGTGCCGTCTGGCTCGGCGCGGCCCATGCCGTCGGTGCGATGTTTCGCGGCGTGGGGCGCGGCGCCAAGGGGCTCGACCCCGCACACCGCAAGGACGGCGTCGCCCTGCTGCTGCTCGGCCTCGCGCTGGTCGTCGCCGCGGGTACCTGGTCGAATCTGCGCGGACCCGTCGGTGACCTCGTCGAGATGCTCGTCACCGGAGCCTTCGGGCGGCTCGATCTGCTGGTGCCGATACTGCTCGGCACCATCGCCGTACGGCTGATCCGCTACCCGGAGAAGCCCGAGGCCAACGGCCGCATCGTCATCGGACTCTCCGCTCTGGTCATCGGGGTGCTCGGGCAGGTGCACATCGCGTGCGGATCGCCCGGCCGGGGGGACGGCACCACGGCGATGCAGGACGCGGGCGGACTCATCGGCTGGGCGGCCTCCAAGCCGCTGATCTACACGATGGGCGAGGTCCTCGCCGTACCGCTGTTGTTGCTGCTCACCGTCTTCGGGCTGCTGGTCGTCACCGCCACCCCGGTGAACGCCATTCCGCAGCGGCTGCGGCTGCTCGGCACCAAGCTGGGCATCCTCGACCCGGTGCACGACCCCGAGGCGGACGAGGAGAACGACGACGAGCGCTACGACGAGCAGTGGCGCGAGGCGCTTCCCGCCCGCTCCCGCCGCTCCTCCGCACGCCGCTCCGAAGTGCCCGCGGAGTACGACCCCGACCGGGTGGAGGCCGACGCTCTCTCCAAGCGCCCGAGGCCGCGCAGGCCTTCCGCGCAGCCCGCGATGCGCACCATGGACGCGGTGGACGTCGCCGCGGCCGCGGCCGCGGCGCTCGACGGGGCGGTGCTGAACGGCATGCCGCCCTCGCCGATCGTCGCCGATCTCACCCAGGGCGTCTCCGTCGAGCGTGCCCGCCCGGATACGCCGGTGCCGGGCGCCAGGGAGGGCGAACCCGCCACCGGGGGAGGCAAGCCGGAGAAGGGAGCGGTGCCCTCGGGCGGCGTACCCGATCTGACGAAGCCCGCGCCCGACCGGTCGCAGTCCCAGCCGCTGCCGGCCCGCGCCGAGCAACTGCAGCTCTCGGGCGACATCACCTACTCGCTGCCCTCACTCGACCTGCTGGAGCGCGGAGGCCCCGGCAAGACCCGCAGCGCGGCCAACGACGCGATCGTCGCGTCCCTGACGAACGTCTTCACCGAGTTCAAGGTCGACGCCGCCGTCACCGGCTTCACCCGCGGGCCGACGGTCACCCGCTACGAGGTGGAGCTCGGTCCCGCGGTGAAGGTCGAGCGGATCACCGCGCTCGCCAAGAACATCGCGTACGCCGTCGCGAGTCCCGACGTCCGGATCATCTCCCCGATCCCGGGCAAGTCGGCGGTGGGCATCGAGATCCCCAACACCGACCGGGAGATGGTCAACCTCGGCGATGTGCTGCGCCTCGCGGACGCTGCCGAGGACGACCACCCGATGCTGGTCGCGCTCGGCAAGGACGTCGAGGGCGGCTATGTGATGGCCAACCTGGCGAAGATGCCGCACGTCCTGGTGGCCGGCGCGACGGGTTCCGGCAAGTCGTCCTGCATCAACTGCTTGATCACCTCGGTCATGGTGCGGGCGACCCCCGAGGACGTCCGCATGGTGCTGGTCGACCCCAAGCGGGTCGAGCTGACCGCGTACGAGGGCATCCCGCACCTGATCACACCGATCATCACCAACCCCAAGCGCGCCGCCGAGGCCCTCCAGTGGGTCGTACGGGAGATGGACCTCCGGTACGACGACCTCGCCGCGTTCGGATACCGGCACATCGACGACTTCAACCAGGCCGTCCGCAGCGGCAAGGTCAAACCGCCGGAGGGCAGCGAGCGCGAGCTCTCGCCGTACCCGTACCTGCTGGTGATCGTCGACGAGTTGGCCGACCTGATGATGGTCGCTCCGCGTGATGTGGAGGACGCCATCGTCCGTATCACCCAACTGGCCCGAGCCGCCGGTATCCACCTGGTGCTCGCGACCCAGCGGCCCTCGGTCGACGTCGTCACCGGTCTGATCAAGGCGAACGTGCCCTCACGGCTCGCCTTCGCGACCTCCTCACTGGCCGACAGCCGCGTCATCCTCGACCAGCCCGGCGCCGAGAAGCTGATCGGAAAGGGTGACGGACTGTTCCTGCCGATGGGGGCCAACAAGCCCACCCGTATGCAGGGTGCCTTCGTCACCGAGGACGAGGTCGCGGCCATCGTCCAGCACTGCAAGGATCAGATGGCACCGGTCTTCCGCGAGGACGTGGTGGTCGGCGCGGCCAAGAAGAAGGAGATCGACGAGGACATCGGCGACGACCTGGATCTGCTGTGCCAGGCCGCCGAACTGGTCGTCTCCACCCAGTTCGGTTCCACCTCGATGCTTCAGCGCAAGCTGCGGGTCGGCTTCGCCAAGGCCGGCCGGCTGATGGACCTGATGGAGTCGCGGAACATCGTCGGTCCGAGCGAGGGATCCAAGGCACGCGACGTCCTGGTGAAACCGGACGAGCTGGACGGGGCGTTGGCACTGATCCGCGGGGAATCCGCTTCGTAGGTGAAGTGCGGGCAACCGTTTCGTCGGGTCGTACGTCAAGTTGGAGGGAGGGACGGCAGGATTGTCCTTCTCGGGGTGGCCCGGTGAATGCGACGGCGTTCGAGTCTGATGGCGTACAAAGTCCTTCCTCCCGGTTGCCCCACCCTTTCGCACCCCCCCTAGACTGAACATCCAGCAGGTGGCTCACGCTCGAAAGGCGCCCCCGTGTCCATCGGCAACTCCCCCGAAGACGACCGGCCTTCGATCGGCCGAGTGCTCCAGCAGGCTCGTATCGCCGCAGGTCTCACGGTCGAAGAAATCAGTTCGTCCACCCGGGTGCGCATCCCCATCGTGCACGCGATCGAAGAGGACGACTTCTCCCGCTGCGGCGGCGACGTGTACGCGCGCGGCCACATCCGTACCTTGGCGCGTGCCGTCGGCATCGATCCGGAACCGCTGGTTTCGCAGTACGACGCCGGGCACGGCGGCCGTCCCGCACCCACGCCCGCGGCGCCGCTGTTCGAGGCCGAGAGAATCCGTTCCGAACCCCGGCGGCCCAATTGGACCGCGGCCATGGTCGCGGCGATCGTCGCCGTCGTCGGGTTCGTCGGTTTCACCTTCTTCAAGGGCGGCGACGACACCCCCAAGACCACTCAGGTCGCGGAGGGCTCGACGCCCAACACGAAGAGCCCCGCGCCGAAGACCAGCAAGTCCGTCGATCCCAAGCCGGCGCCTTCCGACAGTGCCATCGCCGCGGCACCCCGGGACAAGGTGACGGTGAAGCTCAGCGCCAGCCAGGGCAAGAGCTGGATCTCCGCCAAGGACCACAACGGCCGGCTGCTCTTCGACGGCCTGCTCCTCCAGGGCCAGTCCAAGACCTTCCAGGACCAGGAGCGGGTCGACCTCGTCCTCGGTGACGCCGGGTCCATCGAGCTCTTCGTGAACGGCAAGAAGGTCGAGGACAAGTTCCAGCCCGGCCAGGTCGAGCGCCTCTCGTACACGAAGGGCGACCCGGCGGTCGGCTGACCGGTACACGCGAGGTTCCGCAGCGGGACCGGCGACAGGGCGGGTGCTCGGCAGGACTGCCGGGCACCCGCCCTCTTGTTACTCGGTGTAACGGGGGAACCCTGCACGGCAGGGCGAGTGCCGGGACAAAGTAGTCTTGAGCCCATGCCCGAACGCCGTACCGTCGCCCTTGTCACTCTTGGCTGCGCCCGTAACGAGGTGGACTCGGAGGAGCTTGCAGGCCGCTTGGCAGCGGACGGCTGGGAGCTCGTCGAGGACGCCTCCGACGCGGATGTCGCCGTCGTCAACACCTGTGGATTCGTCGAGGCCGCCAAGAAGGACTCCGTCGACGCCCTCCTCGAAGCCAATGATCTGAAGGACCACGGCAGGACCCAGGCCGTGGTCGCCGTCGGCTGCATGGCCGAGCGCTACGGCAAGGACCTCGCCGAGGCCCTGCCCGAGGCGGACGGCGTCCTCGGATTCGACGACTACGCCGACATCTCCGACCGCCTCCAGACCATCCTCAACGGTGGCATCCACGCCTCGCACACCCCGCGCGACCGCAGAAAGCTCCTGCCGATCAGCCCGGCCGAGCGACAGGACGCCGCAGTGGCCCTGCCGGGGCACGCGCAGGAAGCCGCACCGGCCCCCGCACCCGCGGATCTCCCCGAGGGCGTCGCACCGGTCTCCGGACCGCGGGCGCCGCTGCGCCGGCGACTGGGCACCAGCCCCGTGGCCTCGGTGAAGCTGGCCTCGGGCTGCGACCGCCGCTGCTCATTCTGCGCCATCCCGTCCTTCCGGGGCTCCTTCATCTCGCGGCGCCCCTCGGACGTGCTGGGGGAGACCCGCTGGCTGGCCGAGCAGGGCGTGAAGGAGGTCATGCTGGTCTCCGAGAACAACACTTCGTACGGCAAGGACCTCGGCGACATCCGGCTGCTGGAGACGCTGCTGCCGGAGCTCGCCGACGTCGAGGGGATCGAGCGGATCCGGGTCAGCTACCTGCAGCCCGCAGAGATGCGGCCGGGCCTCATCGACGTACTGACCTCGACCCCGAAGGTGGCGCCGTACTTCGACCTGTCCTTCCAGCACTCGGCTCCCACCGTGCTGCGGGCCATGCGGCGCTTCGGTGACACCGACCGCTTCCTGGAGCTCCTGGACACCATCCGCGGCAAGGCGCCGCAGGCCGGTGCGCGCTCCAACTTCATCGTGGGCTTCCCCGGCGAGACCGAGGACGACCTGGCGGAGCTGGAACGCTTCCTCACCGGTGCCCGGCTCGACGCGATCGGCGTCTTCGGCTACTCCGACGAGGAGGGCACCGAGGCGGTCGGTTACGAGAACAAGCTGGACGCCGATGTCATCGCGGAGCGGCTCGCGCATATTTCGCAGCTGGCCGAGGAGCTGACCTCGCAGCGTGCGGAGGAGCGCCTGGGGGAGACCCTGCAGGTGCTGGTCGAGTCCGTCGAACCCACCGAGGACGAGCCACGCGCGGTGGGGCGCGCGGCGCACCAGGCTCCCGAGACGGACGGCCAGGTCCTCTTCACCGCGCGCGAGGGCCTCGCGCCCGGCCGTATGGTCGAGGCAAAGGTGGTGGGCACCGAGGGAGTGGACCTGGTGGCCGAGTGTTCCGAGCTCGGGGAGGCGGCCAGATGACGGGAGTCCCGGCATCCGCGGCAGGCGGTTCCGGCGCGAAGCCGGTCCGCGGCGGCAAGCTGGGCACCGCGGCCGTCAACGAGGCCAGCCTGTGGAACATCGCCAATCTGCTCACCATGCTGCGTCTGGTGCTGGTGCCCGGCTTCGTGATGCTGCTGCTGCACAACGGCGGCTACGACCCGGCCTGGCGGTCGTTCGCCTGGGCGGCGTTCGCCGTCGCCATGATCACCGATCTGTTCGACGGTCATCTCGCGCGCACGTACAACCTGGTCACCGACTTCGGAAAGATCGCCGACCCGATCGCGGACAAGGCGATCATGGGCGCGGCGCTGATCTGCCTGTCATACCTTGGCGATCTGCCCTGGTGGGTCACGGGCGTGATCCTCTTCCGCGAGATCGGTATCACGCTCATGCGGTTCTGGGTGATACGGCATGCAGTGATTCCGGCCAGTCGTGGTGGAAAGATGAAGACTTTGGCGCAGGGGACGGCTGTCGGGATGTACGTCCTCGCGCTGACCGGTCCACTCGCCACCCTTCGCTTCTGGGTGATGGCGCTGGCCGTCGTGCTGACGGTCGTCACCGGGCTCGACTACGTGCGCCAGGCCGTCGTACTGCGGCGCAAGGGGCTCGAGGCCGAGAAGGCCGCTGGAGCGAAGGCTGCTTCCGGGGGTGCCGGGGCTACGGCGGTGACTGCTGGTTCTGTGAGGGCCGCGGGCTCCGGGACGTCCGAGGGAGCTGCCGGTCCCGGGAGTGCCGGGGCGTCCGCCGGGTCTGAGGCGCCCGGGGCTGCTGAGGAGGCCGGGCCGGTCTCCGGGGCCCCCGGTGGCCGTGGTTCGGCGGAGGCCGAGCGGTGACTGCCGCGGCCCGGGTGCTGGAGCTGCTGGTGGACCGCGGTGAGACCCTTGCCGTCGCCGAGTCGCTGACCGGCGGTCTGGTCGCGGCGGAGCTGACGTCCGTCCCGGGTGCCTCGAACTCCTTCCGCGGGTCCGTGACGGCGTACGCAACGCCCCTGAAGAGGGAATTGCTGGGTGTGGACGGCGGCCTCCTGGCGGAACGCGGCGCAGTCGACCCGGAGGTGGCGCGACAGATGGCGGCAGGCGTGCGCCGGGTTCTCGGTACAGACTGGGGAATATCAACCACCGGGGTCGCGGGTCCCGAGCCGCAGGACTGCAAGCCCGTCGGCACGGTCTATGTTGCGGTGGCCGGGCCGGACGGCGCGGAGAATGTGGCCGCGTTGCGATTGAACGGCGGGCGTGCGGACATCCGTAGAGAGAGCGTACGGGGCGTGCTCGCATTGCTCTGTGCCGAACTCGGCAAGAATGCAAGGGCACAGGATACGGAACAGAACGGGGGGAATTGATGTTTGCAGCCCTGAGTGAACACGACATCGCTCCCCGCACGGCCGCGGCGCAAGGCGGTACGGTGGGGCGTGAAGGATGCGGCTACGCGGTCCGAGGAGGGAGCCACCGATGATTCTGCTCCGTCGCCTGCTTGGTGACGTGCTGCGTCGGCAGCGCCAGCGCCAAGGCCGTACTCTGCGCGAAGTCTCCTCGTCCGCCCGAGTCTCGCTCGGCTATCTCTCCGAGGTGGAGCGGGGGCAGAAGGAGGCATCCTCCGAACTGCTCTCCGCCATTTGCGACGCGCTTGACGTACGGATGTCCGAGCTCATGCGTGAAGTGAGCGATGAGCTGTCGCTGGCCGAACTGGCCGAGTCGGCAGCAGTCGGCGATCCGGTGCCTGTGCCGGTACGTCCCATGCTCAATTCCGTCTCCGTGACGTCGGTCGCAGGTGTGCCGACGGGACGGGTGACCATCAAGGCGCCCGCGGAAGCGGTGGATGTCGTCGCCGCCTGACCCGCGTGGTTCGGTGTGAATCGGAGCCCCGGTCGGCCCCTGAGGGGTCGACCGGGGCTCACGCGTGTCCGGGGCGGTCCCGGGTGTGCCCGGGCAGCGGACGGCGGAATGTGTCAGGGCGCCGGCGGCGGGCAGGCGCGGAGGAATGCGGTCGGGCCGCGCTTCCGGTCCGTGCACCTCCAGCTCGATGAGGTTGTCGACACCGCCCGCCGGCACTCCGGCACGGTCGCGGAGCGGGCCTCCGCAGTCGGCGTCAATCCGGACGGGCGCTCGGGGACGATCGCGAAGACCGCAGTCATCGGATCCGTGCCCGAGGGCTGGGTCAAGGACGTGGACGCCGCGAGCCGGGCGCCCACTTCCCTCCGCCGTTGTCAGGCAATGACATCCGATCTGCCCTGAACGGGGCAGAGCAACAGATCGCCCTGCCCGAAGGAGTCGCAGTGGTGACGAAGGCGCCAAGGACAAGATCAAGGGAAAGGCCAAGGAGGCCATGGGCAAGATGGCCGGCGAGCGACGCAATGAGGCCGAAGGCAAGGCGGACCATGCCAAGGGCCAGGCCAAGGACGCCATGAGTGGGGTGCGGGAACGGGTGGAGGGCGTCAAGGACTCCTTCCGCCATGACAAGCACTGAGCGTGCTTGCCGAGCCCCCATCCAAGGCGGTGGGGGCTCTGTGCTGCCGCAGCGTCGTTCCGTTCTGGATGCGGTACGGGCACTGCCGGGCGAGACTGCGGAGAGAAGGGCGTCGATCGGCGAGATCGCCAGGGGTCGCGCATCGGGTCCTCTGCCGGAGAGTCTGCGGCAGGGGCAGGCTCGCGCTCCGGCACAGCACGCTCGGGGAGTTCCAGGCGAGAGCGCACAACGGTATACGGCTGCGTACTGCGCGCCGGTGGTGCATCGGTGCGCCCTCCCGCCGCGCGAGCGGGCCGGGCTAGGGTCCTTCGTTTGGATCAGGCCGGATCGGTGAGCGGGGCCCGGTGTCGTGGAACGCGCGGGGAGGAAAGGAGTCGGATGGGGTCTCCCCTGCTCGAACGGAGCTGAGAGCTCGGGGAAGGCGCCATGGCGACCGACGACAACGTGGCGGGGAGCGGTGCCGGGGCACTCGGGCCCGGCATGATCCAAACGAGAGGCCCTGGGTTCGGCCGGAGGAGGCAGCCATGGTGCGGCGATGGGTGCCGGCGCTCGTTCTCGGCGGGGCGTGGTGGTGGGCCGTGCTGCGGCTCGTGCTGGAACCGGCCCACGCGGGGCTTGTCGAGGGCGCGGTGGCGGCGGGCGGATGGGGGCTGAGTCTGCTGCCCGTGCATGCGGCCGCGACCGCCGGGTCCGCGGGGGCCGGCGGGGCGGATGCGGACACGGGGTGGTGGTCCGGTGTCCGGGTACGGTGCGCGCGCTGGTGCTCCACTGCCGGGATGCGGTACGCGGGTCGATGGTCCGGCGTCGCGATACGGGGCGCCGGCCGGGCCCGGCGGACTACCAGGGCATGGCTACGCCGCCGTTCGGGCGGAGGATCTGGCCGGTCATGAAGGCCGATGCGTCGGACGCGAGATACAGCAGGGTGTGGGCGACGTCGTCGGCTTCGCCGACCCGGCCGAGCGGGGACATCCGCGCCATCGTGGTCTCTGCCCGGTGTTGCAGGTCCGCGTCGTGGCGGGCGGTCATGGGTGTACGGATCCAGCCCGGGGCGACGGCGTTGACGCGGATCGAATGAGGTCCCAGCTCGGTCGCGAGGGTCTTCGTCAGCTGGACGACTGCCGCTTTGGCCGCGCTGTAGCAGAGCAGCCCCGGGCTTGCGGCGTCGACCGCCCCCGAGGCCATGGTGATCAGCGAGCCGGGCGTGCCACGCGCGATCATGCCGCGGGCCACTTCCTGACAGGCGTACAGAACGCCCTTGAAATTGACGGAGAGGACCCGGTCGAGGTCCTCGTCCGCGGTATCCAGGACGCTGCTCGTGTGCATGATCCCGGCGATGGCGGCCAGTATGTCGAGGTCGCCCGCGGCGGCGACGGCGCCCCTGATCCGGCTGCGATCGGTGACGTCGAGGGTGTGTACGTGCGCTGTGCCACCCGCCTCGGAGATCAGGTCCCGGGTCTCCAGCAGTCCCTTCTCGTCGCGGTCCGCACAGTGCACGGTGGCGCCCGCTGCCGCGAGCAGGACGGCTCCGGCGCGGCCGATGCCGCCGGCCGCGCCGGTGATGAACGCGGAGCGGCCCGTGAGGTCGTACGCGGTGAGGGGCATGACCGGGACGGTACGACTGGATCTGACGGATCGTCAACTAGCTTGTAGGGCCGGATTGGCAGCGCGGACACCAGTAGGCGGGGCGGGAGTCCTGATCCGCCGAGCGGATCGGTGTGCCGCAGCGCAGGCACGGGCGATTGGTCCTGCCGTAGACCCAGAGCCGTTCGCGCGGGCCGTGTCCGCGAAGCGCGGCACCGGTGGTCGTGCGCATGGGGCGGTCACGATTGGCTTCGAGGAACTGCTTGGCCGTGGTGACGAGGCGGACGGCGGTGGGGGCGGCCAGGTCGCCGACGGGGAGCCAGGGGGTGACGCCGGCGAGGAAGCAGAGCTCGGCTTTGTAGACGTTTCCGATTCCGGCCAGATTGCGCTGGTCCAGGAGGGCCTCACCGAGGGGGCGGCCGGGGTCGCTGAGCAGATTGCGCAGAGCGGTGTCGGCGTTCCAGTCGGGGCCCAGCAGATCGGGGCCGAGATGCCCGACTGCCTGATCCTCATCGCGGGTGCGGAGGAGTTCGAGTACGGGGAGCCGGTAGCCGACGGCCGTGTGTTCCGTGTTGGCGAGGACGGCGCGGATCTGATGGGCGGGGCCGCCGCGCCAGCGCTCACCAGGGGCGTAGACCCGCCAGGCGCCGTCCATCCGCAGGTGGCTGTGGAGGGTGAGGCCGCCCTCGACACGGGTGAGGAGATGCTTTCCGCGCGAGGCGACGTCCAGAACCGTCCGGCCGGTGAGGTCCGCGGGGGCGAATCGGGGGACGCGCAGGTCGGAGCGGGTGAGGATCCGGCCGGCCAGCGCGGTGCGCAGACGTCCGGCGGTCTGCAGGACGGTGTCTCCTTCGGGCATGTCTCCATGATGCGGGGTGGGCGCGGTGGGGTGGTGGGGCAGTCGGGCGCGGGGTGGGCGGAGCGCCGGGGGGATTGGGGAGTGCGGGTGCGTGCCGCGTTCGGTGCGCCGTGTTCGGGGTGAGGGGGTGCGGTGCCGGGTACGGCGGTGCGGTGGGGGAGGAATGAGGTGTGGGGTGGTTCAGGCGCGCAGGCGGAGTCCTCTCGGCGTGGCCAGGAAGCCGGCCGCCTCCAGTGTGCGGCCGAGCGGAGAGGTCAGGGACGAGGCGCCGTTGGTGCGCTCCACCGTGACCGTGCCGAGCGCCCCCGCTCGGGCGGCGGCCGCCAGCGCCGCGGCTGCCGCGAGAAGTGCCGGATCCTCCGGATCGGTGGGCCAGGCCAGCAGCGTCTTGCCGCCGCGCTCCATGTACATCGTCAGTTCGCCGTCGACGAGCACCACCAGGGCGCCGGCCTTGCGGCCCGGCTTGTGCCCGGCGCCGTCCGGCGGTTCGGGCCAGGGCAGCGCCGCGCCGTAGGCATTGGCCGGGTCTGCCGCGGCGAGAACCAAGGCGTGGCGGGCGCCGCCCGGTTCCGCACGGTCGCGTGCGGTGGAAATGGCACGCAGCCGGTCGACCGCCCCGTCCATCGCGAACTGGGCCGCTCCCAGGCCCTCGACGACATAGCCGCGCCGGGCCTGCCCGTTGTCCTCGAAGGCGGAGAGGACGCGGTACGTGGCGGAGAAGCCGCCCTCGACACCCTCGGCCTGGACCGCGCCCCGGGTCACCACCCCATGGCGGTCGAGGAGGGTGCGGGCCAGGGCGTGCGCACGGTGCGTGGGGTCGGGTTCGGTGGCGGGGAGCAGGGACCATCGGCCCGAGACGGTCGGGGGGCCGGTGCGGGACGCAGGCCGGGCGGCGGCGGTGAGCGAGCCGTAACGCCCGCGCGGCACGCTCCGTTTGGCGCGGTGGGCGGTCGACCCCGCCGTGCGACCGGAGCCGAGGAGCGAACGCAGCGGGGCGAGTGTGTCATTGGTGAGCCGGCCCGACCAGGCCAGGTCCCATACGGCGTCCGCCAGTTGTGGATCGGTGCAGTCCGGGTGTGTGGTGGCGCGGACCTGATCGGAGATCTGCCGGAAGAACAGTCCGTAGCCACCACTCAGGGCGGTCAGGACGGACGCGTGCAATGCGCTGAGTTCGAGCGGGTGCGGCGGTGGGAGGAGCAGAGGTGCGCTGTCGGCGAGATAGAGGGAGAGCCAGCCGTCCTTTCCGGGAAGGGCGCCCGCCCCGGCCCAGACGACCTCTCCGGTAGTGGTCAGCTCGTCCAGCAGCGCTGGGGTGTAGCCCGTGACCCGGCTCGGCAGGATCAGCTTCTCCAAGGCCGACGCGGGGACGGGCGCGCCCTGCAACTGCTCGATGGCGCGGGCCAGTCCGTCGATTCCGCGCAGGCTGTTGTTGCCCAGGTGCTGCCACTGCGGAAGGAATCCGGCGAGGGCGGCCGGCGGGACCGGCTCCAGCTCGTGACGGAGCGCGGCGAGCGAGCGGCGGCGCAGTCGGCGCAGCACGGTCGCGTCGCACCATTCCTGACCGATGCCGGCGGGATGGAACTCGCCCTGCACGATCCTGCCGGTCGCGGCGAGCCGCTGCAGTGCGCCGTCCGTGACAGCCGTGCCGAGGCCGAAACGGGCGGCGGCCTCGGTGGAGGTGAACGGGCCGTGCGTACGGGCGTACCGGGCGAGGAGATCGCCGAGGGGGTCCTTCACCGGTTCGGTGAACGCCTCGGGTACGCCGACCGGGAGGGCGGTGCCCAGCGCGTCGCGCAGCCGTCCCGCGTCCTCGATCGCGGCCCAGTGGTCCGCTCCGCCGATCCGGACCCGGATGGCCCGGCGGGCGGCGGAGAGCTCCGGAGCCCACGGTGGCCGGGCGCCGCGCTCGGCCAACTCCGCTTCGGTGAGCGGGCCGAGAACGCGAAGGAGATCGGCCACCCCCTCGATGTCCTTGACCCGGCGGTCCTCGGTCAGCCACTGGAGCTCCTGCTCCAGCTCGGTCAGGACATCGGCGTCGAGCAGCTCGCGCAGCTCGGCCTGGCCGAGGAGTTCGGCCAGGAGGTGGGAGTCGAGGGAGAGCGCGGCGGCCCGCCGCTCGGCGAGGGGCGAGTCGCCCTCGTACAGGAACTGGGCGACGTAGCCGAACAGGAGCGAGCGCGCGAAGGGCGAGGGCTCCGGGGTGGTCACCTCGACCAGCCGGACACGACGGGCTTCGAGGTCACCCATGAGTTCCGTGAGCCCGGGGACGTCGAAGACGTCCTGGAGGCATTCGCGGACCGCTTCCAGGACGATCGGGAACGAGCCGAACTCGGAGGCGACCTGGAGCAGTTGCGCGGCGCGCTGACGCTGCTGCCAGAGCGGGGTGCGCTTGCCGGGGCTGCGTCGCGGCAGCAGCAGGGCCCGCGCCGCGCACTCGCGGAACCGCGAGGCGAACAATGCCGATCCGCCTACCTGGTCGGTGACCATCTGGCCGATCTCGCCCTGGTCGAAGGTCACGTCCGCGGCGCCGACAGGCGGCTGTTCGCTGTCGTACGAGGGGCCCGGCAGCGGTAGCGGATCCAGGGCAGGATCCTGCGCCGGATCCCGCACCGGATCGAAGTCCAGCAGGTCCAGGCCCATCAGGTCGGCGTCGGGCAACCGCAGCACTATGCCGTCGTCGGCATGCATCACCTGGGCATCCATGCCGTACCGCTCGGCGAGGCGGGCGTTCAGTGCCAGCGCCCACGGGGCGTGCACCTGCGCCCCGAACGGGGAGTGCACGACGACCCGCCAGTCACCCAGCTCGTCACGGAAACGCTCGACGAGGATGGTCCGGTCGTCCGGCACGTGACCACAGGCGCGGCGCTGTTCGTCGATGTAGGACAAGGTGTTGTCGGCGGCCCAGGCGTCGAGCCCGGCGGCGAGCAGGCGCTGCCGGGCATCCTCCGGAGGCATCCCGCCGATTTCCCGGAGAAACGCACCCAGCGCACGTCCCAGCTCCAGCGGACGGCCCAGCTGGTCGCCCTTCCAGAACGGCAGCCGGCCCGGAACGCCGGGGGCGGGGGACACCAGGACCCGGTCGCGGGTGATGTCCTCTATCCGCCAGGACGTGGTGCCCAGCGTGAAGACATCGCCGACCCTGGATTCGTAGACCATCTCCTCGTCCAGCTCACCGACCCGGCCACCGCCCTTCTTGGGGTCGGCACCGGCGAGGAAGACTCCGAAGAGCCCACGGTCGGGGATGGTCCCCCCGGAGGTGACGGCGAGCCGCTGGGCACCGGGGCGGCCCGTGACCGTACCGGCCACCCGGTCCCAGACCACACGCGGGCGCAGCTCGGCGAAGGCGTCGGACGGATAGCGGCCGGCGAGCATGTCCAGCACTGCGGTGAACGCCGACTCGGGCAGGGACGCGAAGGGGGCGGCGCGACGCGTCACGGCCAGCAGTTCGTCCACCTGCCAGCTGTCCAGGGCGACCATGGCGACGAGCTGCTGGGCCAGCACATCCAGGGGGTTGGACGGGATACGGAGCGCTTCGATGGAGCCCTCGCGCATCCGCTCGGTGACCACGGCCGCCTGCACCAGATCGCCCCGGTACTTCGGGAAGACCACGCCGGTGGAGACCGCACCGACCTGATGCCCGGCCCGGCCGACCCGTTGCAGCCCGGAGGCCACCGACGGCGGCGACTCCACCTGGATCACCAGATCGACCGCGCCCATGTCGATGCCCAGCTCCAGACTGGAGGTGGCGACCACGGCCGGCAACCGTCCCGCCTTGAGGTCCTCCTCGACCTGGGCGCGCTGTTCCTTGGAGACCGAGCCGTGGTGGGCGCGGGCGAGCAGTGCGGGGGCGCCCTTCGCCGCGCCGGACTCGGCCATGATCTCTGCGGGGGAGTGGGCCTCGGCGATCGTCTCACCGGTGAGCCGCTCGTACGCGATCTCGTTGAGCCGGTTGCACAGCCGTTCGGCGAGGCGGCGGGAATTGGCGAAGACGATCGTGGAGCGATGCTCCTGAACGAGATCGACGATGCGTTCCTCGACATGGGGCCAGATCGACGGCTTGTCCGCCTGGCCCGCTTGGTCGGGGTCGGTGGCGGGCGAGCCGCCGAGTTCGCCCAGATCCTCGACCGGCACGACCACCGACAGGTCGAACCGCTTGGTGGACGGTGGCTGGACGATCTCCACCTTCCGCTGCGGCGAGAGGAATCGCGCGACCTCGTCGACCGGACGCACCGTCGCCGACAGCCCGATCCGCCGGGCGGGCCGCGGAAGCAGTTCGTCGAGACGCTCCAGCGATACGGCCAGGTGCGCGCCCCGCTTCGTACCCGCCACGGCATGCACCTCGTCGAGAATCACCGTCTCGATGCCGGACAGCGCCTCCCGGGCCGAGGAGGTCAGCATCAGGAACAGCGATTCGGGCGTGGTGATCAGGATGTCCGGCGGCCGGGTCGCCATCGAACGACGCTCGGCGGGCGGGGTGTCACCGGAGCGGATTCCCACGCGGACCTCGGGCTCGGGCAGCCCCAGCCGTACCGACTCCTGGCGGATGCCGGTCAGCGGTGAGCGGAGATTGCGCTCGACATCGACCGCGAGAGCCTTGAGCGGCGATACGTACAGCACACGGCAGCGCTTCTTCGCCTCGGCGGGTGGCGGGACCGACGCCAGCCCGTCCAGCGCGGCGAGGAACGCGGCCAGGGTCTTGCCGGAGCCGGTGGGCGCGACGACCAGCACGTCCGAGCCCTCGCCGATCGCGCGCCAGGCGCCTTCCTGCGCGGCGGTGGGCGCGCTGAAGGCACCCGCGAACCAGCCGCGGGTCGCAGGGGAGAACGAATCGAGCGCAGAGCCGACCATGTCCCCCATCGTGCACCCCGCCACTGACAACGGCCGTGACGGCCACCGGTGACCTTGTCCGGGAGCTGCGAGAATTCGCCCATGGTGGCCGTACCGGAGCCGGGATCGGGAGAGTGGGCGAGGCACTGGCAGCACGCGGAGCTGCCGGGCCTCGATCTGCTGCGCGCCCGGTACGTGCGCCATACCTTCCCGCGCCACAGCCACGAGGGGTATGTCTTCGGCACCATCACCCGCGGGGTGGAGGACGTCGGGCTGCCGGGCGGCACCGTCCACGCGGGCCCCGGGGCCGTTGTCATGATCAATCCGGAGGTGCCGCACACCGCCCGCGCGGGTGTTCCCGAGGGCTGGGTGTACGCCACGCTGTACCCGTCCGCGCAAGTGGTCAATGACATCGCGGCCGATACGACGAGCCTGCGCGGCACGGTCGGTTTCACCGAGGCCAGCGTCGTGGACCCGTACGCGGCCCGGCTGATCGGTGAGGTCCACCGGGCCGCCGAGGAGGGCAACGCGCTCGCCGCCGACACCGTGCTGCGGGTCATGGTCGAGCGGCTGCTCAGCCGGCACGGCAGCGCGGTGCCCGCCCGCGCGCCTCGCTCGGCCGGTGCCCGCGACGCCGTGCGGGCCCGCGCGGCGCTGGAAGGCCGAATGGTGCGGCCGCCCACGCTGGCCGTGTTGGCCGCAGAACTCGGCACCAGCCCGTTCGCGCTGCTGAGAGCCTTCAAGAAGCAGTACGGGATGCCCCCGCACGCCTGGCTCACTGACGCCCGTGTGCGAGCCGCACGCCGGATGCTCGACGAGGGGAGGACGCCCGCGGAGGCGGCCGCCGAGGTCGGCTTCACCGATCAGCCGCATCTCAATCGTCATTTCACCCGGATCGTGGGGGTGCCGCCCGGCGCGTACCGGCGCGAACGTGCGAGGACGTAGAACCAGAACGAACGTGCATGGACGTAGAACAGCGCGAACGTGCGAGGACGTAGAACCAGCGCGAACGTGCAAGAACGTACAAGACTGGTCCGGATCTGCCCCCGTAGCGTTCCGATCGTGGCAGAACAGACAACATTTCCAGAGGGCGTCGGCAGAGCAGCCGGTCTGCCCCACGGCAGCCCGGTCCTCCCCGGGGCGCAGCCGGACGCGGTCGCGACGAAGTCGGACGCGGCCGTCGTGCGCGACGCGCTCGGAGTCGGCATAGCCGTCGGACTCTCCGGATTCGCGTTCGGCGTGACCTCGGCCGGCTCCGGACTGAGCCTGCTGCAGACGTGCGCGCTCAGTCTCGCCGTCTTCACCGGCGCCTCACAGTTCGCCCTCGTGGGCGCTCTCGCCGCGGGCGGCAATCCGTACACCGCGGCCGCCGGGGCCTTCTTCCTGGGCGTACGCAACTCCTTCTACGGCCTGCGGCTGTCGCAGCTCCTCGCGCTTCCGCGTACGCTCCGCCCCTTTGCCGCCCAGTGGGTCATCGACGAGACCACCGCCGTGACACTGCCGCAGCCCACCCGGCGGGCCGCACGGATCGGTTTCGCCGTCACCGGACTCACCCTCTACGTGTTGTGGAACCTGACGACGCTGCTGGGGGCCCTCGGCGCCAAGGCGCTCGGCGACACCGACGCCTGGGGGCTGGACGCGGCATCGCCCGCGGTCTTCCTCGCTCTGCTCGCACCGATGCTCAAAAGCACGACGGAGCGCATCACCGCCGCCGTCGCGGTCCTGCTCGCGCTCGGACTGCTGCCCGTACTGCCCGCAGGTGTCCCCGTCCTGCTGTCCGCTCTCGCCGCACCCGCCGTCCTCTTCCTGGGCGGACGCCGCAGCGGAACGAACGGGAGCACGACCACGACGCGGACGATCACGACGGACCTGTCCGCGACGGACCTGTCCGCGACGGACCTGTCCGCGACGGACCTGTCCGCGACGGACCTGTCCGCGACGGACCCGTCCACGACGGACCCGTCCACGACGGACCCGTCCACGACGGACCCGTCCACGGGGGAGACGACCACGACGGACACGACCAGGCTGGAGGACAACCGATGAACGTCTGGATCGCCATCGCCCTGACCGCCGTCGGCTGCTACCTCGCCAAACTGCTCGGACTCCTGGTGCCCGCCGGCGTCCTGGAACGTCCGCTCGTGCAGCGGCTCGCCGCGCTCCTGCCCGTGGCGCTGCTGGCCGCCCTCACTGCGCAGCAGACGTTCGGAGCCGGCCAGCACCTGACGCTCGACGCCCGGGGTGCGGGGCTTGCCGCGGCGGCGCTCGCACTCGTCCTTCGCGCGCCCTTCCTCGTGGTCGTGGGGGCCGCCGTGGTCGTCACCGCAGGCGTACGCGCTCTCGGCTAGACACCGTGGCCGGGCTCACGCTCCCCGTCTCCTCGCTCGCCGTCTCAGTCGAGGCTGCGTCCATGGGCCCGCAGTGTCATCAGCGCCTTGAGTGTCACGATGGGGCGTCCGTCCAGAGCCGTTCCCGGCGCCCACTGCCGCCAGTTCACCGGCCAGCCGCCGTCCGGCTGCTGCTCGGCCGCGAGATGGTCGAGCGAGCGCTCCAGCTCCTCGTCGGTGAACCAGCGGCGGGCGAGCGAGTCGGGGGTACGGGCGTAGTCGTACGGGAAGTGCTGCTCGGCCGGTGCGTATCCGGCCGCCACCGGGTACTCCGCGCGCCGCTGCGGATCGAGCACGGCGAGCCGCTGGTCCCGCACCAGCCGGCCGAGCCGGTCGGCCGCAGCCTCCGCACGGCTTCGGTCCGGAGCGCCGTCCAGAAAGGCGAGCGCCGCCTCGATCTCGTACGGATGCGACCGGTCCAGTGCGTCGATCGCGGCCCAGCAGAAATCGGTGGCCCGGAACAGCCAGGCATGCCACACCGCGTTGCGGTGCAGAAGCCCGACGACGGGTCCGGTGGCCAACAGTTCCGCGGGCGGATCGTCGACGATCGGGATGAACGGCGCGGCCGGATAGCCGCGCTGTGACGGGAGGAGAGCGGGCAGCGCCCCCTCCTTGGTGGACACCTCGGTCAGGAAGCGGCAGATCCGCTCCACCCGGATCCCGCCGCAGCGGCCGATGGAATCGAGGACGTTGAGCGCGTGCGCGGTGTGCAGCGGCTGACTGACGGGGCCGCGCAGATCGGGTTCGAGCGCGTGCCCGTACCCGCCGTCCTCGTTCAGATAGGCGGCGAGTGCCGTTTCCACGGCATCCGCACTTCCTTCCAGGAAGTGATGGGCGAACCGCCGCTGTTCTAGGACACGGGCCGTGAGCCAAATGAACTGCTCGGCACGATTGAGGGGACTTGTTCCGGTTCCAGCCATGGACCGACCGTAGGGCGGTAAGCGCTCTCGGCAAGACGTAGCGGCCCGGCTGCACTCTCAGGAGCGGGATACTGAGGTCATGCGGTTGACGATTTTCTGGGAACGGATGGCGGACCACTTCGGTGCGGGTTACGCCGATTCCTTCGCGCGCGATCATGTGATGGCCGAGCTGGGCGGACGGACGGTGCACCAGGCGCTGGCCGCGGGCTGGGACGCCAAGGATGTCTGGCGCGGTGTCTGTGCGGCGGTCGACATTCCTGCCGACAAGCACTGATCCCCGGCTGATCCCGACATCCCCGCCGGCGAACGCTGACCCCGCCGGTCCAGTCGTTCCGACGGCGATTGCCGACCCCGGCTGGTCCAGTCGTTCCGGCCGGCAAGCGCCCCGGCCGGTCCCGACGTCCCCACCGGCAAGCGCTGATTTCCGGCTCGTCAGCAGCCGGACCTGTGCTGTTGTCCGGGGCGGGCCGCTGCTTGTCACTGCCGTAGGCGAGACTGGAGCCGTGTCACCGACAGACGAGACAGCTCAGACCCAGACGACTTTCACCCAGCCCGCCCAGCCAGCCTCGCCGTCCGGCCGCGGGCCGGCCCGTATGCCCGCATGGCTGCCGCGCGCCATGGTGCTCGCCCTGGCGCTCTACGCGTGTTTCCAGCTCGGCAGCTGGGCGTTCGACCAGCTCATCGGGCTGCTGATCAATGTGCTGATCGCGTTCTTCCTGGCGCTCGCCATAGAGCCGGCGGTGAGCTGGATGGCGGCGCGCGGCATGCGCCGCGGCCTGGCCACCTTCCTGGTCTTTCTCGTCGTACTGACAGCCGGTGCCGGTTTCGTCGTACTGCTCGGTTCCATGCTCGCGGGCCAGATAGTCGACATGGTCGAGGAGTTCCCGAAGTATCTGGACTCGGTGCTCAACTGGGTCAACCAGAACTTCCACACCGAGCTCTCCCGGGTCGAGGTCCAGGACAGCCTGCTGCACTCGGACTGGCTGCAGAAGTACGTCCAGAACAGCGCGACCGGAGTGCTCGACATCTCCACCACCGTGCTCGGCGGGCTGTTCCGTCTTCTGACGATCTTCCTGTTCTCGTTCTACTTCGCCGCCGACGGCCCCAGGCTGCGGCGTGCCCTGTGCTCCGTACTGCCGCCCACCCGACAGGCCGAGGTCCTGCGGGCCTGGGAGATCGCGGTCGACAAGACCGGCGGCTACCTCTACTCGCGCAGCCTGATGGCACTCATCTCCGGGATCGCGCATTACATCCTGCTGGTGGTCCTCGGTGTTCCGTACGCGCCCGCGCTCGCCATCTGGGTCGGACTGGTCTCCCAGTTCATCCCCACGATCGGTACGTATCTCGCAGGCGCCCTGCCGATGCTGATCGCGTTCACCGTCGACCCCTGGTACGCCGTGTGGGTGCTCGGCTTCGTCGTGGTCTACCAGCAGTTCGAGAACTACGCGCTGCAGCCCAAGCTCACCGCCAAGTCCGTCGACATCCATCCGGCGGTCGCCTTCGGATCGGTCATCGCGGGCACGGCGTTGATGGGCGCGGTGGGCGCGCTGATCGCGATTCCGGCCGTGGCCACGCTCCAGGCGTTCCTCGGTGCCTATGTGAAGCGGTACGACGTGACGGACGACCCGCGGGTGCACGGCCGCCTACAGCAGCGTGGCGAGACGTTGCTCACGCGGCTGCGCCGCTCCTTGGGGACCGCCGAGAACGAGGAGGCCCGGGGCGGACCGGGCGGGGCCGGGACGCCGGAGGAAGCGGGACGTGCTGGGCGATGACGGCCGCTTGGTGGGCGGCCACGTGTAGCCCACATCACGGGCGAGTGCGCAGCTGAGGGAGGGACTGCGGCACTCGATCCCACCTAGGTCAGCCCTGGTCGGCGTCCGAAGTGGGCACGTGGCATCGATTGATCGACGGTGGGCCGTTGCGATGAGGCGCCTCAGTGCGGTGTGTGCGGGCGGACCCCAGGTGGGCTTGCCTCCGAGGCGGCCCTGGACGCCGGCCTCTCCGATGAGGATGCCGCTGAGGGCGCGCAGCGCCGACCGGCCGCGGTCGGCGCCCCGTCGGGGGCGGTCGGTGAAAAGCGTTCAGGAAGGCGGCCAAGGTGTCGGCTGCATCCGCAGTACGTGTGGCGGGGGCGTGGTCGGCAGGCGTGCCCGGTACCCAGGTGGTCACGATTCAGGGGCGCGGAATCTGCTCGGAGGGCTCGCCGAGGCGCTGCGGGACGGGGACCGGCAACGGAAGGTGCGGGGCGACGGAGGGCAGCCAGGCGTGTTCCTTCCGTAGCAGCGCGTCCGCAGACTGGGTCGTCCAGGGCAATCGGACGGCGAGGGGCCGGTGGAGCCACGGTGGTCGGGCGGTGATGGACCCCCGTTCTTCCCCGGTGCGGATGCTGGCGTGGTCATCCCTCCTCCTGCGCGAGCCGGACGGTTCCGCGTTCCAGGTCGAGCAGCGCGAAGCGGTGGCAGACTGGGCCTTCGGGATGGAACTGAGCCCTCCGGGATGGAGATGTCCTGGTTGTACATGAGGCGGTCCATGCCTGCGCTGGGGTCATGCCCGGCTCGTACCAGGCGGCAAGTCTGGAGTGCAGGTCTTCCGGGTACGCATCCGCGAGTTGTCTCACGTCTCCCTTGACCACCAGCGCCCGGGCATCGATCAAACTTCGATGGCACTGGGCACCTGAGGGCGATTCGGACCGGCGCGGTGCGTCGCTTGACACTAAAATCGAACATCCATTCTTATGGGATTCCGGCCGGGTCTTCCCGGGCCCGACCGTGGAGTTGTCCACAGGCCGGGAGGACGTCGAGGCCCATTGTCAGTGGCAGGGGTTAGCGTCTTTGACGTGAAGCGATCGACTCAAGCAAATCGGGTGGAACCCATGGCAGGAACCGACCGCGAGAAGGCGCTGGACGCCGCACTCGCACAGATTGAACGGCAATTCGGCAAGGGCGCGGTGATGCGCCTCGGTGAGCGGCCGAACGAGCCGATCGAGGTGATCCCGACCGGGTCGACCGCCCTCGATGTGGCCCTCGGCGTCGGCGGGCTGCCGCGCGGCCGTGTGGTGGAGGTGTACGGACCGGAGTCCTCCGGTAAGACGACGCTGACGCTGCACGCGGTGGCGAACGCGCAGAAGCTCGGCGGCTCGGTGGCCTTCATCGACGCGGAGCACGCCCTCGACCCCGAGTACGCGAAGAAGCTCGGCGTCGACATCGACAGCCTCATCCTGTCCCAGCCGGACAACGGCGAGCAGGCCCTCGAAATCGTGGACATGCTGGTTCGTTCCGGCGCCCTCGACCTGATCGTCATCGACTCCGTCGCGGCGCTCGTGCCGCGTGCGGAGATCGAGGGCGAGATGGGCGACTCGCACGTGGGTCTGCAGGCCCGCCTGATGAGCCAGGCACTCCGCAAGATCACCAGCGCGCTCAACCAGTCCAAGACCACCGCGATCTTCATCAACCAGCTCCGCGAGAAGATCGGTGTGATGTTCGGCTCGCCCGAGACCACGACCGGTGGCCGGGCGCTCAAGTTCTACGCCTCGGTGCGCCTCGACATCCGACGGATCGAGACGTTGAAGGACGGCACCGACGCCGTCGGCAACCGCACCAGGGTCAAGGTCGTGAAGAACAAGGTCGCGCCGCCCTTCAAGCAGGCCGAGTTCGACATCCTCTACGGCCAGGGCATCAGCCGCGAGGGCGGTCTGATCGACATGGGCGTGGAGCACGGCTTCGTCCGCAAGGCGGGCGCCTGGTACACGTACGAGGGCGACCAGCTCGGCCAGGGCAAGGAGAACGCTCGCAACTTCCTCAAGGACAACCCCGATCTCGCCAACGAGATCGAGAAGAAGATCCTTGAGAAGCTCGGGGTCGGCGTCAGGCCGGATGCCAATGCCGCCGAAGCCGGTGCGGATGCGGCGGGCGTCGCGGCTCCGGCCGACAGCGCGAAGTCGGTGCCCGCTCCGGCAGGCAAGACCAAGCCGGCCAAGGCTGCGGCCAAGAGCTAGACCGTGACGCGTCGTACGGAATGGCCGGTCAGCGCCGATGACCATGGCGTCGGTTCCGGTCCCGAATCCGCCGTCACGAGACATACGGCCGAGTCCGAGGGCGCGTACGAGCCGGAGGCCGGTCCAGGCCGTGGCACCGGCTCGGACGCCGGGTTCGGTGAGGGGGCGGGGCGTCGTGCCCGCTCCCGCTCCAGGAGCAGCGGCTCCCCTTCCTCGTCGAGGGCCGAGAAGGGGGAGCCGCGAGACCCGGTCGAGCAGGCGCGCAACATCTGTCTGCGGCTGCTCACCGGGATCCCGCGCACCCGAAAGCAACTAGCGGATGCCCTGCGCAAGCGGGAGATCCCGGACGAGGCGGCCGAAGAAGTGCTGTCGCGCTTCGAAGATGTCGGGTTGATCGACGATGCCGCTTTCGCGGACGCCTGGGTGGAGTCCCGGCATCACGGACGAGGGCTGGCGCGCCGCGCGCTCGTCCGTGAACTGCGCACCAAGGGGGTGGACTCCGCCGTCATCGACGAGGCGGTCGGGCAGCTCGACTCCGAGCAGGAGGAGGCGACGGCACGGGAGCTGGTCGCGCGCAAGCTGCGCTCCACTCGTGGCCTGGACCGGGACAAGCGGCTGCGCCGCCTCGCGGGCATGCTCGCCCGCAAGGGGTACGGGGAAGGCATGGCCCTGCGCGCGGTGCGGCAGGCGCTGGAGGAGGAGGGCGAGGACACGGAGGACCTGGACGAGCCCTTCTGAATCGCGGCCCAAAACCGCGCGGTGACGTGCGGCAGCCACGCAACGGGGCGGACGGGGTACGGGGACCGTCTGAGTTCTCCACGTCGACGAAGCGCGGGGCGGGCTTTGTGGAAGGTGCGTTGCCGAGCACGACGGAGCGGGTGTCGCGCGTTCACGGAATCCGAGGAGCCGGGTTCAGGGCTGCCCGCCGATACTGCTGCGCCGATGCCGCCGTGCTGATGTTGTGACGGGGCGCGGGAGTGCGGGGGATGCGAGGGGTGCGGGGCCACGGTGTCGTGGTGATGTTGCCGCCCCGAGGTGTCGCCGCCTCACAGCTGCCGCGACGTGTCAGTGACGTCGGCCCGCTCGCCCGCGGTCATGGCTGTCGGCCATGCTCGGCGCCGGGCGTTCCACGCGACGGCCTGCATGCCATCGCCGAACGGAGCGCCGCCAGGCCCTCTCTCAGCCCGCGCCCACCGGAGGCCGGCGCGTTCACCCGACTCCTCGACCACCTGCTCTCCTGGACCACCCGACTCCTCGACCACCTGCTCTTCTGGATCACCCGGCTCCTCGACCATCCGGCTCCTGGGCGGTGCCTGGCCCGTGTCCGCTCCGGCCGAGGCGGACACGGGCCGTCGGCGTTCAGTGCCGCGCGACCGCCGAGGCGTGCCGGAGACCGGCCGTCGCGATGACGGCTCCCAGCAGGCAAGGAAGTTTCAGGATGCCTCCGCGCACGGTGCGTGTGCGCGGACGGACGGGGCCCTGCCCCTGTGCCCGATACGCCGCCCGGAGGTTCGCCGGGCGGCGTATCGGGCGGCACCGGGCGGCTTCCGCCGACCCTGCGGGCGAGGGCCGACCGGGCCACGGGGCCGGCGGGGTCGGCAGAAGCCCCTGGACGGCTGACGGCCGGATCAGACTTCGGCCGTGGCCTGCTCGGGTGCGGCGGCCTTGTTCCCGCCGTCGGTGCTCGACACGGCGCGGGCGGCCGGGATGGCACTCGCGAGGGCCGCGGCGACCAGCGCGATGCCACAGCCGATGATCAGGCCCGTGCGGAAGCCGTTCTCGGAGGTGAAGGTGTGTCCGCCCATGGTGACCGTCAGCTGGGAAAGGACCACGCCCATCACGGCGGCGCCGACCGAGGTGCCGAGTGAACGCATGAGGGTGTTGAACCCGTTGGCGGCTGCGGTCTCGGAGAGCGGCACCGAGCTCATGATCAGTGCGGGCATCGAGCCGTAGGCGAGGCCCACGCCGCTGTTGATGACCATGAGGGCCAGCATGAGGCCCCACGCGGAGCCCATGAGCACCAGCGACAGGCCGTACCCGACGGCCAGCACCAGGACACCGCAGATCAGGGTGAACTTCGGACCGCGGGCGTCGGTGAGCTTCCCGCCGAACGGCGAGACGATCATCATCATGATGCCGCCGGGCGCCATCCACAGGCCGGCGGCGAGCATCGACTGGCCCAGGCCGTAGCCGGTGGCCTCCGGGAACTGGAGCAGCTGAGGCACGACCAGCATGCTCGCGTACATCCCGAAGCCGACGAAGATCGAGGCGACATTGGTGAGCAGCACCCGGGGGCGGGCCGTGGTGCGCAGGTCGATCAGCGGCTCCCGTGTGCGCAGTTCCCAGGCGCCCCAGGCCAGCAGGATCACGACGGCGGCGGCGAACAGTCCGAGGGTGGTCGCCGAGCCCCAGCCCCAGTTGGCGCCCTTCGACACGGCGAGCAGCAGGCAGATCAGTCCCGCGCCGAGGCCGACCGCACCGAGGGTGTCGAAGCGCTGACCCTTGGCGCCGGCCGGGACATCGGGGATGAGGAACCAGATTGCCGCGGCGATCAGCACGGCCAGGACGGCGGAGCCCCAGAAGAGCACGCGCCAGTTGGCGTACTGGGCGACCGCCGCGGCGATCGGCAGGCCGAGTCCGCCCCCGATGCCCATGGAGGCGCTCACCAGTGCGATGGAGGAGCTGAGCTTCTCCGGCGGCACCACGTCGCGCAGCAGGGCGATGCCCAGGGGCACCATGCCCATGCCCATGCCCTGCAGCCCCCGCCCGATGATCATGGGGACGACGGAGGAGGCGAGGGCGCAGACCAGTGAGCCGGCCACGAGCGGTACGGAGCACGCGAGGAGCATGCGGCGCTTGCCGATCAGGTCGCCGAGGCGCCCGGAGATCGGTACACAGATCGCGCCCGCCAGCAGGGTGACGGTGATCACCCATGCCGCGTTCGACGGGGTGGTGTGCAGGATCTGGGGCAGCTCCGCGATGAGCGGCGTGACCAGTGTCTGCATGATCGCGGCAGTGATGCCGGCGAGGGCCAGCGTGGCGACCACACCGCCGGTGCGGGCCGTGGGCTGGGGGGCGTCCATTCGGGACTCCAGAAGGTGAGGGGGCTGCCGGGCATCTTTCGCTCGCCCGGAGCCAAAAGTAAACATCTGCTTACATGGACGCTAGGGCAGGTACGGGAGCGAGGTCAACATCTGTTTACATAACGGCGCGGGCGGTACCGTTCGAGCAGAGAGAGGACAGCCATGAAAGCCAGCAGTTCCCAGGCGGGTCCCGCGCCCCTGACGCCGACGGACGACAGCCCGCCGCCATCCCGGCGGGGTGCCGGCGCCAGGACCCGTGGGCTCCTGCTCGACTCGGCCCGCCGCCGCTTCGCGTACGACGGGTACGCGGCCACCACCGTGCGCGACATCGCCGATGACGCCGGTGTCAACGTCGCGCTCATCAACCGCTACTTCCGGTCCAAGGAAGGCCTCTTCGAAGCCTGTCTGAAGGCGGTCATCGACGAACTCGTCGACGCGGCGCGCACGGTGGCCGACCTGGAACAGATCCCGGAGATCATCGTCAGCCACACTGCGGGCGTGCTCGCCATGGACGGCCCCAAAGACGCCCTTCTCCTGCTGCTGCGCTCCTCCGGCGACGAGCGCACCGAGCAGATGCGCACCGGCCTGCTGCGCACATTCAGCGAACGGCTCGCCGCGGCGGCCGGATGGCGGCCCGACGACCCCGCCGGCGATCAACTGCTCCTGCGCGCCCAACTCGTGCTGTCCGTGGCCTTCGGCATCACGGTGCTGCGCGCCTCTCCGGGGCTGGAGCCGCTCGGATCGGCCACCGAGCAGGACCTCACCGGGCCGCTGCGCGATCTGGTCGAAGCGCTGCTCACCCGTCGCTGAGACACGGCGCCCCGTCCGGTCACGGGCCGCGACGCGGCCCCCGCACGCCCTCATCGGCCGCGGGACCCGGCGGTTCGTGCTGTCGCGGGGCGGGTCACTGCCCGGCGCGCGCGGCGCGTTCGATGGTGGCATCGATCAGGGCGAGCGCTTCGTCGGCCGTACGTCCGGGCTGCCGGTTCCACAGCCCGATCAGCCCGGTCCAGCCCCGTGAGCGGAGCTCGGCGACGAGCCAGGCGCCGGCCCGGTCCACGGTGTCGAGCGAGCCGTATCCCAGGCGGTGCGCGGTCAGCATGGCCCCGCAGACGCACCGGGCGCCGCGGACGTTGCGGAGTCGGTACGGGGTGTTCTGCCAGCCCCACTCGGTCAGGATCCGTCGTGCGTGGGCGAGGTGGGTGGAGGGCCGTACCTCTGGCTGTCCGACGCGCCGCCAGGAGTGGACCCGGTCGGGGAGGATCGCACCCAGCCGCCCGGGAAGGGGCCGTTCGCGCGGCGCGGCGGCAGGCAGAGCACGCACGGATTCGGCGATGAGCTGATCGACGGGTACGGACAGCAGGTCGCGCCAGTCGGCCGGCTGACGGTCCGGCAGCTGATTCGCGGTGCCGGGGGAGGTGGGGCGTACAGGTTCGGCGGCGGTGAGATCCCACCCGGTGACGATCTGCTGCCATGCAGCGGTGTCGTGGAGGCGGGCGACCCGGTCGTCGAGCCGGTCGGGAGTCAGGGTGGGCGTCGGCATGGGTGCGAGGCTCCGTCACGTCGGTCCTTGGCGTTGAGCCGAATGTCCGTCGGTTACGGAGATTGCTCCACCGGAGCGTGGCGTTCGGGTGTGTCGCCGCGGATTCGGGAACCGGAGAGCGGTGCGAAGGGCGGCGGGGAGAGATGCCCCTCAGCACGGAGCCCGCAGTCACCGGGCACACGGAGCGGAAGACCTGCCGACCGGCGAAGCGCTCACCCACGGACCGGACGGGCGCCCCGAATCAGGAGTGAGAGAGTCCTGGTCCGGGCGCATGTGGATCGGGAGTGGGCGTTCCCGTCCTGGGCTCCCGCCCGTGCCGGGAGTGGGCGTCCTCATACGGACCGGGTGTCCGCATTCGGGCACGCGGACGCGTGGTGGGCGTTCCCGTCCGGCAGGTACGGAACAGGAGGTGGCGCCTTCGAGGCGGGATGTCCTGCCCCGGGTGGCTCCCTCACGCCTCGACGGGAAGTCCCGCCGCGCGCCACGCCTGGAATCCGCCGATCAGATCCGTCGCCCGGTGCAGTCCCAGCCGACGCAGGGACGCGACGGCCAGGCTCGACGCGTAGCCCTCGTTGCAGACCACCACGATGCGCAGATCGTGGCTCACCGCCTCCGGAGCCCGATGGCTGCCCTGTGGATCGAGCCGCCACTCCAGTTCATTGCGCTCGACGACGAGCGCCCCCGGAATGAGTCCGTCCCGTTCGCGCAGCTCCGCATAGCGTATGTCCACGAGCAGCGCACCGTCCGAGGCGGCGGTGATCGCCTCCTGAGGGCCGACCCGGACGTACCCGGCCCGGACCCGTTCCAGCAGTTCGTCGATCCCGACCGGGCCCGAACCGCCCTCGTGGCTGTCGCTCACTGCCAGTCCTCCGGTCGTTCGACCTGTTCGAGGCGGAGCACCGCACCGGTACGGCTGTAGCGCCGGATCCGCGGCAGCGGCGGGTAGTACGCGTGGACGGAGACGGCGTGCTCGGTGCCGGACTCGTTCAGCACCTCGTGGACATGGTGGCGGCCGAACGCCCTGCCCTGCCCGGTGGCCAACTGCCGGGAACGGTCGATGCCTTCGGTGAGTTCGAGGGTCTTCCAGCCGTCGGTGGGCAGCCGGGCGGCGAGCGACAGCTCCTTGAGGGTGCCGGACGCGGTGGTGAAGGCGCCGATCGAGTCGGCGTGGTCGTGCCAGCCGGTGCCGCTACCGGGCGGCCAGCCGATCAGCCAGGCCTCGCTGCCACCGGGCCCTTCGAGCGGGATCCAGGTCCGGCCTTCCGGATCGAGCGGGAGCGAGGCGACGATCTCGGTGTCGGCGGCGACGCGGCGGACGAATTCGAGCAGCTCCGCCGCCGACGGACCGGAACCACGAGCGGATGCGGGTGCGGGCGTGCGTACAGAGGGTGACGAAGGGGCAGACACAGAGACCGTCCGGAGAGTTCGCGTGGATGCCCGGCCGTACGACGGAGCGCACGGCGCGGCAGAAAGAGACGATTCAGCAGGACGGGCGACACACGCAGCCCGCATAGCGGACGAGGTCCATATGGACCCTCCGCCACAGGCGCACATCGGTGTCGGTCACGTTCGGGAGTACACCATGCGCGCCCGCGTCGGTCAATTGATGTCCGCAGTCCGGTCCGAGCGCACGGAGCCGCGCGCCGGCCCGCCGCGCACCGTGTCCGCCGCCGCGAAGAGCTCCCGGGGCCGGACCCCGCCGAACGACGCCACGAGGTGACCGTCCGGCCTGATCAGCAGCACGGTGTGGGCCGCCGCCCCCGGATAGCTCTCGGTCACCAGCAGTTCGCCCTTCACCGGCATCGCGTCGACAGCCGCGACCAGACGGGGCATGACACCCGCGCTCATCCAGTGACGCCGGTCCCACACCCCCGTGCCGGGCGCCACCAGGACCACCAGCAGGTGCCCCTGCCCCAGCCGCTCGCGCAGCCGCACGGTCGTGCCGTCGGGCGCGGTCACCCGTACATCGGCGACCGGCGCACCAGGGGGCGTATCCACGGATGTGTGCGCCTCGGCGCGTGGGGGCGCAAGGGGCGAGTGCGAGTACGAGGGGGGCGCACCGAGCGGGCCCCGGCCCAGATGTCCGTCGGTGAGCAGCGAGTCGTGCCCCCGTGCGCTCCCCGGGACCAGGGTCCGCAGACCTCCGCCGCCGCGCAGTATCGGCAGCGACTGGTCCGCGGCGCGCAGCCGCGCGGCGACGGCCGCCCGGCGCTCCGCCTGGTAGCTGTCGAGCAGTACGTCCGAGGCGCCGTGGTGCCAGGCCTGGCCCAGCTTCCAGGCCAGGTTCTCGGCGTCCCGCAGCCCCTCGTCGAGCCCCTGGGTTCCCAGTGCGCCCAGCAGGTGGGCGGCGTCCCCGGCCAGGAACGCCCGGTCGACCCGCCAGCGCAGGGCGAGCCGGTGGTGCAGCGTGTACACGCCCGTGTCCAGCAGTTCGTACGGCGGCGTCTCGTCGCACCAGCCCGCCAGGGTGTCCCGGATCCGGGTGATCAGGGCGTCCGGAGTGACGAGTTCGCCGCGCGGCGGCAGCAGCCAGTCCAGCCGCCAGGCGCCGTCCGGCAGCGGGCGTGCGGTCACCTCGGCGCCCCCGGTGCGCCACGGCGGCAGCCGGTGCAGCACGGCCTGCCCCGGCCAGGGAAGCTCGGTGCGCAGCGCCGCGACGGCATGCCGCTCCACCGCCGTACGACCGGGGAAGCGGATGTCGAGGAGTTTGCGCACGGTGGACCTGGCGCCGTCGCATCCCACCAGGTAACTCCCGTGCCACCAGGTCGCGTTCGGCTCCCTGGTGTGCACCGTGACCCCGGTCGCGTCCTGCTCCAGCGTGTCGATCCGGCTGTAGGGAGCCACCCGCACCAGCTCCTGTGCGGCCACCGCGTCCCGCAGCCCGCGGGTCAGGACGTGCTGCGGCAGATGGATGGGAGCCGGCAACGGATCGTCCTCCGGAGAGTGCTCGCCGAGCGGCAGCTCGCGCACCAGCTGCCTGCGCCGCATGGACCGCCAGCCGGACCACCGGATGCTCTCGTGGTGGAGTGCCTTGCAGCCGAGCCGTTCCACCAGGGCCGCGGTGTCCTCGCGCAGCACCACCGTGCGGGCCGGACGGGTCTCGTCCTTGGCCGGGTCCTCGTCGAGAAGGACGGAGGGGACGCCCTGTGCCGCGAGGGCGAGCGACAGCGTCAGGCCGACGGGCCCGGCGCCGACGACGATCACCGGGTCCACGGGGCGGCTCCTCGGATCCGTGCGAACGACGCCGAGGACGCGGACGAAAGGAGCCGAAGGCTCGAAAGAGGGGTAGGCGGCGGAGTATGTGTGGCGGCGGGAGCTGGGGGCGCGATCACAGAACGTATGCAACCTACTGCCGGTGCCTGCGTCAAGCGACACCGGAAGGCGAAGAGGGGCGGTGGCGGATGTGCCACCGCCCCTCCGGGACGCAGGTCGACGAGCCGTCAGACGGCGCGTCCGTCATCGACGACGAGCGCCGGCTCACCGATGGTCTCCAGACCGCCCCCGGGTCCGGCCCCGATGACCACACCTGTGCTCTTCTTGGTGCGCCGGAGCCGCCGCTCCAGCCAGCTCGCGAACCCCGTCAACCCGTCCTGACCAGCTGATCAGCACCTCCCGCACCGCGGGGGAACCTCAGTTCCAACCGGATGCGTGGGTCCCGACGCGACAGCCGAGCGATCTGCGCGAACAACGAAGACGGCCCGCCGAAGAAATCCGACGGGCCGTCACTAAAGATCGATGTTAGTGGGTGGATCTTGTCCAGATTCCAGCAGACTTGAAAAAGGTGTACGGCGGGCAAAAGACCACGGAATCTCCGCTGGTCTTCCAGACCGTCGGAGAGCGATTGACGTCGGGGCCGCCGTCCAAGGCACCACATATCACGGTCGCCTTGTAGCTTCCTCCATTGCTGTTATCGCAAGAGGCCACCGCAGCGGTAGGATCAGCGCTATACCTGCCGTAGTGGCATCCGGTTGGCCAACCCGTTGCAGCCGCAGCGGCTGTTCCTTGAAATCCGAAGGTCGCTATCGCAACGGCAGTGAATAGAGCGGCGCATGACTTCTTCATTACTGTCGATTCCATTCTCGTCGATCCAGCCGTTGTTTAGACTCGAGTTTCGATTCCCGCACTACTGGACGTGGTAGTCCCGTTGCAGTAGGCAATGGACAATCCGTTCCGCACCCACCCTCCATAGTAGTCGTACAGCTTTCCGGTCTTTGGGTCCTTGCAGAGGACGATGGCCCGGTAGGAGCCGCCGTTGTCGTTGTCGCAAGTGGCGATTGATCCCCAGGCTCCGGCGACCTGAAAGCTGCAACCGGTAGGCCGCGCCATGATGCCGATATCGGATGCCGATGCGGTCGCCCCGGCGCCGATCGAGAAAAGACTGGTCAGAAGCATTCCAAGTGCCGAGGTGGTGACGGTCCGCCGAATGCGAGCACCCTTCAACAACTTCTTCACCTTTCAATCGCTAAACTCTTAGTCGCGCACCAACAGGGTGGCAGGGGTGCAGTATCCGTTTGAATGTCACGCTTCCCCTGCGCCGAGAGTGCCTTCCACCCTCGGTGCGGCCATGACAATGCCACACCCCATGAAGTCGAGCAAGAGCCATCTTTTTGACGGATACTTGAGCATCGCGCTACCGGAGCTCAAAAAAAGCGAACAAATCGTAGCGTAGACCCTTGAAATAATTGGAAGATCCAGTTCCGATGCCTGCAATCTTGAATCCGGAAGAACCGATTCGGTCGCAAGATGGCGAGATTTCTCGCACAGTTTGCTGTGGTCACAGCCCAGGGCGATGACACAGCCTGACGATCGTGGATTAACCTCGATTCTTCAGCGGCTGTGATTGCTTGACGAACCTGGCCGTTCGCCCTGTTTGTCCGCCGTGTTCGCAGGGTGGGTCCTTCGCGTGACGCTGCGGCTGCGCCGGGGTTCCACTGCACCCGGAGGTGTGCTGGTTCTGTCCTTTCCGGTCCTCGTCGGACAGTGAGCCTTTTCCAACCTCATGTTGAGGCACAGCGAAGGACGAGGGCGGCCTTCACAATGTCGGTGATCCGGTTGGTGCTGCAGCGGAGCATCTGCAGTAGGCGTCAGCCCTTCAGAACGGCCATGACCTGCCCGCCGACGCACCGGATCTTGGCGTGGCTGCTGTTGTGCCGTCGCTTCCAGCGCTTGAGCCGACGGCCCCGGAAAGGGACTCGGATGTCCTGGCCGGCGCCTTGGTACGCCTTGTCCGCCCAGCGTTTCAGTCCCGCGGCGGCGAGCGCGTCGACGATCCCGTGGCTTCGGGCGGCCGTCAGGTCGTGGGTGGCTCCGGGCAGGGCCGGGGAAGCCCAGAGCAGTCGACCGAACGGGTCGGTGAGGACCTGCACGTTCATGCCGTGCCGCTTGTGTTTGCCCGAGTAGTACGGGGTGTCGGTGGCGATCCGGTCGATCGGCGGCAGGGTGCCGTCCAGGATCCCGGCGCATCCAGAAACGACTCGGCTACCTCAGCCCCGTCGAGTTCGAGGAGAAGCACTACGCCAACCAGGCAACGGCCGAACAAGCGAACCTGAACCCCCGTCAACCCGCCCTGACCAGCTAATCAGCACCTCCCACACAGCGGGGGAACCTCAGTCCCAGCTTCGTGGGATCTTCGTTGGTGGGTTGATTGAGGCTGTGCGCCAGTGCGGGGCGATGGCGACGGCCTCGGCCGGGCTCCGGTCGGGTTGCGGAGGGTGTCGGTGTTCGTCGCGTTTGACGCCGAAGCCGGACATCTTGCGTTTGATGACGCGGGGGTTGAAGCGTCTGCGGCGGGCGGGCAGCAGGTGTCGGGCTATCTCCCGCAGACCTTCGCCGAGGGCTGTGGCCAGGCGGTCAGGGGGAAAAGGCCGCCTGCGCGGTGACCTGGCGGCGGGCGAGGCGGAGGCTGCGAGTGAAGGAGAGCCGGTCGGCGTCGAGTTGGGCGGCGTCTGCGCTGTCGTGCATCAGGCTGCGAATGGCGTAGTGGAGCAGCAGGTGGCCCCAGACTTCCTGCTCGACGCCGTCGGGCGAGCGGGAGCGCAGGACCTGGGCGGGACCGCGCTGGTGGGTCTTCAGCTCGTCCAGCGTGGTCTCGATCTCCCACCGCTCGTGATAGAGGGCGGCCAGGTCGGCGGCCGGGGCGGCCTCGGGGTCGAGGATCGTGGTGATCAGCCGGTAGGGGGCGTCCTGTTCGGGAAAGCCTGTGCCGTGAAGTGTGTACTCGACGACCCGCACGGTCGTGGGGTCGGCGCGCTTACGGTCCTTCGCGACGACGATCTCCGACAGGTATGAGCCGTCGGGAAGTTCCTCGTGCACCGGCAGGATCTGATGCGAGCGGATCCGCCACAGCAGGTCCGCGCCGCCGGCGGAGGCCGCCTGCCACAGCTCCACCCCGGTGAACCCGCGGTCGGCCAGCAGCAGATCCCCCTCGCCGAGATGGCCGAACAGCCCACGAGCCAGGGGCGGTTCGGAGGACGACAGCGGCCCCAGGGCGGCGGCGGTGATGGCGTGGGTGCCACACTCGGCCAGCGCCACCATCCGCACCTGCGGATACGCGCACCGCTCGGTGCGATGGGTCTTCGGCCGCCCGAAGTACGCGGCGTTCTGCTCGCTGCCCGGTACTCGAAGACCGTGCCGTCGATCGCCACCAGCCGCCACCGCCCATACCGGGCGTCCCGGCTCTCCTCGGTCGCCAACGGCCGGGCCTTCAAAGGCTCCGGCCCCAGCTTCACCCGCGCCCGCGAGATCGTCGCCGTACTCGGCACCTGCCACGAGCCCGACCAACGCTTCGCCCAGGTCAGGCCCTGCGTGAGCAGCCGCGCGACCTCCTCATAGCCCTGCCCCGAGAACAGGCACATCGCCAGCACGAAATAGACCGCCACCCGCGGCGGCAGCAGCCGAGTGCGCAGGCCAGAACGGCCGCACTCGGCGACCACCCGGTCCACCAGCTCCGGCGGAAACGTGCGTGTCAGCAGCCCGACCGCGATCCGGTCCGGCAACCGCTCATCCGTCTCCGGCTTGACCTACCCAGAGCGTGGCATCCAGGCGCCTCCTGGATGCCACACTACCAGTCAAAATCCTTAAGTCACTGGTATTGAGGCTAAAGCCAATCGGCTTGTCTTGGTCTCTCGGTGGCTGTCAGGATCCACCGTGCCGCTATCCATATGCGAGCTCACCGGACCGGAATCAGCGAGAACGATCAGGAGCTTCGCTTGGCTCGGTGGTTACGGTCGCTGCGATGCCAGTCTTGGTACGCCGCCCGCTCTTCTCGATCCAGGTGGCGAGTGCCGAGAGCAGGAGGCACATGCCGATGTAGATGGCGCCGATGACGATGATGGTCGAGACGTACGGGTACTGCCCGTTCACCTGCGTGTTGGAGGCGATCAGACGGGCGGTCTGAAGCAGCTCCGGGTACAGGATGATGAAGCCCAGCGAGGTGTCCTTGAGGGTCACCACGAGCTGGCTGATGATCGTCGGCAGCATCGCGCGGACGGCCTGCGGAATTAGCACGCTGACCATGACCTGGGTCTTGGTCATACCCAGGGCGTACGCTGCTTCGCTTTGCCCCTTGGGCACCGAGTTGATGCCGGCACGCAACACCTCGGCCTGGACGCAGCCGTTGTAGACCGACAATCCGAGCGCGAGCGCCCACATCGAGTAGTCGGTGAGGAAGCCGACCCAGATCGCGTAGATGGTGATCAGCAGCGGGATCGAGCGGAACAGCTCGATGAAGGCGGTGGCCAGCCAGCGGACCGGCTTGTGGTCCGAGAGGCGGCCCACGGCGAGGACCGCGCCAAGGATCAGTGAGCCGAGTGCGGCCAGACCGAAGGCCTTCAGAGTGGCGAGTACAGCGTCGGCGATGTTCTGCCGGATACCCGCGTAGTTGAAGATGTCCCACATCTCAGGGGCCAGATGCCCCTTGTCGGACAACCGCACGAAGCTGAGCGCGAGCAACGCCAGGATGGCGATGAATCCGACGACCGCGTAGAGCCGGTTGCGTACGGCGGCCTTCGGGCCTGGTGTGTCGTAGAGCACGCTGGCACTCATCGGGCGACCTCCATGCGACGTTCGACCGTCCAGAAGAGGCCGCTGATGGCAAAGGTGACGACCAGGTAGCCGAGGGCCACCCAGATGAAGACAGGAGTGATGGCATAACCGCGGTCACTCATGAGCTTCTGCCAGCCGAACAGCTCCGTGACACTGAAGGCGCCGGCGATCGCCGAGTTCTTGGTGAGTGCGATGAAAATGCTGCTCAGCGGAGGAATGACGGTCCGCGTGGCCTGCGGCAGCACCACGATCCTCAGCGTCTGGGAGAACGTCATACCGATGGAACGGGCGGCCTCTGCCTGGCCCAGCGGGACGGTGTTGATGCCTGAGCGGACTGCTTCACACACGAACGACGAGGTGTAGAAGCCGAGTGCCAGCGAGCCGAGCAGGAACGGGCTCATGCCAGGGAAGAAGATCTCCGGTACGACGAAGAAGGAGACCAGGAAGAGGAGAGTCAGAGGGGTGTTGCGCAGCAGCGTCACCCACGCGGTGCCGAAGATCCGTAGCGGCGGCACCGGCGAGACCCTGAATCCGGCAATGAGGACACCGAGGACCAGCGCGATGACCGAGCTGACGGCGGTGATCGACACGGTTCCTATGAAGCCGTCGCGGAACTCTGGGAAATTGTCGAGCAGTACATTCATGAGATCTCCGCGTCGGCGGTCAGCGGCATCGGGGCAGGGAAGGAGGGGTATCCCGTACGCGCTCCGGGAGGCGGAACCGCGTACGGGACACGTAAGTCAACTGGCGACGTCAGTAACGGTCGATGGCCGGCGGAGCGGCGTACTTCGAGCCGGACAGACCCAGGGTCGCCTCGTAGATCTTCTGGTACGTCCCATCGGCGATGTGCTTCTTCAGCGAGTCGTCGATGGCGTTGCGCAGCACCTTGTCGTCCTTGTTGAGGCCCACACCGTACGGCTCCTCCGTGAAGGGCTTGCCGACGACCTTGAGCTTGCCGGGGTTCTGCGCGGCATAGCCCTTCAGGATCGAGTCGTCGGTGGTAACCGCGTCGATCTGCTTGGTCAGCAACTGCTGTACGCAGTCGGAGTACTTGGCCAGTTCGACAACCTTCGCGCCGTACTCGGGCTTCTTGATCTCCTGGAGCGGCGTGGAGCCGACGATGGAGCAGACCTTCTTGCCCTTCACGGCGTCCTTGCCGGTGATGGACGTGTCGTCCTTGCGCACAAGCAGGTCGGCGCCTGCCTTGTAGTACGGGCCGGCAAAGCCGACCTGCTTCTTGCGCTCGTCGTTGATTGTGTAAGTACCGACGAAGTAGTCGACCTGGCCCCTGGAGATCGCCGTCTCACGAATGCCGGAGTCCACGGTCTTCCACTCGATCTGCTTCTCGGAGAAGCCAAGGTCGGCGGCGATCATTTTGGCGATCTCGATGTCGAAGCCGGAGCGCTCCTTCGTCGACTGGTCCTCGAAGCCCAGGTACGGCTGGTCGGCCTTGGCGCCGATGACCAGCTTGCCGCGCTTCTTCGCCTCCTTGAAGGTCGGCGAGTCCAGGTCGACGCCCGTCGCGACGGTGTATGTCGGCAGCTTGGGGGCGTCAGACGCACCGGGCTTGGTTCCGGACGGCTTGTCGCCGGCCGAGCCCTCCTTGCCACCACAGGCGGTCGCGGTCAGGGCGAGCACGGCGATGGCCGCAACGGCGGCCGACTTGCGGAGCTTCATGTGATTTGTTTCCTTATGCCGTGGGTCGTTGTCATCAGTGGTGAAGGATCTTCGACAGGAAGTCCTTGGCCCGGTCGCTGCGCGGGTTGCTGAAGAACTGGTCGGGCGTGGCCTCTTCGACGATCTTTCCGTCCGCCATGAAGACGACGCGGTTCGCGGCCGAGCGCGCGAAGCCCATCTCATGGGTGACGACGACCATCGTCATGCCGTCCCGGGCTAGCTGCTGCATGACGTCCAGCACCTCGTTGATCATCTCCGGGTCGAGCGCGGAGGTCGGCTCGTCGAAGAGGATCACCTTCGGGTCCATCGCCAACGCCCGTGCGATGGCTACGCGTTGCTGCTGGCCGCCGGAGAGCTGGGCGGGGTACTTGTCGGCCTGCGTCGCCACGCCCACCCGGTCCAGCAGCGAACGGGCCTTGTCCTCGGCCGCCTTCTTGTCCGTCTTGCGAACCTTGAGCTGGCCCAGCATCACGTTTTCGAGCACCGTCTTGTGCGCGAAGAGATTGAACGACTGGAAGACCATGCCGACATCGGCGCGCAGCCTGGCCAGCTCCCTGCCCTCCTCGGGCAGCGGCTTGCCGTCGATCGATATGGCGCCCGAGTCGATCGTCTCCAAGCGGTTGATCGTGCGGCACAGCGTGGACTTCCCGGACCCGGAGGGCCCGATGACGACCACGACCTCGCCACGGGCGATGGTCAGGTCGATGTCCTGGAGCACATGCAGCGCGCCGAAGTGCTTGTTGACGTTGCTCAGTACGACAAGGTCGTTCGCCGCAGGTGCGGCGTCCTCGGCGCCCTTGGTCACTGAAACTCCGCTCATCGGCTTCTTGCTCCGTCCTCCTCGGTTGGGAAGGACCCTAGGGCGCGGTGGGATCAGCGTCATCACATCTGAGGGAGAATTGAGGATAACGATCCGGCGGCACCCGGACACACCGTGTGAACAGGGCGGCAGGCGGTGCGCCCCGGGCGTACCGGGTGCATAACGGATGGCTCGATGCGAGGGGCGGGCCCTTGACTGACGTACCGGTCATCGGAGTGGATGCCCTGGTACGCCATGACGTGAAACACCTCGGTACGGGGAAGTGACGAGAGGTGTACGAAGGCGTACAGGAGACCGCACCGGCACCCCGTCCCCGGGAACCGGCATCGCACCATCGGAAAGGGGAGGGCATGAGACTGCTGCTCGTCGAGGACGACAACCACGTCGCGGCCGCCCTCTCCGCGGTCCTCGCCCGGCACGGCTTCCGGGTCGTGCACGCCCGCAGCGGCGAGGAGGCGCTGCAGGCGCTGCTGCCCGCGGACACGGAGCCCTTCGGTGTCGTGCTCCTCGACCTCGGCCTGCCCGACCAGGACGGCTACGAGGTGTGCGGGAAGATCCGCAAGCGCACCTCCACCCCGGTGATCATGGTGACCGCGCGCGCCGATGTCCGGTCGCGGATCCACGGCCTCAATCTCGGGGCCGACGACTACGTGGTCAAGCCGTACGACACCGGCGAGCTCCTCGCCCGTATCCATGCCGTCAGCCGCCGCAAACCGGCCGGCGACGACACCGTGCCCACACCCGTCGCCGCCCTTCGGCTCGGACACGTCCGGATCGAGCTGCCGACCCGCCGGGTCTCCGTCGACGGCTGCGAAGTCCAGCTCACCCGCAAGGAGTTCGACCTGCTCGCGCTGCTCGCCCAGCGCCCCGGGGTGGTCTTCCGCCGGGAGCAGATCATCAGTGAGGTGTGGCGTACGAGTTGGGAGGGAACGGGGCGCACACTCGAAGTGCACGTCGCGTCCCTGCGTTCCAAACTGCGGCTGCCCGCACTGATCGAGACGGTGCGCGGGGTCGGCTACCGCCTCGTCGCCCCGTCCGCGTAGAGGCGTACGTCCCAGGTGCGCACCCGGCTGCTTCCGCTGCTCATCATCCTCATGGCGAGCGTGCTGCTCGCCCTCGGCTTCCCGCTGGCCGTCAGCGTGGCCGGTGCCCAGCAGCAGCGCGTCGTCATCGACCGCATCGACGACACGGCACGCTTCGCCGCGCTCGCCCAGTTCATCGCCGAACGGACCCCCGGTTACGACGAGCGCCGCCGCATCCTGCGCAGCGAACTGGACACCTACGCCTCGGTGTACGGCATCCGCGCCGGTGTCTTCTACCGGGATGACAGCGCCATGGCGAAGGCCCCGGCCACCTGGCAGCTGCCGATCGAGGGGGAGGGGAGGGAGGCCTTCAAGGAGGCGCTCCTCGGGCGTCGCAGCCACGATCCGCCGCAGGTCTGGCCCTGGCAGCGGGGCAGGGTCGTCGTCGCCTCGCCCGTCGTACGGGACGGCGATGTGGTCGCCGTCGTGGTCATCGACTCACCCACCACCGAGATGCGCGCGCGCACGCTGCGCGGCTGGCTGCTCATCGCGGCCGGCGAAGTGGTCGCGATGCTGGTGGCGGTCGGCGCCGCGATCCGGCTCACCGGCTGGGTGCTGCTGCCCGTACGGACCCTGGACGCGGCCACCCACGACATCGCCAGCGGCCGGATGCGATCCCGGGTCGCGGCCTCCGGAGGACCGCCGGAACTCAGGCGCCTGGCCCGCTCGTTCAACGAGATGGCCGACAACGTCGAGGACGTGCTGGAGCAGCAGCGCGCCTTCGTCGCCGACGCCTCGCACCAGCTGCGCAACCCCCTTGCCGCTCTGCTGCTTCGCATCGAGCTCCTCGCGCTCGAACTCCCCGAGGGCAACGAGGAGATCGCCTCGGTGCGCACGGAGGGCAAGCGCCTCGCACAGGTCCTGGACGACCTGCTCGACCTGGCGCTGGCCGAGCACGCCGGGGCCGACCTGCAGCTCACGGACATAGGCGCCCTCACCGCGGAACGTGTGGCCTCCTGGCGGCCGGTGGCCGAGGAGAAGGGGGTGGCGCTCAGGGCGGACGGCTCAGCCGCCGTGACGGCCTGGGCGGAGCCCATCGCGCTGTCGAGCGCCCTCGACGCCATCATCGACAACGCCCTGAAGTTCACGCCCGCCGACGAGGAGGTCCACGTCACGGTCGCCTCCGGCCGCGCCGACGTCACCGTTGTCGTCGCCGACCGCGGACCGGGCCTCACCGCACAGGAGATGGAACGCGTCGGCGACCGCTTCTGGCGCAGCACCCGTCACCAGAACGTGCAGGGTTCCGGCCTCGGGCTCTCCATCGCCCAGGCCCTCCTGGCCGCGGGGGGCGGCTCCCTCCGCTATGCCGCCCATGAGCCGCACGGGCTGCGGGTGACGGTGTCGGTGCCGCGCGACAACCCGCAGGGCTGATGGACTGTCGGGCGACCTCCGATCGAAGGTCACCCGACAGGCTCTGAGCGGGGCGGGAAGGGGAGCGGCCCGGCGATCAGGGTTTGACCGAGCGGTAGTAGCGCCTGGCCCCTTCGTGCAGCGGCAGGGGATCGGTGTAGATAGCCGTACGCAGATCCACCAGCTGGGCGGCGTGCACCTCGCGCCCGATCCGGTCCCGGCTGTCGATCACGGTCCGGGTGAACGCCTCGGTCATCGCCGGATCCGTACGGTCCGTGGTCACCAGCACATTGGCGACCGCCACCGTCGGCACGGCCTGCCCCTGCTGGGCGCTGCGGTAGGCGTCGGCGGGCATCACGGCCGAGCGGTAGTAGCGGGCGGAGCCGCCCGCGGCCTGAAGCTCCTTGATCAGCGGGGCCTCCAGCGGCACCAGCCGGATCGCGAACCGGTCCGACAGTTCCTGCACGGCGGAGGTGGGCAGTCCGCCGGACCAGAAGAAGGCGTCGATCCGGCCGTTCTCCAGTTCCTTCGGCATGGTGTCGATGCCGTTGGGGACCGGCGTCACATCGTCGGTGGGATCGAGACCGGCGGCCGCCATCAGCCGGTCGGCGACCAGCCGCACGCCCGACCCCGGCTGGCCCACCCCGACGCGCTTGCCGAGCAGGTCCGAGACCTTCCGTACCTCCGAGTTGCGGGGTACGACCAGCTGGATGTAGTCGTCGTACAACCGCACACAGCCCCGCAGCCGGTCGGCGCCGGGCCCGCCGCTGCGCAGATAGGTGGCGAGGGCGTCGGTGGTGGCGATGGTGAAGTCGGCCTCGCCGGTCGCCACCCGGGCGATGTTCTGCTGCGAGCCCTCACTGGTCTGCAGCTGTATCGACACCTTCGGCAGATCCTTGGCCAGATCTCCCCGGAGCCGCTCGCCGTAGCGCTGGTAGACGCCGCTGCGCACACCGGTGCTGAAGGTCAGCGTGCCGCTCGGCGCCGGTTTCCCGAGCGGGAGCAGCCACCACAGCAGCAGCCCGAGCACGACGACGAGGGCCGCGCACGCCTGGAGGGTGCGCCGCCGGCCGATACGGGACAGTGCCTGGAGCATGGCGGCGATCCTGCCAGCCCGTCCCGGCGATGACCAGGGCCGGGCCCCGGGGGTGATCAGCATCGCGACCGGGCCGGAGCCCTTACCCTGGACGGGTGAGCGGCAACGACGTGGCTGGTGGAGTAGTGGACGGTTTGAAAACGTACGAGGTGCGCACCTACGGGTGCCAGATGAACGTCCACGACTCCGAGCGGCTGTCGGGACTGCTGGAGGACGCGGGTTACGTACGTGCCGCCGAGGGCTCCGACGGCGACGCCGACGTCGTCGTCTTCAACACCTGCGCGGTCCGGGAGAACGCCGACAACAAGCTCTACGGCAACCTCGGCCGGCTCGCCCCTATGAAGACCAGGCGCCCCGGCATGCAGATCGCCGTCGGCGGCTGCCTGGCGCAGAAGGACCGCGACACCATCGTCCGGCGGGCCCCCTGGGTGGACGTCGTCTTCGGCACGCACAACATCGGCAAGCTGCCAGTGCTGCTGGAGCGCGCCCGTGTCCAGGAGGAGGCGCAGATCGAGATCGCCGAATCCCTGGAGGCCTTCCCCTCCACGCTGCCCACCCGCCGTGAGTCCGCCTACGCGGCGTGGGTCTCCATCTCCGTCGGCTGCAACAACACCTGCACCTTCTGCATCGTCCCGGCGCTGCGCGGCAAGGAGAAGGACCGCCGCACCGGCGACATCCTCGCCGAGATCGAGGCACTGGTCGCCGAGGGCGTCTCGGAGATCACCCTGCTCGGCCAGAACGTGAACGCGTACGGCTCCGACATCGGCGACCGCGAGGCATTCTCCAAGCTGCTGCGCGCCTGCGGGAAGATCGAGGGCCTGGAGCGGGTCCGTTTCACCTCGCCGCATCCCCGCGACTTCACGGACGACGTGATCGCGGCGATGGCCGAGACGCACAATGTGATGCCCCAGCTGCACATGCCGATGCAGTCGGGTTCGGACACCATCCTCAAGGCGATGCGGCGCTCGTACCGCCAGGAGCGTTTCCTCGGCATCATCGAGAAGGTGCGCGCCGCGATGCCGGACGCCGCCATCTCCACAGACATCATCGTGGGCTTCCCCGGCGAGACCGAGGAGGACTTCGAGCAGACCATGCACGCGGTCCGCGAGGCGCGCTTCGCCAACGCCTTCACCTTCCAGTACTCCAAGCGTCCCGGAACCCCGGCCGCCGAGATGGACGGGCAGATTCCCAAGGAGGTCGTCCAGGAGCGGTACATGCGCCTGTCCGCCCTCCAGGAGGAGATCTCCTGGGAGGAGAACAAGAAGCAGGTCGGCCGGACGCTGGAGATCATGGTCGCGGAGGGCGAGGGCCGCAAGGACGGCGCCACCCACCGCCTTTCCGGTCGTGCCCCCGACAACCGCCTGGTCCACTTCACCAAGCCGGACGAGGATGTGCGGCCGGGCGATGTAGTGACCGTGGAGATCACCTACGCGGCCCCGCACCACCTGCTCGCCGAGGGTGCTCCGGTGGGCGTACGGCGGACTCGCGCCGGGGACGCCTGGGAGAAGCGCACGGCCGGCGGAGCCGCCAAGCCGGCCGGAGTGATGCTGGGGCTGCCGGGTATCGGTGCCCCGGAGCCGCTGCCGGCCACGGCCGCCCCCGGCTGCGGCTGCGACTGACGCCCGAGGGACGGACGACGACGATGGCCGACGGCGGGGGCTTGGCCACGCAGTACGCTGCCCACCATGCTTGTCGCCGCCGCTGTCTGCCCCTGTCCGCCGCTGCTGGTGCCCGAGGTCGCGGCCGGTGCCGCCCCCGAGCTCGACGCCCTGCGGGACGCCTGCGCCGATGCCCTCGGCGTGCTGGCCGCCGCCCGCCCCGATCTGCTGATCGTGATCGGGGCCGCGGACCACGAGGGCCGTGGCCCGCACCCTGAAGGGGCCACCGGCACCTTCCAGGGCTTCGGTGTGGATCTCGGGGTACGGCTCGGGCGTGACCGCGGGTCCGTGGCGGACCGGTCGCTTCCACCGTCCCTGGCCGTCGGTGCCTGGCTGCTCGCCCGCGTGGGCTGGGCCGCCGCGCCGGTCGAGGGGCTCGGTGTGGGGGCGCCGCTCGAAACCGAACGCTGCACAAGCACCGGACGGGACCTGGCCGCCAGGGCCGGCCGGTTGGCGCTGCTGGTGATGGGCGACGGCAGCGCCTGCCGCACGCTCAAGGCCCCCGGCTATCTGGACGACCGCGCCGAGGCGTTCGACGCGGCGGTTGCCCGCGCGCTGGCCGCGGCGGACCCAGGGGCGCTGAGGGCGCTGGACGCGTCGCTGGCGCACGAACTGAAGGCGGCAGGCCGGGCGCCGTGGCAGGTGCTCGCGGGCGCGGCCGAGGGAGCGGGTCTGGGCGGCCGACTGCTGTACGAGGACGCCCCGTACGGCGTGGGCTACCTGGTCGCCACCTGGTCCTGAGCCCGTGCCACACCCCGGCAGCGGCTACTGACGGCGGCCGTGCGGTGTGGTCGCCGCACGGCCGCCGGTCGGTCCCGCCCGGTTGACCGGTCGTTGTTCAGGAAGCGGGCGGTGTGGGTGGTGTCGGCGGCGTACCGCCTTCGTCGTGTTTGTGAGACAGCCGCTCGACCGCTTCCCTGGCCTTTTTCGTGCCGGACTCGATCTTGTCGCTGTACTTGCCCTTGGTCTTTTGGTCGACCGTCCGTGCGGCTTTTTCGAGCCCGTGGTCGATCTTGTCCCCGTGCTGCTGCGCGAGATCGCCGACCTTGTCCTTGGCGGGGCTCAGCTTGGCCTTCAAAGTGTCCAGGAAGCCCATCGGGCACCTTCCCTGCTGGGGGACTGGGGTCGGGCGCCCTCTCCGGCCCCGCTGCCGACCGCCGCGTCGGGCAGTCCCGCATAAGGGGCAAACCATGAAAAACGCCCGTATTCACCTATGAATTCTACTGGCATGGGCGCAGATCCGCGTCGGCCGGGGCGTGCCGGTTCCCTGTCCCGCGCCTGCCCCGGGGCCGGAACGCCAAACGCTCCCTCGTCCGGCCCCGCTCTCCGGCTCGCATCAGCGCCCGCGTGAGCCGGCCGGGCCCGCCGCGCCCGGAACGGGGCCGCACAGGATCGCGGTGGCGATGGCCGAACCCTCGGCCTGAACCCGTGCCCGGCCCTTTGCGTCCGCTCACTCCCGCAAGCCGGCCGACTCCACCGCCCGGCGCCGCAAGGTGGACCAGGCCGGGGCCATCGTCGAGACGACGGCGAGGACGGCGCAGGCGCCGACGGTCGCGCCGAGCGTCGACCACGGGACCTCGATGCTGGTCCACACCTTGAGCAGGCCGAGGGCAGTCCAGATCCCCAGCAGGTTGAGCGCGGCGACGAGGAGACCGAGCACCCCGCCAACCGCCACCACCATCAGGGCCTCCGCACCGACCAGTCGCAGCACCTGCCACTTGGTCGCCCCGGCCAGACGGAGCACCGCCAGGTCGCGGACCCGGTCGGACGTCGCCATGACCAGGGTGTTGGCGAGGGCGATCCCCGTACAGAGGAGAGCGATGCCGAGGACGAGCAGGAAGCCGAGGCGGGTGGTCCGGTCGGTCTCCGGGTAACTCGCCCGCACCCACTGTTCCTCGGAACGCACCTGCCCACCGCCCGCGACGGCCGCGCGCAGCCCTGCGGCGACCGCGGTGGCGTCAGCGCCGCCCGCGACCTTCACGTCGACCCGGTCGACACTCGCGCCCGGGGCGTTGCGCGCAGTGACGTAGACGCCGTTGTCGCCGGTGCCGGTGCGCATCACCGCCGCGATCCTCAGCGACTTCATCGTGCCATCCCCGAGCCAGACGTCGACGCGCTGTCCGACGGTGTGCCGCGACCACTCCTCATTGACGATGATCGAGTCGTCGCCGAGATCGGCGACCCGGCCCGACGCGATCGGCAGCCGCGTGGTCCTGGCGAGCATCGCCGGAGCGGCCGCCCGTGCCGCGGACTTGATGAGCGCCACGCCGTCCTCCAGGACGTAGACGGCGCTCGCGGAGGTCGCGGACACCTCGGCGCCCTCGACCTTCCGCAGCCGTTCGACGGTGGCCGCGTCGAAGCCTGCCGGGCCCGCGGGCGACACCACGTAGTCGGCGGCGGCCTGGTCGCGGGTCTCGGTGGCCTTGGCCTCGTTGAGCGTCGCGGTCGCGCCGAGCAGGGAGCCCGCGAGGGCGACCGTGACCAGGACGGGGGCCGCGACGGCCGCGGTGCGACGGATGCCCGCCGCCGCGTTCTCGCGCACCAGCATGCCGCCCGCGCCCGGGAGCTGGGCCGGGAGCCAGGCGATGAGCCGGGTCAGCGGGCGCACCAGGACGGGCGCGAGCAGGGCGACCGCGGCGATCAGGAGCATCGGGCGGCTCACGTACGTCTTGCGGTGGAGCAGTTCGCCCGGTTCCGTGGACAGTGCCATGGCGAGCGCCACGACCGCGGCGAGCAGCAGGCCTCCGCCGAGGAGCCGACGGCCCGAGGTCATCGTCCTGGAGTCCACGGACGCCTCGCGCAGCGCCTGGGCCGGGCCGGTCCTGCCCGCCCGCCACGACGCGGCGACCACTCCGCAGAGCGCCACCAGCAGGCCGGTCCAGAAGGCCATGTGGTACGGCCAGGTGTAGTCACCGATGGTGAACCAGCTCGGCGACAGCTCACTGTCGACGACCCACCGGGCCAGCCGAGGGGCGCCGTACGAGCCGAGGACACAGCCGGCGGCCGACGCGAGGACACCGACGAGCAGGGCCTCGGCGAAGACCATCCGGCGGATCTGCCCGGGGGTCGCGCCCGCCGTGCGCAGCAGACCGAACTCGCGGCGCCGCTGGGCCACCGCGAACGCGAACGTCGATGCCACCACGAACACCGATACGAAGCCGGTGACACCGGCGGCCGTGCCGAACATGGCGTTCATCGCGACCAGAGCCTCGCTGTCGCGGTCCGGGTCGGCGTCCGCGAGCCTGCGGTCGTCGCCCGTCAGCACGCGCACACCCGGGCTGCCCTGCGTCGCCCGGCGCACCGCGTCGGCGTCGGCATCGACCACCAACTGGACGCTGTGCGGCGAAAGTCGGGCGGCCAGCGCATCCGTGAAGAAGAGCGCGTCCTCGAAGCCGAGCCCGGTCACGGTGCCCGTGACGCGCACGGTGCCGCGGTCCGTGGCGACGCGCTGCCCCACAGCGGCCCAGTCGCCGCCGACGACGACCTGGTCGGCGGCCCGGGGCGCGTGCCCCTCGTTGATCCGGTACGGGGCGAAGGCGGCGGTAGACCAGGGATGGCCCACCAGGTCACCGGGCCCGCCCTCGGCGCGTACGGCGAACGAGCGGTCCTCGACCACCCGGCCGAGCTCACGCAGCTTCATCACGAGGGGGGCCGGCACGGCGCGCGGCTCGGCCAGCTTCTTGACCCGGTCGCCGATCCGGGTCGGCACCCGGAGCTCGTCCGCGCCCTTCACCACGACCGGCGCGGCGGCGAACCGTTCCGGCCCCCGGTCCGGCGCGTCGAGCGAGGAGGCGAGGGCCAGCCCCATGACGGCGATCAGCGCGACACCGAGCGACAGCGCGACGAAGCTGCCGACGAAGGTGATCCAGCGGGTGCGCAGGGTCCGCAGGGCGATGCTCAGCACGGCACGGCCTCCAGTTGGGTCATGCGGGCGGCGATCTCTTCGGCGTCCGCCCCGATCAGCTCGCCGTTGACGCGCCCGTCGACGAGGAGGACGACACGGTCCGCGTAGGCGGCGGCCACCGGATCGTGCGTGACCATGACGACCGTCTGCTCCTCCTGGTCGACCATGTCGCGGAGCAGGGCGAGCACCTCGCGGCTGGTCTGCGAGTCGAGCGCGCCGGTCGGCTCGTCGCCGAAGAGCACCTCGGGGCGGGTGATCAGGGCCCGCGCCAGTGCCACGCGCTGCTGCTGGCGCCGGACATCTCGGAGGGCCGGTGCCCCGCGCGTTTGTCGAGGCCGACCTGGTGCAGCACCTCACGGACCCGGGCCCGTGAGGGACGCCGCCCGGCCAGGCGCAGCGGCAACGCCACGTTCTGCTCGGCGGTCAGCGAGGGCAGCAGGTTGAACGCCTGGAACACAAAGCCGATGCGGTCTCGGCGCAGCAGGGTCAGCCTGGTCTCGGTCAGCCCGGTCAGTTCGGTGCCGCCCACGGTGACCGAGCCCGAGGTGGGCCGGTCGAGCCCGGCCGCGCACTGCAACAGCGTCGACTTGCCGGAACCGGACGGGCCCATGACAGCGGTGAATGTGCCCTTGGGAAAGCCGAGAGAGACATGGTCGAGGGCGGTCACCGCGCTGCCCCCCGACCCGTACTGCCTGCTCACGGAACGCAACTTGATGGCGTCGTCAGTCATTTTTCCGCTCATTCGGTGTCGGTCACCCCGCACATCGGGCGGGGCGGATGATCGGGAGCGCGTCGGCCGCCCTGCCCCGGCCGGGCCGTTGCCGGGCGGCCCGGAGGTGGTGCGCGGGGTGCAGGAGGCTGCACGCGGCACGGGCCGGCCCGGCCCCGCGGGGCCCACGACCCACCCGATCAGGACCAAGGCGGGCGCCGCCCGGCGCTGTTGACCAGGGACCGGCCCAGGTAGCGGCGCGGCGGCATCCGGGTGGCCGCGCACAGGGTCGGCACGACGGTGCGCAGGACGGCGGTGAAGGCGCCGACGAACACCGTCGCACCGCCGCGCCGTTCGATCAGGCCGAGGGCCCGTTCGGCGGGCCGCTGCCACCGCCCACCGGCAGCAGCGCACGCACCAGCGGTGGCGCCGCCTCCGGCGCGGGCAGGAGCAGCACCGCAGCCAGGACGCCGGGACTTCCGTACACCAGCGTGTGGTCGGTCAGCCAAGTCACCATCGGGATGCCGCCTTCCTCGCAACTTCGATGGCTCCACGAAACCGTGCCGCAGGGGGCCGGCGCAGTGCGGCAGGACCGAGACCTGGGGTAGGGCCAGGCATACCTTCCGCGTTCGGTCCAGCTCGCCCCGGTGCACGTCCGGTTCGCGACGAGCGCGTGCCCGCGGCAGCGTCCAGGGCGGCCGGCCGGACCACTCTGTGGAACCGGTGGTGGGGTTCACCCGCCGCGTCGATGGCCGGCACCTCCAAGAGCGACTTCTCACGGCACTCATCCGCGCTTCCTCCAGCCGCGGCAGCTCCGCCTCGGCGAGACAGTGCGTCACCGGGGAAGGTAGGGCCTGCCCTACCCCGAACGCGCCCACTGGACCGATGGTGCGGCCGGTTTCGCGCCTTCTAGGGTGGCGCGATGCACCCTCGGAATGTGTGGCAGGCCATGACCGGGCCGGACTTCCTGCGTTCGGCCTGGCCCTGGCGGTCGATGGCGTATCTGGTCACCGGCGTGGTGGCCGGAGCCGTCGCGCTGGTCTCGGTCGTGACGGCGGCCGCGGTCGGCGGGGTGCTCGCCGTCGTCCTGGTGGGTCTGCCGCTCCTCGTGCTCGCGGCGCTTGCCGGGATCCCGGTGGCGTCCGTGGAACGGCGCCGGTTGCGCCTCATCGATCTCGACCCGGCCGCCGACCAGCACCGCACGCCGTCCGTGCCGGGCCTGTGGGGATGGCTGCGGACGCGGCTGCGGGAGCAGGTGACCTGGCGTGAACTCGGGTACACGCTGCTGTTCGCGGTGGTGCTGTGGCCGCTCGACGCGCTCGCCGTCATGGCGGGTCTGCTGTGCCCGGCGTCGATGGCCGCCACGCCGGTCCTGCTGGCGACCCTCGGGGACGGCCGGGAGACGAAGGTGCTCAAGCAGTGGACGGTCACCACCTGGCCGGCGGCGTTCGGTGTCGCCGTGCTCGGAGTGGTGCTGCTCGCCCTGGGCGCGTACCTCCTGGGGCTCGTCGCCGGGGCGCGGGCCGAGCTGACCCGCCTTCTGATCGCCCCGAGGGACGCCGACCTGGGTGCGAAGGTCACCGAACTCGTACGTTCCCGGGTACGGCTGGTGGACGCCTTCGAGACGGAGCGGCGCCGCATCGAACGCGATCTGCACGACGGGGCACAGCAGCGCCTGGTCGCGCTGACGATGACACTCGGCCTGGCCCGCCTCGACGCACCTCCCGGGCCACTGGCCGACCAGCTCGCCAAGGCCCATGACGAGGCGGGCAAGACGCTCAAGGACCTACGCGAACTCATCCACGGCATCCACCCCAGGGTGCTCACGGACTACGGCCTGGAGGCGGGGGTGGCGGACGCCGCCGACCGTTCGGCGATTCCGGTCGAGACGGTCCTGCGAGTCCCGGAACGACTGCCCCGAGCGGTGGAGGCCGCGGCGTACTTCGTCGTGTCCGAGGCGCTGGCCAACGTGGCCAAGCACAGCGGGGCGAGCCGCGCCGAGGTGATCGGCGGGCACCGGGACGGGCGGCTGGTCCTGGAGGTGCGCGACGACGGCCGGGGCGGTGCGAACGAGGAGGGCGGCAGCGGACTCACCGGACTCGCGGACCGGGTGTCGGTCCTCGATGGCAGACTTGTCCTGTCCAGCCCGCCGGGTGGGCCGACCCTGCTGCGTGTGGAGATTCCTTGCGACCCCTACGAGCGGACCGACCCCTGCGCGTAGTCCTGGCCGAAGACAGCGTGCTGCTGCGCGAGGGACTCATCGGTCTGCTGACCCGCTGCGGCCATGAGGTGGTCGCCGCGGTCGGGGACGCGCCGGGGCTGCTCACCGCGGTCGCCGAGCACCATCCGGACATCGTCGTGACCGATGTGCGGATGCCGCCCGGCTTCCAGGACGAGGGCCTGCACGCGGCGGTCCAATTGCGCGAGAAACAGCCGACGTTGCCCGTCCTGGTCCTGAGCCAGTATGTGCAGCGGGCCTACGCGTCCGAGCTGCTCGACTCCGGAGACGGCTCGGGCGTCGGCTATCTCCTCAAGGACCGTGTCGGCCAGGTCGAGGAGTTCGTGCACGCGTTGGCAGAGGTCGCCGACGGCGGCACCGTCGTCGACCCGGAGGTGGTACGCCAACTGCTGCGCCGTCGCCGGGACCCGTTGGAGCGGCTGACACCGCGTGAGCGGGAGGTCCTCGCCCTGGTCGCCGAGGGCAGGTCGAACGGCGCGATCGCCCGCGAACTGGTCGTCTCCGAGGCGGCGGTCGGCAAGCACATCGGCAGCATCCTCACCAAACTCGACCTGCCCCCGGCGGACGCGACGCACCGCCGGGTGCTCGCCGTGCTCGCTTTCCTGAGGGCCTGACACCTCCTCGGCCATCTTCGGCCTCCCTCGGCCATCTTCGGCCTTTCTCGGCAGCCTCCCCGGCCAGGCGATATAGCTTCAGCGCACATCCGCCGTATGCCCGTGGCGGAAGCCGGGCGCGCCCCGACGAACCCGCGTCGCGGTCGCCCTCACCCGCCATGGAGGACATTCATGCGTCGGCACATCCCCGTCTCGCTGGCCGGCACGGCACTCGCCATGACCCTCGCTCTGCTGTCGGTGACACCCGCCTCGGCGGCCCCCGCCGACAAGGGCGCGGTTCTCGCCCGCTGGACGCAGTCCGGCGTGACCAGTCATGACGCGTTCTTCGCAGCCCGCGCCGACCAGGGTGCCTGGAGCGCGTACGGCTCCGAGTGGTCCACGGACTACTGCACCACCTCGCCGGACAACCCCCTGGGCTTCCCCTTCCGGAACGCCTGTGCCCGTCATGACTTCGGCTACCGCAACTACAAGGCGGCCGGCTCCTTCGGGGCCACCAAGTTCCGCCTGGACGACGCCTTCTACGGCGACCTCAAGCGGGTGTGCGCGACCTACTCGGGCGTGAAGAAGACCACCTGCGACGCGAACCGCCTGGACGTACTACCAGGCGGTCGACAAGCTCGGCTGAGGACGTTCGGGAGGCGTTCGTGAGTGCCCTCAGGGCCCTGGCCCGTCGCTTCCGGCTCCATACCGGTGGGGCCGGGCCCGTCCGAGGCCGGCCCCACCGGCTGCGGGACCGGGCCCGTCAGGCCGCGTACGAAGGGGGGCGGCGCGGCCCGATCCTGCCGACGCGGCCGGTCTCGCCTCTCCGCCTCGCCCGGACCCCGCCTCGCCCGGACCCCGCCGCGGCCGGGTTCGCGCGGACGGGAGTCGCCCTCTTTTCCTCATTTCCTACTCCTTTATCGATTTCTTATGCTTGATCCCGTGAGATTCAGGTCCGGAGGTTTGCGAGACTGGGGAGGTGAGAAGTTCAGCTCCCGCGCCGCGGGTCATCACCGTCGTCGGTCCCACTGCAGCCGGAAAGTCCGATCTGGGGGTATTCCTCGCCCAGCGGCTCGACGGCGAAGTGGTCAACGCCGACTCCATGCAGCTCTACCGGGGCATGGACATCGGCACCGCGAAGCTGACGCCCGCCGAACGTGGAAACGTTCCGCACCGGCTGCTGGACATCTGGGATGTCACCGAGACCGCCAGCGTCGCCGAGTACCAGCGGCTGGCCCGTGCCGAGATCGACAGGCTGCTCGCCGCGGACCGCACCCCCATCCTGGTCGGCGGCTCCGGCCTCTATGTGAAGGGTGCCATCGACGCCCTGGAGTTTCCCGGTACCGACCCGGACGTACGGGCCAGGCTGGAGGAGGAGCTGCTCGAACGCGGCTCCGGGGCGCTGCACGCCCGCCTCGCCGCCGCCGATCCCGAAGCGGGCCGGGCCATCCTGCCGAGCAACGGCCGCCGAATCGTCAGGGCCCTCGAAGTCATCGAGATCACCGGCAAGCCCTTCACCGCCAACCTCCCCGGTAACGATGCGGTGTACGACACCCTCCAGATCGGCGTCGACGTGGCCCGCCCCGAACTCGACGAACGCATCGCCCTGAGGGTCGACCGGATGTGGGCGGCCGGCCTCGTGGACGAGGTGCGCGCCCTGGAGGGGCACGGGCTGCGCGAAGGACGCACCGCGTCCAGGGCGCTCGGCTACCAGCAGGTGCTGGCCGCGCTGGCCGGGGAGTGCACCGAGGACGAGGCGCGCGCCGAGACCGTCCGCGCCACCAAACGATTCGCGCGCCGACAGGACTCATGGTTCCGTCGCGACCCGCGGGTCCACTGGCTGAGCGGCGCGGCGGAGCACCGCGGGGAACTCCCGCACCAGGCGCTGGCGTTGGTCGAACGGGCGGTTACAGCCTGATGGCGTGACGAGAAACGATGGCGTAGCGGGGGACTCTCCTTGGGCTGAATCGAAGCAGGTCAGGGAGAGTTGCTTGGTTGCGGGGCTTCATCGGACTTCGACAATCAGGGACGACCCTTTCGGGTGCTGGTGCTTACCTCTTGCTGGCTTTGCTGATGGGTAGTTACTGAGGTTGAACTCGTGATGTCGCTGGGTTCAGGTGGGTCGGATGGTCAGGCCGGTCTCGGCGAGGCAACCGTCTATGAGGTCGCTGCGGTACTGGACGTGCCGTAGACCGCGTCGGATGCGCTGGACGAGGTGTTCGGAGGTGGTGAAGGCGACGTTGGAGAGCCAGCCGCGCCGCAGCAGTGACCAGATCCCTTCGACGGGGTTGAGGTCGGGTGCGTAGGGCGGCAGGTAGTAGACGGTCAGCCAGTCCCGGGCTTCGGCGAACTCCCGCAGGCCGGCGGCCTTGTGGACGTTGAGGTTGTCCCAGACGAGCACGATCGGGCCGCCGAGCTGCTGGTGGGCGGCGATCAGCAGATCGCGGTAGTCGCGCCAGGAGAAACTCTTGCGGCCGTCGCGCCGGCCGTCTTCCCGGCGCGGCCGGTAGATCAGCCGGGACCGGTGGCCGGGTTTGTAGCAGGTCAGCGCCGCGATCGATATCCGTCTGCGGGAACGGCCCCGCACCCGCACCACCGGGGTCCGGCCACGCCGGGACCAGGTCTTCGCCTGCGGCGGCGTCGTGGAGAATCCGGCTTCGTCCTCGAACACGAGCCAGGCTCCACGGGCCGCCGCGAGCCTTCCGCGCAGGGCCACACCTCCTTGACCCACCCGGCCACCGCGTCGTCGTCCCGCTCCATCGCGCGCCGGGCCGGGACCTGGCACGACCAGCCGTTGCGCACCAGCAGTTCGCGCACGCCCTGGACGGTGTGGGTCAGGTGGAAGCGCCGGCCGGTCACCGTCTTCACACGGCTCAGAGTCCAGCGCTGGTCTTCCCAGCCGTGCGCGGCCGGGCCCTTGGCCAGATCCGCCTCCAGCTGCGCGAACTGCTTCTCGCTCAGCCTCGGCAGCGACGCCGCCCCCTGTGACCGCAGAGCCAGCGGACCGCCCTCGTCCCACATCTGCCGCCACCGCTGCACCGAGCGGACGCTGACCCGCAGGTCCTTGGCGATCACCGAGCTCGCCTCACCCTGGGCGAACCTCTCGGCCGCCCTGAGCCGTAACTCCTCACGGAACTGCTGCCGTTCGGCGGTCAGCCCGCCCCCTTGTGGATACCGCATGCCCCGGTGATACCGCACAGCCGACGACCCGTCAGCCCCTACGACTCCACGAGTTCAAGCTCAGTAGCGGTCTGACTCTCGGTGATGAGCAGGTCGTGTCCACGTCACGGGCCTCGGTTCCGTGCCCCGGCCCGCATGGGTGGCGAACGCCATGCCGGAGGAGATCGACAAGGTCGGAGCTGTCAGCCAGTAGCGCTACGAACAGATCGTGGCCGAGCTGCGGCAAGTGGTCGAACAGCAGACGCAAGGGCAGTTCACGATCGGGGACCGCGCCCTGGAAATCGAACCGATGCGTGTACCCGACGACGGACGGGAAGCCTTGCCGAGACAGGATCTGTTCACGGTCCGTCAGGCACTGGCCCGGCTCGCGGAGGACATCGGCCTGCGTCGCAGCGCGGTGGAGAACGCGCGGTGGACGGCATCGCGCTGGCCGAAGGAACATCGCCAGAGCGGGGTCTCGTTCACGGTTCACCGGGTCCTGGGCGGCATTCCTGATGAGGAAGAGCGGTTCGCTGCGATCAAACAGCCACCCGAGGGCAAGTCCCGGTGGACGGTTGACGACGCCAACCGGCGGGTCGGGCGCCAGGTGGAGAACCCCGCCTCTCCGCAGGAGAAGATCACCGCGATTCACTCGCTGGCCCGCGACGAGGAGGTCGCCGCAGTGGTGACCAGCGACTTCCTGCGGCGGCCAGCGGTTGCCGCCCAGGTCAAGGCGGAGGACAAAGTCCGGGTGGTGAAGGAATTCACCCGGGACGAGAACGTGGCCGTCACGGCGGTCACCGGTCTGCTGCGGCGTCCCGACGTCGCATTCAAGGCGATGAGCGACGACACTGCCCGCCACCAGGTCAATCACGCCCAAGTCGAGCGAAGTCGGCAAGCCCGCGACCAGTTCGAGGACACCAGCCCGGTCGCCCCGGCGGTCCGCCACATCGACCGCACAGTGGAGTTCCTGGACCTGGTCACCGCCTGCCACTCGTTCGTCGCCGCGGCCGGACGTGCGGTCCCGGGCCTGCGCGACCGTACGCTCGGTGAGGACGAGCGCACGATCGTGCACGAGAACGTCGCGAAGGTACGGGCGACGCTCGACTGGATCGAGACCGCGGTCGACACGGGCAAGGTCGACATGGACGGCGAGCTGGCCCGTCTACTGAAGGGCGAATAGTCATGCCCGGCGCCTCACGGCGTCGGGGCGACGCCGCCAAGCGGCATGCGGACACCCTGCGGTTCGTGCTGTTCGAGGCCCGGCCCGCCGGGTTGTTGTTCCACCAGCTGACCCGCGCTTCCGGACTGTCTGACAGCCGGGTCAGGGCCGGTCTGGCCTGCCTGCGCGACATCATCGCGGAGAACGGCTGGCCGCCTCGGATCTGGACCAGGGCCGACGGCTACCGGCTCGGCGCCGAACCGGTAGCCCTCCAGGCATACGAACGGTCCGTGCTCCCCGGGAAGCTCACCGAGTTCCGCCGGTTCCTCACCGGCACCGTCGCCCTGCACGCCGCCGCCCACCCGGGCGACAAGTGGGTCAAGCACATCATCGCCCAGCTCAACTCCATCGAATCCACCCTCGACCTCGTCGTCTCGTCCTGACCGCTCACCAATGCACGGAGGGAAGGCCACCGCCATGCGCCAGCGCCGCTATCCCTCCGACATGACCGGCGCCGAATGGGCCCTGATCGAACCGCTGTTGCCCGAGCCGGCCTGCGAGACCCGAGCCGGGGGTCGGCCGGAGAAACACCCCCGCCGCGAGATCGTCGATGCAATCCGATATGTCGTGGACACCGGCTGCAAATGGCGGGCTTTACCTGCGGATTTCCCGCCTTGGAGGACCGTTTGGGGCTTCATGGCCCGCTGGGCCGCCTGCGGGGTGATCGGACAGATCCGCGACCACCTCTCAGGCCGGATCCGCCGCGAGATGGGCAAAGGCCCCCGGGCGGTCGCGACCGATATCGACTCCCAGAGCGTCAAGGCCGCCGAAACCGTCGGCAAGGACTCACGCGGCTACGACGCGGGCAAAAAAATCAATGGCCGCAAACGTCACCTGGTGGTCGACACCCGCGGCCTGCCCCTGCTGGTCCTGGTCACCCCAGCCTCGCTCACCGACCGCGACGCAGCCAAGGAACTCCTCTTCCGCCTTCGCCTGATGCACCCCGAAATCACCATCGTCTGGGCGGACTCCGCCTACGCCGGGAAACTCGTGACCTGGGCAAAGAAGTATCTCAACCTCACGATCAAGACCGTCAGCCGTCCCAAGGACGCCTCCGGGTTCATCGTGCTGCCCCGCCGCTGGGTCGTCGAACGCACCTGGGCCTGGATGATGCACGCCCGTCGGCACGCACGGGACCACGAACGGCTCGTCCAGCACTCTGAAACTCTGATCACCTGGGCCGCCATCATCCTCATGACCCGCCGCATCACCCGAAGGCAGTCCCGCCGCCCCAACCAGCCGGCCCCTCTGGGGGAGCGGGGGAAGGTTGGCAGCGGACGTGCCGATGTGGGGTAGCGCGTTGGAGCGTACAGCGCACGAGGCAGCGCAAGCGAAGGACGGGGTTGCGTATCGTGCTTCTGGCGGGCCGGGTTTCACGCTCGGCCATATGAGGGATTGAGCGTCCCACCGTCTTGTCTGACGGATGCGGGGTTGGGTTACTGGTGTTGTCCAACCGGTATGGGCCGCCCATCCTCCCCGGAGCGAACGGTCCATGAAGTCCTGGGTTGGGGACCGTATCGCGGTGTGTGCCCCACTGCACTGCGGCGGCTTCGGTGGCGTGGTGAGTGTGCCGGTCGATGCCTCGCCGGGCGTCGCACGGTACGTGGGACCAGCCGGTTCAGCTTCCTGCGTCAGGAGATGAACCGTTATGCCTCTTTCGCCGACTCAAGGATCGACCGGCGGTGGTACGACCGTGACCATCACGGGAACGAACCTCGCCGACGCCTCGGCCGTGCACTTCGGCACCACGCTTGCGACGATCACCGGCAACACGCCCACCTCGGTCGTCGTCACCTCTCCCTCGGGCACCGGAACGGTACCGGTCACCGTGACCACCCCTGGCGGCACCAGCAACCCACTGTCGTTCTTCTATGTGGCCGCACCCTTCAAGTCCAGCCTGAGCCCTGCCTCAGGCCCCCTCGCCAGCGGCAATACCGTCACCATCAACGGCACCGGCCTGTCGACCGCCACCGCGGTCGACTTCGGCGCTGTCGCAGCCCTACCGACCGTGGTCGACGACAGCCAGCTGACCGTCACCGCGCCCGCGGGCACCACTGCCGGCCCGGTCGGCGTCACCGTCACCACCGCAGGCGGCGCCAACAACGGTCTGACCTACACCTACCTCGGCACCCCCACCGTCAGCACCCTCGCGCCCGACTCCGGGCCCGCTTCCGGCGGCACCGCCGTGACCATCACCGGCACCAACCTCACCACCACCCAGTCAGTCACCTTCGGCAGCACCCTCGCAGCCTTCTCCGTGATCAACGACTCCACAGTGTCCGTCGTCACCCCGCGCACCCCCGACGGCGACCCCGGCCCATCGAACGTCACCGTCACCACCAGCGGCGGGGTCGCCTTCCTGCCCAACGGTTTCGCCTACCTCGCCGCTCCTGGCATCTGACCGGGATCTCCCGCAGCACCCCCGGAGCGGGCCCGGCCCCGGGCGAGATCGACCGGGGCGGGATCGACCCGGGGGTGACGCGGCAGGACCTCACGCTCCTGCGCTGAGCGGGGTGAGACGGATTGTCCCGGTCCGCGGCGAATGATCGGGCACGCGGGCCAGGGCTACTTGCCCGGGCCGATGCGGCCGGCCGACGGCGACCACCGACCGGGCCCCGCACAGCGGGCACTCCATCTCACCGGCACCACCCTGCACGGCCGCCAAACGCTTGTACAGCGGCCCGCCCCCTCACTCCCGCTTCACGACAAGGAATACGCCATGTCTGTCCTGACCCCCGCCCGCTCCATTCCGCAGACCGCGACGCGCACCTCGCTGGCCACGTACGCCACCATTACGTACCCCGATGCCGTGATTCCTGTCGGCAGCAATCCCCTGGGGGTGGCGCTGAATCCCGGCGGGTCTGGCGCCTACGTGGCCAACGCGGCGTCGAACACGGTCAGCGTGATCGACACCGCCACCAACACCGTCACCGCCACCATCCCCACAGGCGCGGGGCCCACACTCCTGGCGATCTCGCCCGACGGGGCCCGCGTCTATGTGACCCTGTCCGGCGCCGCGCAGCTCGGGGTGATCGACACCGTGACGAACACCGTCACGGCGAACATCGCCGTGGGAGGCTCTCCTATCGGTGTGGCGGTCACCCCGAACGGCGCCCGCGTCTACGTGGCGAACCAGAGCGACAACACGGTCAGCGTGATCGACACCGCCACCAGCACCGTCACCGCCACCGTCCCCGTGGGCAACAGGCCGCTCGGCGTGTCGGTCACCCCTGACGGCACCCGCGCCTATGTGGGCAACACCCAGTCCAACACGGTCAGCGTGATCGACACGGCCACCAACACCGTCACCGCCACCATCGCCGTGGGCAGCGGTCCCGAGATCGTGGCGTTCACCCCCGACGGGTCACTCGCCTACGCGAGCAACGGCAACGGCAACACGGTCAGCGTGATCGACACCGCCACCAACACCGTCACCGCCACCATTGCGGTGGGCACCCAGCCACGCGACGTGGCCAGCAGCCCCGACGGGAGCCATGTCTATGTGGCGAACTACGGCTCCAACACCGTCGGCGTGATCAACACGGCCACCAACACGGTCGCTGGAAACCTGCGCGTAGGGGAAGGCCCGACCGGCATCGCCGTCCCCCCTGATGACTCCCGCCTCTATGTGACCAACACGGACGCGGGCACGGTCAGCGTCATCCCCCTGAACCTGATCCCCAACGAGGGCAGCACCGCAGGCGGTATCACCGTGACCGTCAACGGCCACAACCTCGCAGGCGCCAGCGCCGTGAACTTCGGTACCGCCAGTGCCACCATCCTCAGCAACACCGCGACCTCGATCACCGCCGTCCTCCCCGGCGGGGCCGGGACGGTCCCCGTGACGGTCACCACCCCCGGCGGCACCGGGCTCCTGGGGTACTTCTTCTACTTCCCGGCCCCCCAGGTCAACGACATCAGCCCCACCCAAGGCCCCGCCGAAGGCGGTAATACCGCCGTCATCACCGGCTTCAACCTGGCCGGCGCGATCTCCGTCGCCTTCGGCCCCACCCGCGCCACCATCCAGTCCGCCACCGACACTCAGCTCACCGTCACCGTTGGCGGTACCCAGAACCCGGGCACCGTCCCGGTCACCGTGACCACCCCCGGCGGAACCGCCGACGACCTCTCCTACACCTACCTCCCCATGCCGGCCATCACCAACGTCACCCCCAACACCGCATCCACCAGCGGCGGTACGTCCGTCACTCTCACCGGCTCAGGCTTCGCGACCACGCAACTCGTCACCTTCGAGAACGTCCCCGCCGACTTCACCGTCCTCTCCGACAACGAGATCACCGCCATCGCCCCACCGCAGTCCCCAGGCCAGAACATCACCATCTCGGTCACCACCGCCGGCGGCAGCGGTTCCTGGAACCTCTTCACTTACCAGAGCGGCCCGGCCATCTGACGACCAGCCGTGGTCGTCATCCGCGTTCCGCTGCACCACGCGACCAGGCCAGCCGAGCCCGGCGGAGCCGCCCTCCCTCCTTCGGCGGCGTCAGTTGGATTGACGCTGACGTGGTGTCCGAGGACGCCGGGCGGGCCGGGGAGAGGAACTGCCGGGGCTGTGGTGAACGGCTGAGGATGGATGCCCGGCCCAGGGCGGAGTCCCGCTCGTCGGCGTGTCGTGCCAGGCGGTGGCGGAAGGAACGTGGGCTGCGATACATGCTCAGGAGCACGCGGATCTGCTGCGTGTGGCTCGTCAAGTGACGGAGTGGGTGATCGTGTCGGTGTACTGTCCGGCGGCCGCGGTGGTGGGCACGCTGATGACCAGGGTGGGGTTCCAGCTACAGCTCTCGGTGGCGGTTGATCCCGAGTGGGAGAACGCCGTGCGGGCCGCGTTGAGTGTGATGACTCGTTCGGCAGCGGTCTTCTGTCCAGGGTGGCACGCTTCGTTGCCCGTGTCGGCAGTGGCGGGTCCGGACCAGTAGGCGATGTTGCTGGTGGCAATGGTGCCGCCTGTGGTGGTCAGGGCGGTCGCGGTTACGGTGACGTCCCACTGGGGGACTTCGCTTCCTGTGACCGTGATGGTGCCCAGTTGTGCACTGTGGGTACTGCCGGCCGAGGCGCTGCCCAGGTTGGCGGTCGCCGGCACGGTGATGGTCAGGCTTGGTTGTGCCAGGGCGCGCGTGGAAGGCGCCTTCGCCTGGCGGGAAGAGGTGGTGCTCCCTTGCGGTGTCTTCGCGGTGGTGTGCGGGCAGCTCGACGGCCTTCGGCACTCGCAGGGCTTGAAGAAGCTGCCCATACCCCGCGCAAGCTTGTTCGACATGATCGAGATGTTTCCTTCTTCGGGCTGGTCGCGACCGGTCAATCGGGCGCTGACCTGGGGCTATTGCTGACCTCTCGCTGACTCGCTGACCAGCAGCAGGCGTCTGACCTGCATAAACCCTAAAGCGGGGGCTATAACAGCCTGATCACGTGATGGCATCGGGAAGCCCTGCCCGTCATTTCGGCGGCCGGGACCGTGCCATCATCGAGCATCGATCGACCAGTGAAGTCCGAGTTGGGAGGGCGCGTGGCGATGGAGGCCGGCCCTCGCGACACAGAACAAGACGCACCGGACACGCCGCACGAGGCGGTACATCTGAGCCCCGACGGGCCCGACGAGCCCGAGGCGACCCCCGAGGTCGAGGTCGAGTTGCGGCCCGCGCGACGGCTGCGCATCTGGCAGCTCGCGCCGATCGTCATGCTCGCCGCCGTGGGGTCGCTGATGTTCGCGTTCCCGCTGGCCTTCGAGTTCGGCGACGGCGGACCGGTCGTCGCCATGCTGGGCCTGCTGATCAGCTGCTGCGCCGCCGGCTGGGGGATGATGGCCGCCCGCCGCGTGGGCCACACCTGGCCCGGACTGCCGCAGCGGGGCTCGGGCGAGCGGTCCGACTGGCGCGTGATCGCCCTGTACGTCGTGGTGTGCGCCGCGCTGGTCTCCCTGGCCGTCTGGCGCGTGGCACGGCTGCGCCACTGACGGACGGAGCGCCCCGCCGAGCTGCCGTCCGGCCGCCGCGACGCTCCGTCCCCCACCACCGTGCGCCGGCGCGCGCCCCGCTTTCGGCGGCTGCCGATCACTCCTCGTACAGTTGCTCTGTGAGCACCTCCCAGATCGCCTTCCTCAAGGGCCACGGCACCGAGAACGACTTCGTGATCGTTCCCGACCCGGACAACGCCGTCGACCTGCCCGCCTCCGTCGTCGCGCGGCTGTGCGACCGCCGGGCCGGCATCGGCGGTGACGGACTGCTGCATGTCGTACGGTCCGCCGCGCACCCGGAGGCGCGGGCCATGGCGGGCGAGGCCGAGTGGTTCATGGACTATCGCAACGCCGACGGTTCGATCGCCGAGATGTGCGGCAACGGCGTACGTGTCTTCGCCCGCTGTCTGCAGCGCGCCGGGTACGTCGAGGAGGGCGATCTCGCCGTCGCGACCCGCGGCGGCGTGAAGAAGGTGCACATCGCCAAGGGCGGCGACGTCACGGTCTCCATGGGCCGCGCCACCCTCCCCGAGGACGGCGTCACGGTCAGCCTGGACGGCCGGAGCTGGGACGCCCGCAATGTGAACATGGGCAATCCGCACGCGGTCGCCTTCGTGGACGACCTGGCGCACGCCGGTGATCTGCTCTCCGTACCGCCGTACAGCCCCGCGGCCGTCTACCCCGACGGTGTCAACATCGAATTCGTCGTGGACCGCGGACCGCGCCATGTCGCGATGCGGGTCTATGAGCGCGGCTCGGGCGAGACCCGCTCCTGCGGGACGGGCGCCTGCGCCGTGGCCGTCGCCGCCGCCCGCAGGGACGGCGCCGACCCCGCGGAGACCGGCACCCCGGTCACGTACACGGTAGATGTGCCCGGCGGCACCCTCGTGATCACCGAGCGGCCGGACGGCGAGATCGAGATGACCGGAGCCGCCGAGATCGTCGCCGAAGGCTCGATCGACCGGGCCTGGCTCGAAACGCTGATCCCGCATGATCCAAACGAGAGGCCCTAGACCTTCGCTCGAATGGGTGATCCGTTTCACGCTGAGCGAGAGGCGGACTCCGCCACGTGGTGGGCTCGGTAGCATCAAGCACCGGCCCGGAGGCGCGACCGCACCTCCCCACCGCCGGTCGACGCTGCCGGAGGTGCCCCATGAGCGCAGAGGCCACCAACCCAGATGTTCCCATCCGCAGGCGGGGCCGTCCCCGGATCGATCTCCGCAGGCTCGGCCGCGTCGCGCTGCTCGGCCCCGCCTCCCGTGACCGGCTGCCCGACGCGATCGGTCATGTCGCCGAGGCCCACCGGGCCCACCATCCCGACGCCGACCTCTCCATCCTGCACAGGGCCTACGTGCTCGCGGAGTCCTCGCACCGAGGACAGATGCGCAAGAGCGGCGAGCCGTACATCACGCACCCGCTCGCCGTCACGCTGATCCTGGCCGAGCTCGGCGCCGAGACCACGACGCTCACTGCCTCCTTGCTCCACGACACGGTCGAGGACACCGACGTGACCCTCGATCAGGTGCGGGCGCAGTTCGGCAAAGAGGTCTGCTACCTCGTCGACGGCGTCACCAAACTTGAGAAGGTCGACTATGGAGCGGCGGCCGAACCCGAGACCTTCCGCAAGATGCTGGTCGCCACCGGGGACGACGTCCGGGTGATGTCGATCAAGCTCGCCGACCGGCTGCACAACATGCGCACCCTCGGCGTGATGCGCCCCGAGAAACAGGTCAGGATCGCCAAGGTCACCCGTGACGTGCTGATCCCGCTGGCGGAACGGCTCGGCGTACAGGCTCTCAAGACCGAGCTGGAGGACCTCGTCTTCGCGATCCTCCGCCCCGAGGAGTACGAACACACCCGCGCACTGATCGCCGCCGCGTCGGCGCGGCGGGACGTCTCCGCCGCCGCGGCCGTCCGGGATCCGCTCGCGGCCGTCGCCGAGAGCGTGGCGACGCTGCTGCGGGAGGCGGACATCCCCGCCGAAGTCCTCATCAGGCCACGCCACTTCGTCTCCGTGCACCGGGTCAGGATCAAACGCGGCGAACTGCGCGGCACCGACTTCGGCCGCCTGCTGGTGCTTGTCGGTGACGACGCCGACTGCTACGCCGTGCTCGGCGAACTGCACACCTGCTTCACCCCGGTCATCTCCGAGTTCAAGGACTTCATCGCAGCGCCCAAGTTCAACCTGTACCAGTCACTGCACACCGCGGTCGTGGGCCCCGACGGGGCGGTCGCCGAAGTCCTCATCCGTACGCACCGGATGCACAAGGTCGCCGAGGCGGGTGTCATCGCCCTCGGTAATCCGTACGCCGCGGACAGCGGCTCCGGAACCCAGGCCGTCGAGCCCGCGGACGGGGAGCGCGCCGACCCGACCCGGCCCGGCTGGCTCTCCAGGCTCCTTCAGTGGCAGCAGTCCGCCCCGGACCCCGACACCTTCTGGACCACGCTCCGCGCCGACCTCGCCCAGGACCGCGAGATCACGGTCTTCTGCACGGACGGCGGCCGGCTCGGGCTGCCCGCCGGAGCCAGCTGCGTCGACGCCGCCTACGCGCAGTACGGCGACGAGGCGCACAGCTGCATCGGCGCCCGGGTCAACGGCCGGCTCGCCACCCTCGGCACCGTGCTGAGCGACGGCGACACCGTGCAGCCGCTGCTCGCCGAGGACTCCGCCTCCGGCCCGTCGCCCGACTGGCTCGACCACGCCCGCACCCCCGCCGCCCGCATCGCCATCACCGGCTGGCTGGACGCCCACCCCGGGGACCCCCAGGGCCCGCACGGCAGCAGTCCCGCGGAGCCCAGGTCCGAGCCGCACCCCCAGGAATCCGGCGGCCCCGGGGGTGACAGGGCCGAGCCGCGTGCCGCGAGCGCCGTGGTGGACCGGCCGGACGCCGACGTACGACTCGCGGGCTGCTGCACGCCCGTGCCCCCCGACGCCGTCACCGGATTCGTCGTCCGCGGTGGCGCAGTCACCGTGCACCGGCTGGAGTGTCCCGAGGTGTCCCGGATGCGGTCCGTCGGCCGGGTGCCGGTCGGGGTGAGCTGGGGAGACACGGCCGGCTGCCGTGTCACCCTGGTCGCCGAGTCCTTCGGACGGGCCCGGCTGCTCGCCGATCTCACCGAGGCCATCGCGACGGCGGACGCGGCGATCATCTCCGCCACCGTCGAACCACCCAGTGAACAGCGCGTCCGGCACACCTACACCCTGCAGCTCGCCGACGCCGCCGCACTGCCGGCGCTGATGCGCGCGATGCGTGACGTACCCGGGGTGTACGACGTGAGCCGCGCCCAGCAACCCGCCGCCGTGTGACGCCCGCCGCCGTCCGACCCCGCCGCACGGCCATCTGCCTGGTGCTGTGGCCGGACGATCTCGTTCGAGTGGCGCGGCGCGCGCCGCGCCTGCTCGGGCGGGAGTCGCTGGTAGCGGTAGTTCATGCCGTTCATCTCCCGCCGTCTGCGGGCCGCTCTGCTGGCCACCGCATCGGCCACCCTCGTTGCCGCCGCCCTCCCCTCACCCGTGCCGCTCGGTATCGGCGATCCGCTCTTCCCGCACCTCGGCAACCCCGGGTACGACGTCCTCTCGTACGACATCGGGCTGACCTACCGCGGCAGCAACAGCAAGCCGCTGGACGCCGTCACCACGATCGACGCGCGGACCACCGAGCCGCTGGACCGGATCAACCTCGACTTCACCCACGGCAAGGTCCGCGAGGTCGAGGTCAACGGTCTGCGGGCCGACTTCGCGACGGCCGACGAGGATCTGGTCATCCGGCCCCCCGGCCGGCTCCCGGCCGGAGTCCCGCTGCGCATCACCGTCCGGCACACCAGTGACCCGAGCGGGGAGAAGGACAGCGGCGGCTGGGTGCGCACCGCCGACGGTCTGGCCATGGCCAATCAGGCGGACGCCGCGCACCGGGTCTTCCCCGGCAACGACCACCCCGCCGACAAGGCGTACTTCACCTTCCGGATCACCGCGCCCAAGGATTTCACCGTGGTGGCCAACGGCCTGCCCACCGGCACGGCCCGGCACGGTGCCGAGACCACCTGGTCCTACCGGACCGAGCACCCCATGGCCACCGAACTGGCCCAGGTCAGCATCGGCCGCTCCACCGTCCTGCGGCGCACCGGGCCGCACGGTCTGCCGGTCCGCGACGTGGTGCCGAGCACCGACCGCAGGCACCTGGAGCACTGGCTCGGCAAGACGCCCGCCCAGCTGGACTGGATGGAGCGGCAGGTCGGCCGCTACCCCTTCGAGACGTACGGACTGCTGGTCGCGGACACCGACACCGGCTTCGAGCTGGAGACCCAGACGCTCTCGCTCTTCGAACGGTCCCTGTTCACCCGGACCGCCTACCCCGAGTGGTACGTCGACTCGATCATGGTGCACGAACTGGCCCACCAGTGGTTCGGCGACAGCGTCTCGCCGCGTACCTGGTCCGACCTGTGGCTCAACGAGGGACATGCCACCTGGTACGAGGCCCGCTACGCCGAGGAGCACGCCGGCAAGAAGCTGGAGAGCCGCATGCGTGAGGCCTACGCCCGGTCCGACGGCTGGCGCGCCGCGGGCGGCCCGCCGGCCCGCCCCGGCACTCCGGCGCCCGGACAGAAGCTCAGCCTGTTCCGGCCGGTGGTCTACGACGGCAGCGCGCTGGTCCTCTACGCGCTGCGCCAGGAGATCGGCGAGAACGCCTTCGACCTGCTGGAGCGGAGCTGGGTGAGCAAGCACCGGGACTCCAACGCCGCCACCGCGGACTTCGTCCGGCTGGCCTCGCAGACCGCAGGGCGCGACCTCACCCCGTTCTTCGACGGCTGGCTGTACGGCAAGAAGACTCCGCCGATGCCGGGGCACCCGGACTGGCACAGCGCCGAACCCGCCGGACAGCGGTAAACCCGGGTGACGGGCCCGGCGGACCATGCCACTATCGACGAGTCGCCGCGGCGGCCGGACCGGTGATTCCCGACGGTGGGAATCATCGGGAGAGGTCACGCGTTGTGACTGACGTAACGGACTTTCATCGACGTAAGGATCCAATGACCTCCTCTTCTTCCCTTCCCCAGGACGCGCAGGACGCGCAGAGCGCTACGGAGAATGTCACCGAGAGCCTCACCGAGAGCCTTCGGGCCGACGCCCTGATGGAAGAGGACGTCGCCTGGAGCCACGAGATCGACGGAGAGCGGGACGGCGAGCAGTTCGACCGCTCCGAGCGTGCCGCGCTACGGCGAGTGGCGGGCCTCTCCACAGAGCTTGAGGACGTCACCGAGGTCGAGTACCGACAGCTGCGCCTGGAGCGTGTGGTGCTGGTCGGCGTCTGGACCTCGGGAACCGTGCAGGACGCGGAGAATTCCCTCGCGGAGCTGGCCGCACTCGCGGAGACGGCGGGCGCCCAGGTGTTCGACGCCGTCTTCCAGCGCCGCGACAAGCCCGACCCGGCCACCTACATCGGCTCGGGCAAGGCGCTGGAGCTGCGCGACATCGTCCTCGAATCCGGGGCCGACACCGTCGTCTGCGACGGTGAGCTGAGCCCCGGCCAGCTGATCCATCTGGAAGACGTCGTCAAGGTCAAGGTGGTCGACCGGACCGCTCTGATCCTCGACATCTTCGCCCAGCACGCCAAGTCCCGAGAGGGCAAGGCGCAGGTCTCGCTGGCACAGATGCAGTACATGCTGCCGCGGCTGCGCGGCTGGGGCCAGTCGCTCTCCCGTCAGATGGGCGGCGGCGGTTCCAGCGGCGGTGGTGGCATGGCCACCCGTGGCCCCGGTGAGACCAAGATCGAGACGGACCGGCGTCGGATCCGCGAGAAGATGGCGAAGATGCGCCGGGAGATCGCGGAGATGAAGACCGGCCGCGAGATCAAGCGCCAGGAGCGCAAGCGCAACAGGGTGCCGTCGGTCGCCATCGCCGGCTACACCAACGCGGGCAAGTCCTCGCTGCTCAACCGCCTGACCGGGGCCGGTGTTCTGGTGGAGAACGCGCTGTTCGCCACGCTGGACCCGACCGTGCGCCGGGCCGAGACCCCGAGCGGCCGGATCTACACCCTGGCCGACACCGTCGGGTTCGTACGGCATCTGCCGCACCACCTCGTCGAGGCGTTCCGCTCCACCATGGAGGAGGTCGGTGAATCCGACCTGATCCTGCATGTGGTGGACGGCTCCCACCCGGTGCCGGAGGAACAGCTCGCGGCGGTCCGCGAGGTGATCCGCGAAGTGGGTGCGGTGGACGTACCCGAGGTCGTGGTCATCAACAAGGCGGACGCGGCCGATCCGCTGGTGCTGCAGCGGCTGCTGCGCATCGAGAAGCACGCGATCGCGGTCTCGGCGCGTACGGGTGCCGGTATCGACGAGCTGCTGGCGCTCATCGACAGCGAACTGCCCCGGCCGTCGGTCGAGATCGAGGCGCTCGTGCCGTACACCCGGGGCGGGCTCGTTTCCCGGGTGCATGCCGAGGGCGAGGTGATCTCCGAGGAGCACACGGCGGAGGGCACCCTGCTCAAGGCGCGGGTCCACGAGGAACTGGCAGCCGACCTCTCCGCGTACGTGCCCGTGGCGCACTGACCACGACACGGCACGGCTCGGTACGGACCGAAGGCCCGCTCCCTCGTTCGGGAGCGGCCCTTCGGGCGTCCTTCGTGTGAGGTGGCCGTCAGCGGCCGCCGAACTTCTCGCTCATCATGGTGAAGACGTCCTGCGCGCCCCTGCCCAGGTGCGGACCGGCGAGCCAGCCCGATTGATGGAGAGCCGGCCGGGGCGGTCGACGCACTTGTGCATGATCAGGCCGTCGTACGGCGGGGCGGCGGGGTAGCCCCAGGCGCCCATGGCACTGATCCGCGAGGCCTCGGGAGCGTCGAACTCGACCGGCAGGGCGTTGCCCACGGTCTCCTCCAGGGACTTGGTGCCCCGCTCCGGCTTCACATGCAGCACCGCGTAGTCATAGGGGGCGCCCTCACCCCCGGTGGGACCACCGTCGGTGAGCCATTCACCGGACGTCGTGGCCCAGTCGGCCCAGTACGCGCCGTACGGGGCGATCTCCTGCGGCTGCGCATTCTTCAGCGCGGCGGCGGACTGCCCCTTGTCGTTGTACGCGGGCACGAAGACGATGTTGCGGTACCAGCCGCCCTTCGCACCGGCGTGCACACAGTGCCCGGCGGTCCACACCAGATGGGACCTGCCCGGGTTCCTCGGGTCCTTGACGACGGTGCCCGAGCAGACCATGGAGCCCTCGGGGGAGTCGAAGAACACCTTCCCGACCGGGGCGGCGTAGTCGTGGTAGGGAGTCCTCTCGCGCTCGGCCTTGACCGGGGCGGGTTCCGGATCGGTGACGCCCTGGTCGCCGGAGAGGTCGCCGGCCGCCATGGTCTTCGCGGGATCCTTGGCCGACTTCATCCGGTCGGGCCTCCACAACCCGTCGATGACCGGGTTGACGAAGTCCTTGGCCTCACGCAGCCACTTGTCCTTGTCCCACTTCTTCCACTCGCCGTTCTTCCACTTCTCCGGATCGACGCCGTGCTTCTTCAGCGTCTCCGCCAGGCTGCCGGACAGCGAACCGCCGGAATCCTGGCCACCGGCGGAGTCGGCGGCGGGCTTGTCGGCCGCCGTGCCCTCGCTCGGACCACAGGCCGTGGCCGTCAGCGCGAGCGCGGCGACGAGGCCGGTGGCGGCGAGGAGCGGACGTATGGATCGCATGGAAAGGGATCCCCCTGAAATCTCCGAAAATGCCATGAACTTGTCATGCGAAACGGCGGCCGGACCAATGGCCGCCGCGAATGCAGGCCCACCCCATGACGGCGTGACCATGGTCCTCGCCACGGAGGAACGGGCCGCACGGGCCGCGGGTGGCCCGTGGCCACCGCCCGACGGCAAGGGCTCCCGGCGGGCGATTGCCGCGCCGGGAGCCCCTGCTGATCCGTCATCCGTCGGCCGGAAGCTCCGGCTGACGGACCGTCGTCACTGCTTCGCGTACTTCTTGCTGACCGACTCGTAGACGCCCTGGGCTTCCTTGCCGAAGCGCGGCCCCGCGAGCCAGCCGGCCGTCACCGGGCCGATGGAGGTGTTCGAGACCAGCGCGGGCTTGCCGTCCTGGCCCGCCGCGACCCAGCCGCCGCCGGAGGCACCGCCCGTCATGGTGCAGCCGATGCGGTACATGGTCGGGTCCTGCGCGGTCAGCGAGAGCCGGCCCGGCTTGTCCTCGCACTGGAATGCCTTCTGGCCGTCGTACGGCGGAGCGGCCGGGAAGCCGGTGGCCGTCATGCTGCCGATCTTCGGCACGGCCGGTGCGTTGAACTCGACGGGCAGCGCGGAGCCCACCGTCTCCTCCAGCGACTTGCCCGTGGAGCCCTTCTCCGGCGTGACATGCAGCACCGCGAAGTCGTACGGGGCGCCCTGGCCGCCCACCGAGGCGCCCTGGGAGATCCACTGGTCGGACGTCTGCGCCCACTGGCCCCACCACACGCCGTACGGGGCGATCTCCTGCTTGGTGGCCGTCTTCAGCTCCGCCGGCGACAGACCCTCGTTGTTGTACGACGGAACGAAGGCGATGTTGCGGTACCAGCCGCCCTTCTTGCCCGCGTGCACGCAGTGCCCCGCCGTCCACACCAGGTTGGACTTGCCGGGGTGGGCCGGGTCCTTCACCACCGTCGCGGAGCAGACCATGGAGCCCTCGGGGCTGTCGAAGAGCAGCTTCCCGGACTCCGCGGCGTTGGCGTGGTACGGCGTTCGGACACCGGCGGCCCGGACGGGCGCGGGGGTCGGGTCCGTCACGCCCACATCACCCGAGATGTCGTTGTCGACCGGCTTCTCCGGCGACTTGTCGGCATCCCGCATCCGGTCCGGGTCCCAGAGGCCCTCGATGATCGGGTTGACGAAGTCCTTCGCCTCGCGCAGCCACTTGTCCCTGTCCCAGTTCTTCCACTCGCCGTTCTTCCACTGGTCGAGATCGATCCCGTGTTCCTTGAGCCGGTTCTTCAGATCGTTCGGAATGGTGATCTTGCCGTCCGAGGCCTGGCCTGCGGGACTGCTCGGCTTGTCACTCGCGTCGTCCTCGCCGGGCCCGCAGGCGGTGGCGGTGAGCGCGAGGACCGCGGTGACCGCGGCCGTGGCGAACACCGAGGAGCGCCTACGACGTGTGCCCCCCTGGCGTGCAGCGAGAGCCGGTCGAATGAGTCGCATGTGGTGATCCCCCTGGGACTTCGTAACTCAACACTTCTGTACTGCACTTCGGTACCGCTGCGAGCCGTTTGTTTCGAACATCCTGCGGACTGCCGGAAATTCGCCCGAACCCTCCGTGCGGCCCCCACTATGCCGGTGCCGATGGGGACGGCATGCGGCAGGGCCACGGTTCCGCCTCCGCAAGGACCTTCGGATTCGGCCGTGATCCCCGGCGTCCGGCGTCGTTGGTATGTACGAGGGACTCGCGGACAGCGTTCATCCCCGCAGTCCGTCCGTGCGCCGACGTACCGACGTGCAACGCAACTGTTACAGCGGGAGGACCAACAGCCGTGGCCGTGACCGAACCAGCTCCGGTGGCAGCACCGGCGGTGCACGAGGGGATCCTGCGCCGCCAGTCATTGCGTGAATCCGCTGCCCGTACCTACGCGCGTTCGCTGCCGATCGTGCCGGTACGGGCCCGCGGGATGACCATCGAGGGCGCGGACGGGCGGCGGTACCTCGACTGTCTCTCGGGAGCCGGCACCCTGGCGCTCGGGCACAACCACCCGGTGGTCCTGGAGGCGATCAAGAAGGTGATCGACTCGGGCGCACCGCTCCATGTGCTCGACCTCGCCACCCCGGTCAAGGACGCCTTCACGACCGAGCTGTTCGCCACCCTGCCGAGGCGGTTCGCCGACGACGCCCGGATCCAGTTCTGCGGGCCGGCCGGCACGGACGCCGTCGAGGCGGCGTTCAAGCTGGTCCGTGCCGCGACCGGCCGCAGCGGGCTTCTTGCCTTCACCGGCGCCTACCACGGAATGACGGCCGGAGCCCTGGCCGCCTCGGGAGGCGCCGAGGACGTACGCGTGACACGGCTTCCCTTCCCCCGGGACTATCGCTGCCCCTTCGGCGTCGGCGGCGGACGCGGCGCGGAGATCGCCGCCCGCTGGACGGAGAACCTCCTGGACGACCCGAAGGGCGGCACGCCCCCACCGGCTGGCATGATCCTCGAACCGGTGCAGGGGGAGGGCGGCGTGAACCCCGCCCCCGACGGCTGGATGCGCCGGATGCGTCAGATCACCGAGACCCGTTCCGTCCCCCTCATCGCCGACGAGGTCCAGACGGGCGTGGGCCGCACCGGTGCCTTCTGGGCGGTGGAACACAGCGGGATCGTGCCTGATGTGATGGTGCTCTCCAAGGCCATCGGCGGTTCCCTCCCGCTCGCGGTGATCGTCTACCGCTCCGAACTCGACACCTGGCAGCCGGGCGCGCACGCCGGTACCTTCCGGGGCAACCAACTCGCCATGGCGGCGGGCACGGCCACCCTCTCCTTCGTACGGGAGAACCACCTCGCCGAGCGTGCCGCGACGCTCGGCGCCCGGATGCTCGCGCGCCTCCAGGCACTGGCCACGGGCCACCCGTCCATTGGAGACGTCCGTGGGCGGGGCCTGATGATCGGGGTGGAGCTCGTCGACCCCGAGGCACCCGTGCGGGGCGACGGCCCCGAGCCGCCCCCCGCCCCGGCCCTCGCCGCCGCCGTCCAGCAGGAATGCCTGCGCCGCGGGCTCATCGTCGAACTCGGCGGACGTCAGTCCACCGTCGTACGCCTCCTCCCGCCCCTCACTCTCACCGACGAACAGGCGACAGCGGTCGTGGACCGCCTCGCCGACGCCCTGGCAGCCGCCGAGCGCCTGCCGCACCGCCGGACCACGACCGGGGCGATTCGCTGACCCCGGACACCCTCACAAGGAAGACCGCCGTGAACCCCACCCCCGCGCCCCAGGCCGACGGCCCTCCCCCCACCCCTCAGCGAGGACCGGCCGGGCTCACCGGCAACCTCGTCGTCGAGCACACCACCGTGCCGCGCCAGAAGGCGGCACCGCACGACGAGCAGTACCTCCCGATGCACATGGGGAGCGCCGAGGCCCCCACCGACCTCCTCGACCATCCGGACCCGCTGCGCGCCGCCGACACGGCCGGTGTCGAGAACCTGCTCCGCTGCTGGGTCCGGGAGAGCGACCTGCCGCGACCGGCCGGGGAGACCCTCCGTATCCCCCTTCCCGCGAGCGGAACCGCGCTGCTCGTCCCCGTCGTCTACTGGTCCGTCACGGGCTGGCACCGCTTCGGCATGCCCGTCCTGGAGGGGACCCCCGAAGGCGCACCACCCGTCGACGCCGTGACGGTCGGCGCGCTGCTGGGCCGCGAGGCCGACCGCGACGGGGGCACCGACATGGTGGCCCGGGTCGCCGATTCCGTACGGCGAACCGCCGGTTTCATCGCTGAGCGGCGCCGCACCCCCGAGGCCCCGGCCGAAGCGGACCTCTTCCTCACCGCCGAACAGTCACTCCTCCTCGGACATCCGCTCCACCCCACGCCCAAGAGCCGCGAAGGCCTCTCCGACGCGGAGTGCCGCCGCTACTCACCCGAGTCGCACGGCTCCTTCCCGCTCCACTGGATGGCTGTCCACCGGTCCGTGCTGGCCACCGACTCCGCCTGGACCGACGGCGGCCGGCCGGTACCGGCAGCGGAACTGGTCACCTCCCACACCGAGGGGCTGCGAATCCCCGACAACACCGCACCGATTCCGCTCCACCCCTGGCAGGCCCGCGAACTCGGACACCGGCCCGAGGTCACCGCCCTGCTCGACGCCGGACTCCTCCACGACCTGGGACCGCACGGGAAGCCCTGGTACCCCACCTCCTCCGTCCGTACCGTGCACCGGCCGGACGCCGAGGTGATGCTCAAGCTCTCCCTCGGCGTTCGCATCACCAACTCCCGTCGGGAGAACCTCCGCAAGGAGCTCCACCGCGGGGTCGAGGTGCACCGGCTGCTCCGCAGCGGCCTCGCCGCGCGGTGGCACGCGGTCCACCCGGGCTTCGACATCGTCCGCGACCCTGCCTGGCTCGCCGTCGACGGCCCCGACGGCGAGCCCGTCGCGGGCCTCGACGTGATGCTGCGTCACAACCCCTTCGGGCCGTTCGACGACGCGGTCTGCATCGCCTCGCTCACCGCCCCGCGCCCCTGGCCGGGCCGGACGGGCAGGCACTCACGCCTCACCGAGATCGTCCTCGCCCTGGCCGCCGCCACCGGACGAGCGGTGGGGGCGGTCGCCACCGAGTGGTTCCTGCGCTACCTCGACCGCGTCGTACGTCCGGTTCTCTGGCTCGACGGTCACGCGGGCGTCGCGCTCGAAGCCCACCAGCAGAACACCCTGGTGCTGCTCGACCCCCACGGCTGGCCCGTCGGCGGCCGATACCGTGACAACCAGGGCTACTACTTCCGTGAGTCCCACCGCGCCGCGCTGGAGCACCGGCTCCCCGGCATCGGACGGGTCAGCGACACCTTCGTCTCCGACGCGGTCACCGACGAACGCTTCGCCTATTACCTCGGCATCAACAACGTGTTCGGCCTGATCGGGGCCTTCGGTGCCCAGCGCCTCGCCGACGAACAGGTGCTCATCGCCGCGTTCCGTCGCTTCCTCGACTCGGCCACCGCGCTGGGTTCCCCACTGCCCGCGCATCTGCTGGAAAAATCCCACCTGCGGTGCAAGGCCAACCTGTTGACCCGGCTGCACGGCCTCGATGAACTCGTCGGGCCCGTCGACACCCAGTCCGTCTACGTCACCATGGCCAACCCCTTGTACGCCTGAAGGAACATGACAACCATCTGATCCGCCGAGAGGAGAGCGACACCGTGGCTCCCGCCGATGCGCACACCGACGCCGGTGCCGGCCCTGCCCCACCGACCGACACGGGCGCCGAGGACACCCTGGACCTGCCGCTCTCCGAAGAACTCCTCGCTCTGTTCGAGGAGGAGACACCGCCCGCGCCCGGGGAGGACACATCGGCCACCCCGGCGCGGCCCCTGCCGCCGAACACACCCGCGTCGCCCCAACCGGGCGACGCGGGCCCGGCCGCAGGCAGACGGGCGGCCACGAGCGGTCCAGCCTGCGCCGATCTGCTCGACCGCCCGGCCGACTGGGGGCCGGTGACCACCCCGGCCGGAGTGTTCCAGCTCGTCCCCGTACGACTGGAACGCGACCTCGACGTGATCAGCCGGTGGATGAACGATCCCGCGGTCGCCGCGTTCTGGGAACTCGCCGGGTCCGAGGCGGTCACCGCCGACCACCTGCGTCCTCAACTAGACGGCGACGGACGCAGTGTCCCGTGTCTCGGCGTGCTGGCCGGGATTCCCATAAGCTACTGGGAGATCTACCGGGCGGATCTCGATCCGCTGGCGCGCCACTACCCCGCCCGCCCGCACGACACCGGAATCCACCTGCTCATCGGCAGTGTGAACAACCGCGGACGTGGCGTCGGCACCACCCTGCTCCGGGCCGTCTCCGATCTCGTGCTCGACAACCGCCCCCTGTGCGCGCGTGTCGTCGCGGAACCCGACCTGCGCAACACCCCCTCCGTCTCCGCCTTCCTGAGCGCCGGCTTCCGCTTCTCCGCGGAAGTCGAACTCCCCGACAAGCGAGCTGCCCTGATGGTCCGTGACCGAACGCACCGTGCCCAGCTGTGAACGATCTCCTGCCTTGCGTATACCGCTCCCACCCCATTGGTTCCGTCCCGAGGAGGCCCTGTGCCGAAATATCCCGCGAGCCATGATTCAGCGGAGTCAGCCGCGCTGCTCAGCACACCGGAACTGAACCGGGCGGTCTGGGACGGAGCCGCCGCCCGGCTGCTCGCGAAGATGCTCGGTCAGTTCGCCTACGAGGAAGTCGTCGAACCGGTCGCGCGGGCCGACGGGAGCGAGACGTACACCCTCGGACTCGACGACGGCGCCACCCTGAGCTTCAGCGCCCGACGGGGCGTGTACGGCGGCTGGCTCATCGCCCCCGATTCGATTCGCGAGGAGCGCGGGAGCGCCGGGGCCGCTGCCGCGGAATCTGCATGCGACAGTATCCGGAGTGCTCTCGCGGAATCGACGCGCGACAGTATCCGGAGCGCTCCCCCGGAATCGACCTGCGACAGTGACCGGGACACCTCCGCCGAGCAGCTCCGGGACCGGAACAGCGACACCGTCCCCTTTCACGACCCGCTGCGCTTCCTCGCCCGCGCCCGCCACCTCCTCGGGATCGACGGCGCCACCCTCGGCCACCTCATCCGCGAGATCACCACCACCCTCGCCGCCGATGCCCGGCTCGACCACACCGCGCTCCCCGCCGCCCGGCTGGCCGACCTCGACTACGCCGAGCTGGAAGGGCATCAGACCGGCCACCCCTGGCTCGTCGCCAACAAGGGGCGCCTCGGCTTCTCCGCTACCGACACCTCCCGCTACGCACCCGAGGCCCGCAGGCCGGTCAGGCTGCCGTGGATCGCCGTCTCCACTCGGATCGCCGCCTACCGCGGAGTGACCGGCCTGGCCACCCCCCAGCAGCTGTACGCGCAGGAACTCGACCCGTCGGTCCGCGACTCCTTCGCCGCCGTGCTCCACACCCGCGGCCTCGACCCCGGCAGCTATCTCTGTCTCCCCGTGCACCCCTGGCAGTGGGACGAATGGATCGTTCCGGTCTTCGCGCCGGCCATCGCCGCAGGTGACATCGTTCCGCTCCACACCGACGCGGACGAGCGGCTGCCGCAGCAGTCCATCCGCACGTTCACCAACGTGTCCCGTCCCGACCGGCACACGGTCAAACTGCCCCTGTCGATCCTCAACACCCTGGTCTGGAGGGGCCTGCCCACCGAACGCACCCTCGCGGCCCCCGCCGTCACCGGGTGGGTCCAGGGCCTGCGCGACCAGGACGCCTTTCTGCGCGACACCTGTGGGGTCATCCTGCTCGGCGAGGTGGCCTCCGTGACCGTCGAGCATCCGCTCTACGACCACCTCCCCGAGACCCCTTACCAGTTCAAGGAGATCCTCGGCGCGATCTGGCGAGAACCCCTCCAGCCCCGGCTCGCGCCGGGCGAACGGGCCCGGACCCTCGCCTCGCTGCTCCACATCGATCCGCAGGGCCGTGCCTTCACGGCCGAACTCGTCGCCCGCTCGGGACTGACCCCCACCGCCTGGCTGACCCGGCTCTTCGCCGCGTTGCTCCCGCCGCTGCTGCACTTCCTCTACCGCTACGGCACCGTGTTCTCCCCGCACGGCGAGAACGCCATCGTCGTCTTCGACGACCAGGACGTACCGGTGCGCCTGGCGATCAAGGACTTCGTGGACGATGTGAACATCAGCGCCCAGCCGCTGCCGGAGCACGCGTCCATGCCGCAGGACGTACGCAGCATCCTGCTCACCGAGCCGCCCTCGTTCCTCACCCAGTTCATCCACGCCGGACTGTTCATCGGTGTCTTCCGATTCCTGTCCCCACTGTGCGAGGAGCAGCTGGGAGTCCTGGAAGCCGATTTCTGGTCACTCGTGCGGGCCGAGATCCTGCGGTACCACGCCCTTTTTCCCGAGCTCAAGGAGCGTTTCGAGATGTTCGACATGCTGACGCCCCGCATCGAACGCCTCTGCCTGAACCGCAACCGCCTGCATGTGGACGGTTACCGGGACCGCCCCCGGCGGCCGCACGCCGCCATCCACGGAACCGTTCCGAACCCGCTCCACCCCTCTGTCTGAGTCTGGGAGTGATCGCCGTTGTCAGTGGTGCACCGTAGGGTGGTCGGGCTATGACGAAGCCATCCCTCCCCGAGCTCCTCCACGCCGCCGTGACCGCCGTCGGCGGTACGGAACGGCCCGGCCAGGCCGCCATGGCCGAGGCCGTCGCCGAGGCTGTCGACGACCAATCCCATCTGCTCGTCCAGGCCGGCACCGGCACGGGCAAGTCCCTCGGCTATCTGGTGCCCGCGCTGGCGCACGGGGAGCGCGTCGTGGTGGCCACGGCGACGCTGGCGCTGCAGCGCCAGCTCGTGGAGCGCGACCTTCCGCGCACGGTCGACGCCCTGCACCCGCTGCTGCGCAGACGCCCTCAGTTCGCCATGCTCAAGGGCCGGTCGAACTACCTCTGCCTGCACCGGCTCCACGAAGGAGTGCCTCAGGACGAGGAGGAGGGACTCTTCGACCAGTTCGAGGCCGCGGCCCCGTCGAGCAAACTCGGCCAGGATCTGCTGCGGCTGCGGGACTGGTCGGACGAGACGGAGAGCGGGGACCGTGACGACCTCACCCCCGGCGTCTCCGACCGCGCCTGGGCGCAGGTCTCGGTCTCCTCGCGCGAATGTCTGGGCGCCTCCAAGTGCGCCTACGGCGCGGAGTGCTTCGCTGAGCTGGCCCGTGAGCGTGCCAAGCTCGCCGATGTCGTGGTCACCAATCACGCCCTCCTCGCCATCGACGCCATCGAGGGCGCCCCGGTGCTCCCGCAGCACGAGGTGCTGATCGTCGACGAGGCCCATGAGCTGGTCTCCCGGGTCACCGGGGTGGCCACCGGAGAGCTCACCCCCGGCCAGGTCAACCGCGCTGTGCGCCGCGCGGCGAAGCTGGTCAACGAGAAGGCGGCCGACGCCCTGCAGACCGCGTCGGAGGGCTTCGAGCGGGTGATGGAGCTGGCGCTCCCCGGCCGGCTGGAGGAGGTCCCCGAGGACCTCGGCTACGCACTGCTGGCGCTCCGGGACGCAGCACGCACGGTGATCTCGGCCCTGGGCGCCACCCGGGACAAGTCCGTTCAGGACGAGGACGCCGTCCGCAAGCAGGCTCTCGCATCGGTGGAGACGATCCACGGCGTCGCCGAGCGGATCACCCAGGGCTCGGAGTACGACGTCGTCTGGTACGAGCGGCACGACCGTTTCGGCGCCTCCGTCCGGGTCGCCCCGCTCTCCGTCTCCGGACTTCTCCGCGAGAAGCTCTTCGCCGAACGGTCCGTAGTCCTCACGTCGGCCACGCTCAAGCTCGGCGGGGATTTCAACGGGGTGGGGGCCTCGCTCGGGCTCGCTCCCGAAGGCACTGCGGGCGATGACATTCCGCAGTGGAAGGGGCTCGACGTCGGGTCACCGTTCGACTACCCGAAGCAGGGCATCCTGTACGTTGCCCGGCATCTGGCGACGCCCGGCAGGGAGGGATCCCGCACCGACATGCTGGACGAGCTCGCCGAGCTGATGGAGGCGGCGGGCGGGCGCACTCTCGGGCTGTTCTCGTCCATGCGGGCGGCTCAGGCCGCCGCCGAGGAACTGCGGGGCCGACTCGACAAGCCGATCCTGCTCCAGGGCGAGGAGACCCTCGGAGAGCTGATCAAGAACTTCGCGGCCGACCCCGAGACCTGCCTCTTCGGCACGCTGTCCCTCTGGCAGGGGGTCGATGTGCCCGGGGCCAGCTGTCAGCTGGTGGTCATGGACCGGATCCCGTTCCCGCGCCCCGACGATCCGCTGATGAGCGCGCGCCAGAAGGCGGTCGAGGAGGCAGGGGGCAATGGGTTCATGGCCGTCGCGGCAACGCATGCCGCTCTGCTGATGGCCCAGGGTGCCGGTCGACTGGTACGCGCCACGGGTGACAAGGGCGTGGTCGCAGTGCTCGATCCGCGACTGGCCAACGCCCGTTACGGCAGCTATCTGCGCGCCTCGCTGCCCGATTTCTGGTACACCACCGACCGCAATCAGGCGCGCCGCTCGCTCGCGGCGATCGATTCGGCCGCCAAGGCCAACGGCAAGGCCAACAGCCAGTAGTCCGCTCGGTTGTCAGAGGGCACAGGCAGGCCCCGGGATCGGCGCAGTGGATCCCGGGGCCCGGTCGGAGCCGGTGAGTCGTCACACTCGCCGCAGCACCGCCACCACCTTGCCGAGAATCGTCGCCTCGTCGCCGGGGATCGGCTGGTAGGCGGAGTTGTGCGGGAGCAGCCACACATGGCCGTCCTCACGCTTGAAGCGCTTGACCGTGGCCTCGCCGTCCAGCATGGCAGCCACGATGTCGCCGTTCTCCGCGACGGGCTGGCGGCGCACGGTCACCCAGTCGCCGTCACAGATCGCCGCCTCGATCATCGAGTCACCGACGACCTTGAGCACGAACAGCTCTCCGTCACCGACCAGCTGGCGGGGGAGCGGAAAGACGTCCTCGACCGACTCCTCGGCGAGGATCGGGCCACCGGCCGCGATCCGGCCCACCAGCGGTACGTACGACGCCGCGGGCTTCCCGGTCGTATCGGTGGGCTGCGAAGTGGGCTGGTCCGAGCCACGGACCTCGTACGCCCGCGGGCGATGGGGGTCGCGACGCAGGAAGCCCTTGCGCTCCAGAGCCATCAGCTGATGGGCGACGGAGGACGTGCTGGACAGGCCCACCGCCTGACCGATCTCCCGCATCGAAGGCGGATACCCACGCCGCTGCACGGAATCCCGGATCACCTCGATAACGCGCCGCTGCCGGTCCGTGAGCCCCGAGCTGTCCGCCCGAATGCCTGGAGGCCGACCGGGCAACGAGCGCGCTGGGCGCATGGGCTCGGGCCCCTCCGTGTTCGTGACTGGGTCATTCATGGCATGCACCGGATCGAGTCGGCTCTGGGAGCGGTCCTGGGCAGTGATGGTGGCACTGTCTGCGGTGGTGGTCACGTCGGCCCCTCTCGAATGGTCTCCCTAGCTGGACAACGGTAGTGGCTTTCGAAAGGTTGCGCCAAACACACGTTCGAGTGAAAAACGAATAAAAGCCTGTCGTGTGTTCACTGTCGGGTGTATGTGCGGTGCCGGGGTGGTCGAGCTTCCGCTCGGGGTGGTCCGTCGGGCCGAGTGGAAAACCGGATCAGATCACTGTTCGGTGGCAATTCGGATCATTACGGTAGCGTCCCCGGCGCGGTGTCGCCGGGCGGGGTGGCTCACAGGGCGTTGTCGGAGTCCGACAGCGAGAGCCCCGCGACCCTGGCGGCCGCGCGGTTCCCGTAACCTCGTGCTCGGCCGTACGCTGCCTGCCGGTCGCCGGCGATGCGCGACACGCGCTAGGGCCGAATGTGCGACCAAACCCAAGATCTAGTGGTTGGATTGTTCCAGTCACCCAGAAGTTGTGGTCCCCGGTCCGCCGGGGGTGTGGCCATCGCCTATGCTTGTCACTGCTTCGAGGGGCCCCTGCGGGCCCTGAAGAGGCTATTCAGTCGTGCTGTGAAGGAGGGTTGGGAGCCATGCACTGCCCCTTCTGCAGGCACCCCGACAGCCGGGTCGTCGACAGTCGCACCACCGATGACGGCACGTCGATCCGCCGTCGCCGCCAGTGCCCCGACTGCGCCCGCCGTTTCACCACGGTGGAGACCTGTTCGCTGATGGTGGTCAAGCGCAGCGGTGTGACCGAACCCTTCAGCCGTACCAAGGTCATCTCCGGCGTGCGCAAGGCGTGCCAGGGGAGGCCGGTCACCGAGGACGCCCTCGCCAAGCTCGGCCAGCGGGTCGAGGAGGCGGTGCGTGCCACCGGCAGCGCCGAGCTGACCACCCATGACGTGGGTCTGGCCATCCTCGGCCCCCTGCAGGAACTCGATCTTGTCGCGTACCTGCGTTTCGCGTCCGTGTACCGGGCGTTCGACACACTCGAAGACTTCGAGGCCGCCATCGCGGAACTCCGTGAACGGCGACCTCCTGTGGAGGAGCGCGGGACCGGCGAGACCCTTGAGGTCCCCGTTCCCGCCGTCGCCGCCGACTGAGCGACACCGGCCGATCGGCACAGGTGTGCGGATCGGCGACAGTGCGGCTGTATGGACCCGCTCCGGGCGATGTGCGTGGCGTCCGAAGCATCAGAGACAGACTGTGCCCCGGGAAGTTCTGGGCACTTCAGGGCGTTTTTGCCCACATATGGGAGGCGGCATGACAGAGACGGCGAGCGGCCCGGCACGAGGTTCCCGAGCCAAGGGATCCAAGTCGAGCAAGGGTCTGCGTATCGAGCGCATCCACACCACCCCCGGCGTGCATCCGTACGACGAGGTGGCATGGGAGCGCCGTGACGTCGTCATGACCAACTGGCGCGACGGTTCGATCAACTTCGAGCAGCGTGGCGTCGAGTTCCCCGATTTCTGGTCGGTGAACGCGGTCAACATCGTCACCAGCAAGTACTTCCGCGGGGCTGTCGGCACCCCGCAGCGCGAGACCGGTCTGCGACAGCTCATCGACCGGATCGTGAAGACGTACCGCAAGGCCGGCGAGGAGCACGGCTACTTCGCCTCTCCCGCGGACGCCGAGATCTTCGAGCACGAGCTGGCGTACGCCCTCCTGCACCAGATCTTCAGCTTCAACTCGCCGGTCTGGTTCAACGTCGGCACGCCCCAGCCGCAGCAGGTCTCCGCCTGCTTCATCCTGGCCGTCGACGACTCCATGGAGTCGATCCTCGACTGGTACAAGGAAGAGGGCATGATCTTCAAGGGCGGCTCCGGCGCCGGCCTGAACCTCTCCCGTATCCGCTCCTCCAAGGAGCTGCTGTCCTCCGGCGGCAACGCCTCCGGCCCGGTCTCCTTCATGCGCGGTGCCGACGCCTCCGCCGGAACGATCAAGTCCGGTGGCGCCACCCGGCGTGCGGCCAAAATGGTCATCCTCGACGTCGACCACCCCGACATCGAGAACTTCATCGAGACCAAGGTGAAGGAGGAGGAGAAGATCCGCGCCCTGCGCGACGCGGGCTTCGACATGGACCTGGGCGGCGACGACATCACGTCCGTCCAGTACCAGAACGCCAACAACTCGGTCCGCGTGAACGACGAGTTCATGAAGGCCGTCGAGTCCGGTGGCAAGTTCGGGCTGCGCGCGCGCATGACCGGTGACGTCATCGAAGAGGTCGAGGCCAAGTCCCTCTTCCGCAAGATGGCCGAGGCTGCCTGGGCCTGCGCCGACCCGGGCATTCAGTACGACGACACGATCAACCAGTGGCACACCTGCCCGGAGTCCGGCCGGATCAACGGCTCGAACCCCTGCAGCGAGTACATGCACCTGGACAACACCTCGTGCAACCTCGCCTCGCTGAACCTGATGAAGTTCCTCAAGGACGACGGCAAGGGCAACCAGTCCTTCGAGTCCGAGCGCTTCGCCGAGGTCGTGGAGCTGGTCATCACCGCGATGGACATCTCCATCTGCTTCGCCGACTTCCCCACGCAGAAGATCGGTGAGAACACCCGCGCCTTCCGTCAGCTGGGCATCGGCTACGCCAACCTCGGCGCCCTGCTGATGGCGACCGGCCACGCGTACGACAGCGACGGCGGCCGCGCCCTGGCCGGTGCCATCACCTCGCTGATGACCGGCACCTCGTACAAGCGCTCCGCCGAGCTCGCCGCGGTCGTCGGCCCGTACGACGGCTACGCCCGCAACGCCGAGCCCCACCAGCGCGTCATGAAGCAGCACGCCGACGCCAACGCCGCGGCCGTCCACATGGACGACCTGGACAACACGATCTGGGCCGCCGCCACGGAGGCCTGGCAGGACGTGATCCGTCTCGGCGCGAAGAACGGTTTCCGCAATGCGCAGGCCTCGGTCATCGCGCCCACCGGCACCATCGGTCTCGCCATGTCCTGCGACACCACCGGCCTTGAGCCCGACCTCGCCCTGGTCAAGTTCAAGAAGCTGGTCGGCGGCGGTTCGATGCAGATCGTCAACGGCACCGTTCCGCAGGCCCTGCGCCGCCTGGGCTACCAGGAGGAGCAGATCGAGGCGATCGTCGCCCACATCGCCGAGCACGGCAACGTGATCGACGCCCCCGGTCTGAAGACCGAGCACTACGAGGTCTTCGACTGCGCGATGGGCGAGCGTTCCATCTCCGCGATGGGCCACGTACGCATGATGGCCGCGATCCAGCCGTGGATCTCCGGCGCGCTCTCCAAGACGGTGAACCTGCCGGAGACGGCCACCGTCGAGGACGTGGAAGAGGTCTACTTCGAGGCGTGGAAGATGGGCGTCAAGGCGCTCGCGATCTACCGCGACAACTGCAAGGTCGGCCAGCCCCTCTCCGCGAAGACCAAGGAGAAGTCCGCAACGGACGCGGTCGCGGCCAAGGCCGAGGAGACCATCCGTACCGCGGTCGAGAAGGTCGTCGAGTACCGCCCGGTCCGCAAGCGCCTCCCCAAGGGCCGTCCCGGCATCACCACCTCCTTCACGGTGGGCGGCGCCGAGGGCTACATGACCGCCAATTCCTACCCGGACGACGGTCTCGGTGAGGTCTTCCTGAAGATGTCCAAGCAGGGCTCCACTCTCGCGGGCATGATGGACGCCTTCTCCATCGCCGTCTCGGTCGGTCTGCAGTACGGCGTCCCGCTGGAGACGTACGTCTCGAAGTTCACCAACATGCGCTTCGAGCCGGCCGGCATGACGGACGACCCGGACGTGCGGATGGCGCAGTCGATCGTCGACTACATCTTCCGCCGTCTCGCGCTGGACTTCCTGCCCTTCGAGACCCGCTCGGCACTCGGCATCCACTCCGCCGAGGAGCGTCAGCGGCACCTCGACACCGGTTCGTACGAGCCGTCCCTGGAGGATGACGAACTGGACGTCGAGGCTCTGGCCCAGTCCGCCCCGGTGCGGACGGAGCCGCTGAAGGCGGTCGCGGCCGTCCCGGAGGCCGAGAAGCCGGCCCCCAGGACGGCGCACACCTCGGCGGAGCTCGTCGAGATGCAGCTCGGCATCAGCGCGGACGCGCCGCTCTGCTTCTCCTGCGGTACGAAGATGCAGCGCGCCGGGTCCTGCTACATCTGCGAGGGCTGCGGCTCGACCAGCGGTTGCAGCTGAGAACGAGCCCCATGGCGACTGACGCAAGGTTGAGCGTCTCACGCCGAGGGTGCTGAGCCGCACTTCACAGAGGGTGCCGACCACAGGTCGGCGCCCTCTGTCGTGTCTTTGACGTGGGCGTATGTGCCTTGATGCGGGCGTACGAGCTGCCGCGCATCCGATGCGGCGGTATGAGTCGAGTACGTGGTGACGCGAGCAGCTGTTCCCGCGCCTCCGCCGTCCTTCGCCTTCGTGACGCCCGGCAGCTGCGTCCGAAGCAGCAGGACACCTGTGGAAGAGGCGTGTCAGGGCGGGCGCCGTGATGGCGCGCTCAGCGGCGTGATCAAGAGAAGCGGGTCTTCCGTCCGCCGCTGAGCGAGGCCGGGCGTGCTGCCCGGCCCCTTTCCCCCCGTGACCTGTCACGCTCCGGGCGTACGGCCGCCCATCGTCTCGGCGAAGGCCCCGGGGTCCCCGTCGAAGCCCCGAACCGTGGCGTGGAACTCCCAGACGCCGGAGGCGCCGCGGACGAACTCGGCGACGGTCGCCGCGGTGGCGTCGCCGACCGAGGAGAAGTCGTCCTCGGCCAGATTCGTGTAGCCCTCCCGGACCTGTACGCCCGTGTTCGCTATCTCGGCGAACGTCTTGCGACCGTCGCGCTGCTGAATGGCGACGCCGACCACGACCCGGGTGTACGTGGTCGACAACCGGTGCAGTTCCAGCGTCATCACCTCGTCGAAACCGAAGCCCTGGCCGGTCCTGCTGTCGCGGTCGAGATTGATGGTGCCGTCCGGTGAACGGCTGTCGAAGTGCACGAGATATGCGGGACTGCCGTACGGCGCGTCCGCGAAGTAGGTAGCCGCGATGATGTCGAGGTCGTGGGCCGGGGCACCCGGTGGGCTGGGATCCCATTTGAGCCTCACTTCGACCTTTTCGAGGTCCTTGTTGGGCGTGCTCATCGGACTTCCCTCCCTGGTTGCCGCTGGGCCGTCGGGCCGTTCATACCACCCGATCATGTCCGTAACGGGCCGTGGATCCAACCGACTCGGTCATCGGCGATGGAATCGGGCCACTGTCGCTCTGCCCGTTCAGTGCGGAATGCGCCGCGGCGGTCGCTGGCGGACGTCGTCCCGGAGCTCCGCGATGGTGCTGCTGACCTGACGGATGAGATGGGTGTCCTCGATGCGGTCGAGATACAGGCAGTGGCGGGCCACCGCGTCCAGCTCGAAGGCGAAGCAGAGGGTCATCAGGGGATTGATGAACAGTTCACTGCCGCGGGTGCGCGAGGTGAACTGGACGTCCCCGAAGGCTCCCTGGACGGCTGCGGCGATCGACCCGTTGACGATGCTGGGGTGGTCGGGGGTGTGGTGCTGCGCGTGCGCCACCGCGTCGACGAACAGCGCGCCTTCACGGGTCGTACGGGATACGGAGAATGCTCCGAGGCAGGAACCGTCTCGTTCGAGTGCGGCGATGTTCTCCAGTACGAGGCCGTGACTCCCCGTTATGTTTTTCGCGGTCCTGCAAGAGGGCCGCTGGCCTCCGGGCCCGGCATGACTGTTGCCCCCTGTCGAACGGATGACCTGGGGGGTGG
>NZ_JBEYTM010000028.1:0-92186 GCF_040643055.1 Streptomyces sp. NPDC047515
CCACCCCCCAGGTCATCCGTTCGACAGGGGGCAACAGTCATGCCGGGCCCGGAGGCCAGCGGCCCTCTTGCAGGACCGCGAAAAACATAACGGGGTGTCGCGAGGACGCCCCGAGCGAAGGTGATGTCCCGGCCGCAGAGAAGCCAGTTCTTGATGTCCACTGCGAACGGGCCAGGCCGAGTTGCTGCGGACAGGCCTGCCAAGCGGTCACGTCGGTGACCGCGTAGACGTTCTGGCGGGTGAGCCGTCCGACCTTGGCGTCGGTGTGCAACCGCCCGATCCGCGCGACTCTGTACTGCGCCGGGTATGCCCACGCCGAACCGGTGGTCGTCGGCGCTGCGACCACCAGCAGCTCACGCAACTCGTGTCCGGTGTCGCGCTCCGCGTGACGGGTGGCACGGAGTTTCGTTATGTACGGCATGGGCGACACCCACCGCTGACCAGCACGGACTTTGCAGGCGCCCTGCGCTGGACTTGAGTACGCGTACTCAAGTCCAGCGCAGGGCGCGCTGTTGGCCTGCCTCAGCTTGAACACCGACCGAGGGGGAGCGTATGTCCACACCGATCGGCGGCCCCACACAGGGGTTCTGGATCGAACACGGTGAGGTGCGGAAAGCCGGCGAGGCGGCCCACAAGGTCGCCCAGGACATACCGGAGGACATCAAGGCCCTGTTCACGCCGACGGACGCGGCTGTCGCAGGGCTGGTCGGCTTCCAGTCCGCCCAGGCGATCGACGACTGCCTGGAGGCGTGGACGAAGGCGCTGCGTTCATTGGCAGGCATGGTGGGGGGTGCTGCGGACGCGGTCATCAGCTCCAGCATGAGTTTTACTCACGAGGACCAGGAGCGCCGGAAGTCTTTCCTCGGCCTTGGCTCGTACGGCCCGGACTCCTCCGGCCCGTACGCTCCTGGACTCAACGTGCCCCCGCTGGCGCATGGAGGGCACTGACACATGCGAGTCTCGGAGCTCCGTGACGCCAAGCCACTCCTGCTGACCGACGCCGGCGACGCCTGGGACGGACTGGCAGAGAGTTTCACCGCTCAAGCCCTGGGCTTCGGAAAATATCTGCACCGCCCTCTTGCTCAGGAGGGGGTCTGGGGCGGGGTGACTGCTGAATCCGCTGCCGACCGACTCGCCCGTATGCACCGCGACCTGAACGGCGCGAAGCAGGAACTCGACGGCGTGGGAACGGTGTTGCGGGCCTGCGGTGAGGAGTTGGCAGCCCATCAGGGCCGTCTCAAGGCCGCCGTTGCCGATGCCACGGAGGCTGGCTACAAGGTCGCCGACGACGGTACGGTCACGGCCCCGACAGCCGACACCAGCCACATGATGGCGGGCGACGTGGCGATGACGAATCGCGATCAGGCCACACATGCCAAAGAATTCGCCGACCGAATCGGCGATGCTCTGAGCGCGGCTCGGATTGCCGACAAGGAGTATGCGGCCGCGATCAAGCTCTTCACTGACGCGGCCAACCGGTGCGCAGGAGGCAACTGGAGCACTGGCCTGCTGGAATTGGCGACCGCGAACGAGCTTGACCGTGAGCTGCTGTCCGAACTCGGTATGCCGGACAAGAAGGCTTCACCCGACGCCGTACAGACGTGGTGGGCGGGGCTTTCCCCCACCCTTCAGGCCGAGTTGATCCACGACTACCCACAGCAGATCGGCAACCGTGACGGGATTCCGGCAACCGACCGCGACCGAGCCAATCGAACCTACCTGCCGCTGCTGTTGAGCAGCCTGGAGAACGACTATGCCGGGGCGGTCGGGGACGAAGCGACAGCCCTCAAGGACAAGATCGATGGTGTGAAAGGAATCCAGCAGCAGCTGGACCGGGGACGCGAGCCCCGACCCTATCTGCTCGGCCTCGGCCCGGAAGGTAATGGCCGCGCCATCGTGTCGTTCGGCGATCCGGACAGTTCGAAGAACGTCTCCGCGTATGTGCCGGGTCTGAACACCAAGCTGAGTGGGCATTTCGCATCATCCGACGTGGACCGGGCCTGGAACGTCGCGCACGCCGCAAACAAGCTGTACCCGGATACCACGACCGCATCCATTGTCTGGCTCGGTTACGACGCACCCCAGCTGGACGGCCTCAAGTGGTCGGCCACCGACGTCATGGGTGACGACAACGCCGTGGCCGGCGCCCCGGCCTACGCCAGCTTCCTGCGGGGCATCCGGGCCACCCATGAGTCCGGCTCACCGCATGTGACAGCTGTCGGGCACTCATACGGGTCATTGACTGTCGGTCAGGCAGCGCAGCTGCCAGGCGGAATTCCCGTCGACGAGGTGGTCCTCGTCGGAAGCCCCGGTGTCGGTGTCGACAAGGCCGCCGACCTCGGGATGGGCGCCGACCACGTCTATGTCGGCGCGGCGGAGAATGACCAGGTGACCAACCTGCCCACGCCCAATCTTCTTGAGTACGTCTCTCCGGGAAGCGAGTACGGTCCCAAGAAGAACTGGTTCGGCACGGACCCCGCCGACAACCACTTCGGAGGCCACCATTTCAGCGTGGCCCCTGGAGAGGACACCGGCGTTGCAGGGCTTGTGGCTGGAGATCTGCCCGCGCATTCGATCTACTTCGATCCAATCGGCGGCGGCGACTCCCTGAACAACATCGCAAGCGTCGTGGCCGGCCGCGGGGACAAGATCCAGTCTGTGGCGCCGAGATGAAGCGCTTGGGCGGACCGGTACGACTACTGGGTTGTGCGCTATTGGTGGCGGCGCTCGGAGCATGCGGAACCGACGGTGGACAGAATGCCACGAAGGGCCAGAGCAAGAAGGAACAGAAGGTATCCGCGATGGATATGCAGCAAGCCGGGCAGCGCTCGGAAGCAATCCTCGACGGCACGCTGGCGGCCATCCGCCCGCCGGTGAAATGGGTCTATGGTGCCCCTGCGGAGGCGGCCTGCAGCACGGGTCTCAACGAGCCGACCGGCAGCACCACCGTCACCCGCAGCAGGAACATCCTCACTGTGGTTTCGGAGCACCGGCGCGGCAATTTGTTGGGAGTCGTACAGCGGTACTGGGAGCGGCAGGGCTTCCGGGTCGTCAGCGTCAACTCCGACAAGGACATGCCCTGGATCCGGGCCAAGGGCCCCGATGGGCTCACCGTCTCCATGGAAGTCGGCAGCATCGGCAACGTATCCCTCAGCGCAGGACTCAGCTGTGCCGAGAACTCTGCGATGACCTATCCGACGGGTACACCCGGCCGTCCTGGCGGACCGAAGGCGGAGGAGCTGAGACCGCGGGAACAGTCGGCCTTCTGGTCGTCCCGAGAGAGTCGTTGATCGCAAGTCGCCCTGTGTTCCGCCCGTCGAACCGGCCGCTTTGCCGCTACCGGCCGCGGCCTCGGCGTATCCGGGCCGGGGCCCTACGATCAAGGCATGGCTAAGCGCAAGGTGCACCAGAGGGCCAAGAAGGTCCTGGTGTGGTGCAGCATTCCCCGGGCCATACCGAAGCCACCGAAGGACGTACACCGGGCAGCCGGCAAGGGGCGGCTGAAAGGGCGCCACCACTGGCTGGTGTACGTGGGCGCGGTGGTGTTCTGTGTCGTCATCATTCCGATCTATCTGATCGACATGCTCGGAAAGCAGATCGACAGGCTGTTCCGGGGTCGGGCGCGGCGCAGTGAGCTTGGCCGGAGAAGAGAGACGCCGACCGGAGACCGCAGGCCCGGGGACGGTGTCTTCGACGGGGACTGGAACCTGGCGGCAGGTCAGCTGCTGCTGTGCTGGTTCTCGCAGTCGCCCAGTCCGCGACGGCTGGTCCTGTTGGACCGGGACCGTATCTGTGTCGCGGCCTTCGGTGCGCCGCCGTCTTGCGGCAACGAAGGCCAACGACTTCGGGATCGTGGCGGAAGTCAGGGCCGACGAGGCGCGTATCGAGGCGGAGGCGGGGCAGCCGCGAGGCTTCGCCACGTTCCGTATCCGCTTCGCGGACGGTTCCTGGCTGGAGCTCGGCAATCTGGCCGAGCCCGAGGATGCCGACCACTTCCTGAGGGCGGCGGCCGGGGCCGGAGGCTGAGCTCGGCCGCGGATGCCTCGCGGGTACGTCGGAGCGTGCTGCGCCCCTGGACCAGGCCGTGGTGCCGGGATGACGTGCGTGGTGAGACCGGTACGGCTTCTGTGATGTGTGCTTCGGGTGTCGGCACTCGCGGCCTGAGGGGTCGGCAGTGAGCCGGGTCGGGAGGACGGGAGGGGTGGGAGGGCAGGGGAGGGGCAGGAGGACCGAAGGCTGAGCACGTGAGGGCACGTGAGGGCGGCGCCCTCCGCCTCACGCCTCCTCCGGCGCCAACTGCGCCATCACCAGCCCGTACAGCAGCTCCACGTCCACGAACTCCCCTTCCCGCGGCGCCCCGCACCGCCAGCTCAGCGGGTATGTGTTGCCATCCGGGGCGGGGATTCCCACGTACTGGTCACAGGTGGCCGGGCCGAAGCACCTGGCGCCCGGAGGCCAGTCGTAATCCTTGCTCGAACCGGGCGGGATCAGAAAGTACGTCCACCGGGCGCCCGCGATCTCCCGTACGACCGGGCCCGGTTCTCCTTCGGTGAGTGTTCCGAGGTGGTGCAGCACTGCCTCGCCCCGTACGCCCCGCAGCCGGATGGCGTCGAAGTGGATGCCGGTCATGTGGAGTTGTAGCCCGGCGGTGGGTACCCATTCGGGGCGTTTCTTGCTCGTCATGACCCCAAGGATTCCCTCGACTGCGTAGCGTGACCAGGAGGACACGGTCCACATCGACGGGATGTGGTGGAGGCGCAGGGCGGCGATAGGTTGATCTCCAGGCCGGAGCAGGTGGGTGACACGTTCGACCTCTTCGGCATCCTGCGGGCCCAGGCGCTCAACCCCTGGAAGTCGGCGGAGATCACCGAAACGAAGGCGAGGCAACTGTGACCACCAGGCCCGAGCTCTCCTGGTTCAAGTCCAGCTACAGCAACAACGAAGGCGGCGCCTGCGTCGAAGTCGCCTACGACTGACGCAAGTCCAGCTACAGCGGCAACGAGGGCGAAGCCTGCGTGGAGGTCGCCGCCTGCCCCCACACCGTCCACGTCCGCGACTCCAAGGTCGTCGACGGGCCGACCTTCGCCGTCGCCCCGGCCGCCTGGGCCGCTTTCCTGGCGGGTGCCGTCGCGGGATGACCGCGAGCGTGTTGCGAGTCGCTGATCCCGGCCCCGCCGTCGTCCTCATCACCGGTGTGATGGCCTCCGGTAAGTCCACCGTCGCCCAGGCCCTTGCCGAGCGGCTGCCGCGGGCGGTGCATGTGCGCGGGGACGTCTTCCGGCGCATGGTGGTGTCCGGGCGGGCCGAGATGGTGCCGGGGGCGTACGAGGAGGCCGTCGCCCAACTCCGGCTCCGGTACCGGTTGTCCGCGATGACGGCCGACGCGTACGTGGATGAGGGCTGGACCGTCGTGGTGCAGGACGTGGTGCTGGGGGAGGAGTTGGCCGGGTACGTCGAACGCGTGCGGACCCGACCGCTGTACGTCGTGGTGCTCGCGCCGGAGCCGCAGGCCGTTGCCGAGCGGGAGGCCGGACGGAGCAAGAGCGGTTACGGGGCCGGGTGGACGGTCGAGTCGCTGGACCGGGTGCTGCGGGAGGAGACGCCGCGGATCGGTCTCTGGCTGGACACGACCGGGCAGAGCGTGGAGCAGACGGTCGACACGGTCCTCGCGGAGCTCGAAGGCGCGCGGGTGGTGGGTGCGTCAGTGTCGGACAGAGGTCCTGCTTGACGCGGCGAATGCGCTGACGGCCGGTGATTCGCCAGCGGTTCGGTGTTCCGGATGTGCATGAGACCTGGACCATGCGGCTGCCGCTGGACAGGTCCGGGCATCGGCACGGCCTGCCACGCCGTGGCTGTCTGCTTACCCCGCACCAGCAGGCACGCCTGACGCCTGGCACGTACCCGCCCCGGTAGCCTCTCCTTCGACACGGCCTGGCGCCACAGCCGAATGCGTCTCCGCCCCGACGAAGCGCTCTTCCGTCAGGCTGCCCATCGCGCCGACGTGCAGCGGGGCCCGTGGACGACGACTGCCCCCCGCTGACGCCGGTCCTACGCCTCGCAGCCGTACTGCTTGGCCAGGTTGTCCACCGCTTCCAGGATGATCGCGCGGGATGCCTTGGTCAGTGCGTTGTCGTTCCAGTTCTGCGCCGCGACGACACCGGGGGTGACTTTCAAGACGACGGTGACGTGCGAGGCGTCCGTCCGCATCTCCTTCGGGCACGCGGCGGGGAGTTGGACCTCGCTCTGCCGGGGGCCCACCCAGCCGGAGCGGCCTCCAGTGAGGCGGGTGGTACCCTCTGCGGGGGCGTTGAGCAGGTTGGTGGCTTAGACGTTGAGGGTGTACTGACCGCGGTAGGTCGTGCCCTCGCCTGTCTTGCGTCCGACGAGGCAGATGGTGGAGAACACCGGGTCTCCCTTCGCCTTTTCCGGCTCGTACTCGTCCACCATCAGCTCGCCGCCTTTGCGGTCGTCGAGCCCGCCCGCGGTCTGCTCGGTGAGCATGCCCAGGCACAGATTCTGGGCCCGCAGGTCCTTTAGTTTGCTGGGCCACAGCTGGACGGCCGCCACGACCACCAGGACAACGGGCAGAACGAGGTGCTTTTTGTCCATCAGTAGCGCTCGCCCATCTTCATGTCGGCGTCCTTGATTCCGTTCTGGTACCACTGCTGGGCCGTCGGCTGGAGACCGTCCTCGTACTTGCCGGGGCTCGCGTCCAGTTCCGGCTTCTTGGGCCCCTTCTCCATTGCCATCATGCGCAGCGTGGCGTACATCTGCTTCTCGCCCTCGTCGTACTGCTTGATCACGAGGTCCGTGGACCACGACGGGGCAGTGGTGATCCGGCCAGCGGTCGGTAGGGTACGCGGACCGTACTCAGGCCGCGTCGTTGGACTGTGGATCCGCGCATCCGTAGCGCTTGGCCATGTTCGCCGCACTCTCCAGGACGATGGTGCGGTTCTTGGTGATCAGCGACTTCGGGTCCTCGCCTTCATGGGTGGCTACGGACGAGGACACGGACAACGTCACGGTGATATGGGGAGCCGTCGAGCCCAGCAGCGGGGGGGGCAGGAGTCGGGGTGCTGCGTCACCGCCTTGGTGGGGCTCACCCAGCCGGGATGGCCGTCGGCGAGGGGCTTCGAGCCCTTCGGAGGGTCCAGACCCAGGCGAGTGTCCTCGACGATCAGGTAGTACAGACTACCTCTTGTCCCGCCGCTCGCGTTGGCGCGGTTGACGTGGCATGTCCGGAATACGGCCAACTCCCCCTTGCCCTTCCGCTCGAACTCGTTGGCGCTGACCTTCCCTCCTTCTCCGTCGTCGAGCAGTGCTGCGGTCTTCTTGCTCAGCGCTCCGAAGCACACGCTTTGCGGCTCGGGCGCCTGCTCGGCGTCCGGCCACAAGGTGAGCGTGGCCACGACCGCCGCGGCGACGACAAGGGTGCCGGGCAGGACCAGCTTCTTCTTCTCCACCTAGCGCTCGCCCATCTTCATGTCCGCGTCCTTGATGCCGTGCTGATACCACTGCTCCGCGAGCCCTTGGAGATGGTCCTCGAATTCGCCCGGACTCGCGTCCATCTCTTTCTTCTTGACCCCCTTGCTGTGGGCCATCTGCTCCAGCAGCGTGTTCATCTCCCGCTGACCGTTGCCGAAGTGGTTGATCAGGTCTTCTCGGGTCTTCTGGTCCACCTCGGTGTTCGCGTGGTTCAAGTACTCGGCCGTGCCGACGTCGACCATTCGCTGGATCGTGTCGTCGACAACGGGGATGGGAGTGAGGGGTGCGCCGAGGATGTGGTAATTCATCATCGTGGCCCAGTTGTTGCGGTCCTTCTCGGACAGCGCTTCGGTCGCGATGCAGCACCGACCTCGGCGGTGTCGCCGACGCCACTCGTGCCGGCGGTCTCGCTCGCCGCGTTTGCGTGCTTGCCGCCCGGCTCGAGGCCGTCGAAGAGCCCATAGGCGGCGTGATTGATGTCCCCCAACTCGTCGTCCGCGACCACGTAGTCGGCCGATCTCTTCGCCGGTGTCGAGCCACCGGTGCTGTCGCAAAGCTGTCCGCACGCCACGCTACTCACGTAATCAACTACGTACCACAGGCGATCGATCATACGTACGGGTTCTTCGCGCGCGAGTAATACTGTGCTTTGGATACGTGAAGGGCCATGCCAGCGGTGGGGGCCCGTGGACGACGACTGCTGCCGCTGACGTCGGTCCTACGCCTCGCAGTCGTACTTCTTGGCGAGTTTGGCGGCGGCTTCCCGCACCACGGCCGCGCTGTTGCGGAGCGCTGTGTCCCGGTCGACGAGGCCCTTCTCCTCCGCCTGCGAGGGGGCGATGAGCGTGACGGTGATGTACGGGGCCGTCGAGCCCATGCGGGCGGCGCAGCCGGCGGGCAGTGTGGCCTCGGCCTCGTCGGGGCGCACCCAGCCCTTGAAGCCGGGCCCCAGAGGGACGGAGTCCTTCCTCGGACCGGAGTCGTACCGCTCGTCCGAAATGATCAGTTGGAAGATGCCTTGGGGGTAGTCGCTGTCAGGGTTGGCCCGCAGCACCTGGCACGTCTTGAACACCGCGGTGTCGCCCTTGCCCGGGCTTTCCCACTCCTCCGTGCTGACCTCGCCCCCCTTGCGGTCGTGGATCAATTCTGCGGTCTGTCGGCTGAGCGCCCCGTAACACAAGGTCTGCGGCAGCGGAGTCTTCTCCTTGACGTCAGGCCAGAGGCTCGCCGTCACGACGGCCACCCCGGCGACGCCGAGCACAACGGTCAGCGGCAGCCACTTCTTGTCCATCGATCACTGTCCCATCGCCGAGTCCGCGTCCCCCATGCCATTCCTGTACCACTGCTCGGCGATCGCCTGAAGGTGGTCCTCGTACTCGCCGGGGCTCGCATCCAGTTCCTTGTCCGTGAGCCCGCGATGCGTCGCCATCCCACGCAACATGCCGTACATCTCCTTCTGACCGTAGTCGTAGTGCCTGATCATGTTGTTGCGGGTCTCGGCGTCGACCTTGGCGTTGTCCGTGTTCACGTGAGCGTTCAGACCCCAGTCCACCGCGCGCTGGACCCCGTCGCCGACGATCGGGATGGGAGTCAGCAGCCCACCGTAGACGTGGTAATTGACCATCCTCTTCCAGTTGTTGGCGTCCTTCTCCGCCTGCCCCAGGTCGTAGATGACGTCGCCGCGCACACCGTCGAGGTGCCCGAGCACCGACGCCGACTGCTTGACCCAGGCCCGCAACTCCTCGTCCCCCTTACGGAAGGACTCGGCAGGAAAGTGCGACAGTCCCTCGCTGGAGACCACGGTCTGAGAGGCGTGGATGGCCTTGTAGGCGTTGGGGTCCTCCGCCGTGGCGCGGATGATCCGGGTGAGGTCGCCCCGGTCGATCTCCAGCTGGTTGAAGTCGGTCGGCCCGTCCATCTTCTTGCCGAGGATCTGGTGCACGTCGGAGCCGTAGTCGGCGATCATGTCGGCCATCGGCAGCCGCATGGAGACGGGGACGGCGCTCTGGTTCGTGTGGAGCTCCTTCGTGTACTCGCCCATCACCCGCTCGAAGATCGCGGTCTCGGCGCCGTCGTGGTGAACGGGCACCGGGTGCATCGGTGAACCGGGCACGCGGCCGGTGGCCGCGGACTCGAGCGCGAGGCCGAGCTCGGCGCGGGCCGAGGTGTACTGGGTCTCGGCCGGCATCTTGCTCTCGACGTCGCCACCGGGCCACTCCCGGTCGTCCAGGAAGTACTTGAGGTTGTCGGTGGTGTTCGGGTCGAAGTAGTGGGTGGAGGCGCACGGGTTGCGACTCATGGCGTTCAGCAGGCCCTTCATCGGGTCCGCCTGCGTGCCCTGCCAGTTCTTCATGACGCCGTCGTAGGCGTCGTCGTTGTTCGTCTCCCACTCACGGATGGTGTCGCCGACCTGCGTCAGGAAGGCCTCGCTGTAGACCGGGTCGCCCTCGTCCTTCTTCCAGGGCGAGGATTTCTCCTTGGGGTCCTTGTCCGGGTCGTACACGGCGTCGTCGCCGGCGTCGGCGGCCATCAGGTGAGTGAGGGCGTTCCAGCCCGAGGCTCCGCCCTTGAGCGCCCCGGGGTGCCGGTCGGGCAGGCCGTTGCCGTCACGGGCCATGGTGATGAGCCGGTCGGTCCAGGCGGAGGTGACGCCACCGGGCGAGCCGATCGGGGAGTCGGGGCCGGTGGCGGTGGCGAGGCTGCCGGACAGGGCCTTGTAGAGGCGGGCGTCGGTGGCGGAGACCTGGCCGTCACGGCCGCCGCCCTCCAGGCCGCCGGCGAGCAGCAGCAGCGCCTCCTGGTCCTCGCGGCCGTTGTAGCTGAGGTTCTGCATGAGCTCGGCGGCGAACGCCGGCGAGTCCTTCCCGCCCTCGGCGAGCGTGAGGAGCCGCTCGCGCTCCTTGTCGTCGAGGTGCTCCCACCGGGCGTAGAGCTTGGCGGCCTCGCGGCCGTTCTCCGCCTGCTGTTTCTCCTCGGCGCGCATCTTCTTGGCGTCGGCGACACCGCCGAGGTCGGTGCTGCCGAAGTCGTTGGGGTGGTTCCGGATCAGCGCCCGCAGACCCCAGGCGCAGAGCTCGTCGGCTTCGTTGGCGCGCTGCAGGATGCCCTCGAGCTTGCTGCGCAGCGCGTCGAACTGCGCTTCGGTCGCTATGGGTTCGGTGCTGTCCTTGGACCGACGGTCGGGGTGGACGCGGTGGCTGAGGACGCCGTCGGGGTAGATGGTGATGCCCGGTGGCGGGTTCTCGTAGGCGTACTTGAGGTCGTCATGAGCGGACTTGAGGAGGGCGTGGGCGTCCTTCAGGAGGTCGCGTACGGACTCGGCCTCGGTGACGGCGTCGCTGAACTCCTTGGCAGTCTTGGTGACGAACTCCTGGGTGACGGTGGCGTTCTCGCCCTTCCAGGTGGACTTGTCGGCCTTGGTCTTCATGGCCGACGCATCGGTTTGGAGGGCGGTCAGCTTGCCGATCATCTCGGTCCACTGGGTGGCCGCGGTGTCGAGCGGGCCGAGCCTGACGTTGAGGAGCTGCTCGAAGGTGGGCATGAGGGCGGCTCCTTACCGGAAGTACTTGTCGATCTGGGAGACGGGCACGGCCCCTTCGGCCCCGGGGGCGACGGGGCCGACGATGCGCAACTGCGCCCCGATCCGTTCGTCTTCGGCCTTGTTCGAGGACTTCGTGTAATCGAGGTGGTTGGAGATGTGCGCGCATGCCTGGAGGAGGGTCTTCACCTGCGTCTCCCAGGTCCGGTTCACCTCGGCGAGCGCCGCGCCGCTGTCGAAGCCGTCGCCCTTCAGACTCGTGCCGGCGGTCTCGCTCGCCGCGTTCGCGTGCTTGCCGCCTGATTCGAGGCCGTTGAAGAGCCCGTAGGCGGCGTGGCCGATGTCCCCCAGCTCGTCGTCCACGACCACGTAGTCGGCCGATCCCTTCGCCGGCGTCGAACCACCGGTGCTGCCGGCCTGGTTCAGCCTCATGGCGACGGCGGCCTTCTCCGCGCCCCACTCGTCTTCGAACGACATCGTCGACACCCCCGTGTCCCTGATCGGAAAACTGCCCCGCGCCACGCTACCCACGTGATCAACGGTCCACCACAGGCGATCGATCATACGTGCGGGTTCTTCACGCGCGAGCGTGTCGATCTCGGCGGCCTGGAGCAGGCGAGCGAGTACGGTCGTTCCCTGTCGCTCCATCCGGTGCCGACACTGTCTACGTACCGCAGACCACCCTGCTGCCGCTCGCCCACGAGAACCGCGCCGGGGAAGCCGACCAGCCGGCCGTGGCCGGGCACCCAACCGACGGCGACCACGTCGACGGCGCGTATGTCGCGGATCTTGATTCACGCGTGGGAAATGGACGCCGGGTTCGTAGACGGAGGCGAGCCGCTTCGCGTTCCGTCGCCTGCGCCCTGGACTCGGGAAAGGCGCCCGCCCCGGAATATCCCCGGGGCCGGCGTACGGGCGTGGAGGCCGTGACCGGATTCGAACCGGTGTAACTCGAGTTGCAGTCGAGCCCCTGAACCACTCGGGCACACGGCCGTGTGTTTCTTGCTGTGGTTCGACCGTAGGGGCAGGTGTTCTCGGTGCTCAAGGGCGCGGGGCGGGTCGCAATACGACTGCCATACCGCGTTCACGATCGGGTTCCGCCGCCGGCCGCCCGGCACGTCGCGGTCCTACGACCATCGGACGAGCGGCGGGCCGTCTCGCGACAGGGTCCATATGAGATCTTGCCCCTTACTCTTGGGCTCATGAGTGCCCTGGAACCACGAGACGCCGGTACCGATACCGGCACCGCCGTCCCTGCGGCGATATCGGCCCCACCCGTCGAATCCGAAGGCGTGCTCGGGCGTACCTATCGGGCGCTCAGTGTCGGCATCGTCTCCGTCGTGTTCCTGATCGCCTTCGAGGCGACCGCCGTGGGGACCGCGATGCCGGTCGCCGCCCGGGAGCTGCACGGCATTCCGCTCTACGCGTTCGCGTTCTCCGCGTACTTCACCACCAGCCTGTTCGCCATGGTGCTCTCCGGGCAGTGGGCGGACCGGCGTGGGCCGCTGGCGCCGCTCGCCACCGGGATCAGCGCGTTCGGGGCGGGGCTGCTGCTGTCGGGCACGGCGGGCAGCATGTGGATGTTCATCGCCGGACGGGCCGTCCAGGGGCTCGGCGGCGGGCTCGTGATCGTGGCGTTGTACGTGGTGATCAGCCGGGCCTATCCGGAGCATCTGCGGCCGTCGATCATGGCCGCCTTCGCCGCGAGCTGGGTGATCCCGTCCGTCGTCGGACCGCTCGCCTCCGGGAGCGTGACCGAGCACCTGGGGTGGCGGTGGGTCTTCATCGGCATCCCCGTGCTCGTGGTGTTCCCGCTGGCACTCGCGCTGCCCGCCATCCGGCTCCGGGCGTCGGGGCCGGCCGATCCGGCGGCGCCCGTCGAGCCGTACGACCGGCGCCGCATCCTGCTCGCGCTCGGGATCTCGGTGGGGGCGGGGCTGCTCCAGTACGCCGGGCAGGAGCGGAACTGGTTCGCGCTGCTCCCGGCGGTCGCGGGTGTCGCTCTGCTCGTGCCCGCCGTGCGCGGGCTGCTGCCCCCGGGCACGGGCCGGGCGGCGCGCGGGCTGCCGTCGGTGGTGCTGCTGCGCGGGGTGGCGGCCGGGTCGTTCATCGCCGCCGAGTCGTTCGTACCGCTGATGCTGGTGACCCAGCGCGGGCTGAGTCCGACGATGGCCGGGCTCTCGCTCGCGGCCGGGGGCGGGACCTGGGCGCTCGGTTCGTACGTGCAGTCCCGGCCGCGCCTGGAGCCGTACCGGGAGCGTCTGATGGTGGGCGGCATGGTGCTGGTCGCCGCGGCGATAGCGGCAGCGCCGTCCGTGCTGATCGACGCGGTGCCGGTCTGGACCGTGGCCGTGGCCTGGGCCTTCGGGTGTTTCGGCATGGGCATGGTGATCGCATCCACGAGCGTGCTGCTGCTGAAGCTCTCGGCGCCCCAGGAGGCAGGGGCGAACTCGGCCGCCCTTCAGATCTCCGACGGGCTGTCCAACGTCCTGCTGCTGGCCGCGGGCGGGGCGGCCTTCGCCGCGCTCGGCGGCGGGACGGTGGGAGCCGTGCACGACGCGGTGGAGGCGGGGGCCTCCGGGTCTCATCCGGGGGCGTTCGCGGTGGTCTTCCTGCCGATGGCGGGGGTGGCGCTGGTGGGGGCGTGGGTGGCGGCGCGGGTCCGGACGCGGTAGCTGGTACCACTCTGGCCCCACCCGGTGGTACCGTTTTGGTATGGCTATGAACCTGCGTCTTCGTGACGATCAGACCGAAGCACTGAAGCAGCGCGCCGAGCAGGAGGGGACCAGCATGCACGCCATACTGCTGCAGGCCGTGGACGACTACCTGGCCAGGACCGCTCAGCAGGCCATCGTCCGCAAGACGGCCAAGGAGCAGGCGGCCAAGTGGAGCGAGCTCATGGAGCGGCTCAAGTGACCTGTGTCTACCTGACCTCCGAGGACATCCTCGTCATCGCCGACCGTGCCTGCGCGGACATGCGCGTCGTCGTGCGCGACGCCGGGCTCCTCGAATCGGCGGCCCACCGCCCCTCCGTGGCCATGTTCGGCGAGGAGGCGTATCCGGACCTGATCGACAAGGCCGCCGCGCTCCTGCACTCCTTGGCGATCAACCGCACGTTCTTCGACGGCAACAAACGCACGGCCTGGCTGTCGTGCGTGACCTTCCTCGCGATGAACGGCATCGATCTGCGCCCGGACATCGATGCCGCGGAACGCCTGGTCATCGCGGTGGCCACGGGGGAAATGGACGAGGTGAAAGTGATCTCTCAGGGGCTGCGCGAGCTGGTCGTCGACGACGTGTGACAGCCATCGCAATTCTGTGCGGGGCGGCGTAGTTCGAGGCGGTTCACGCAGCGCCCCCCGGTAAGGTGGCCCGGTTGTCGTATCGCGTACGTGTCCGTCCCGGCCCGTACGGACAGCGCCCCACGTACCCGAGAGACCCGAACCGGAGACCGTGACTACTACCGCCTCCCACCACCTCTCACCCGCCTTCCCCGGCCGCGCCCCCTGGGGCACGGCCGGCAAGCTGCGAGCCTGGCAGCAGGGCGCCATGGAGAAGTACATCCAGGAGCAGCCGCGCGACTTCCTCGCGGTCGCCACCCCCGGCGCGGGGAAGACCACCTTCGCGCTGACCCTCGCGTCATGGCTGCTGCACCACCACGTCGTGCAGCAGGTCACCGTCGTCGCGCCGACCGAGCACCTGAAGAAGCAGTGGGCCGAGGCAGCGGCCCGGATAGGGATCAAGCTCGACCCCGACTACAGCGCGGGCCCGCTGAGCAAGGAGTACGACGGCGTCGCGGTCACCTACGCGGGTGTCGGCGTGCGGCCGATGCTGCACCGCAACCGGTGCGAGCAGCGCAAGACGCTCGTGATCCTCGACGAGATCCACCACGCCGGTGACTCGAAGTCCTGGGGCGAGGCGTGCCAGGAGGCGTTCGACCCGGCCACCCGGCGACTGGCGCTCACCGGTACGCCGTTCCGGTCCGACACCAACCCGATCCCCTTCGTCGTGTACGAGGAGGGCAACGACGGCATCCGGCGCTCCTCGGCCGACTACACGTACGGCTACGGCAACGCGCTCGCCGACGGCGTCGTCCGGCCTGTGATCTTTCTCAGCTACAGCGGCAACATGCGCTGGCGTACCAAGGCCGGTGACGAGATCGCCGCCCGGCTCGGCGAGCCGATGACCAAGGACGCCATCGGGCAGGCCTGGCGCACCGCGCTCGCGCCCACCGGGGAGTGGATCCCCAATGTGCTGAGCGCCGCCGACAAGCGGCTGACCGAGGTGCGCAAGGGCATTCCGGACGCCGGTGGGCTGGTCATCGCCACCGACCAGGAATCGGCGCGCGAGTACGCCAAGATCCTCAAGAGGGTCACGGGCGAGAAGGCCACCGTGGTCCTCTCCGACGAGAAGGCCGCGTCGAAGAGGATCGACCAGTTCAGCGAGGACGAATCCCGCTGGATGGTCGCGGTGCGCATGGTGTCGGAGGGCGTCGACGTGCCGCGTCTCGCCGTGGGCGTGTACGCGACCACCATCTCCACGCCGCTCTTCTTCGCACAGGCCGTCGGGCGTTTCGTGCGCTCACGCAGGCGCGGCGAGACCGCTTCCGTCTTCGTACCGACCATCCCGATGCTCCTCGACTTCGCCAACGAGATGGAGGTCGAACGGGACCACGTCCTCGACAAGCCCAAGAAGGGCAGCGACGAGGAGAACCCGTTCGCGGAGGAGGACAAGCTCCTCGCCGACGCCGAGAAGCTGGAGGACGAGGAGACCGAGGAGCAACTACCCTTCGAGGCCCTCGAATCCGACGCGGTCTTCGACCGGGTGCTCTACGACGGTGCCGAATTCGGCATGCAGGCACATCCCGGGAGCGAGGAGGAGCAGGACTACCTGGGGATTCCGGGGCTGCTGGAGCCCGATCAGGTCCAGCTGCTGCTCCAGAAGCGGCAGACCCGGCAGATCGCGCACAGCCGCCAGAAGCCGGCCGAGGACGCCGATCTGCTGGAGAAGCCGGCCGAGGCGCGGCCGGTGGTCACCCACAAGCAGCTGCTGGGGCTGCGCAAGCAGCTCAACACCATGGTGTCCGCATACACGCACCAGAGCGGCAAGCCGCACGGTGTGATCCACACCGAGCTGCGGCGGGTCTGCGGCGGGCCGCCGAGCGCCGAGGCCACGGCCGGGCAGATCCAGCAGCGGATCAAGAAGGTTCAGGAGTGGGCCACCCGTATGACGTGAGGTGACGTGTCAGGGGTGTGCGGGTGCCGGCCCGGGGCGAGGACAGTGGTCCTCGCCCCGGGCCGGCGTCGTGTCCGCGGATGGGGTGGGGAGCGGATCGGGTGGGGGCAGGGACCGTGGTCGCCACCCCTGTTCCCGTCCCGCTTCCGCCTCGTCCCGTCACCGGGCGGCGTCGTCCGGGCGGGCCGGGTGCGGTCGGCTGCCGGAGGGGCGTCGGATGCGGTCGGCTACCGGACGGGCACCGGGGCGGCTACCAGACGAACGCCGCGGACTGGTTGACCGTCGCCACGCACGGAACCGTGGCCGACGTCGGGGACGAGGCCACGATCTGCAGTGACCAGTTGGTGGCGCTCGGCGGACCGGACAGCACCACGGAGTTCGTGGTGTCGCCCGCCGCCAGAGTGCCGGAGGTGAGCTTCAGCGGCCCCAGGGTGATCGGGTTGGGGCTGGTCATGCCGGGGTTGGTCTTCCCGGAGAACTGCACCTGACTGGTGACGCCGCCCGAGGTCTTGGTGAGCTTGAGCGTCGTCGTGATGCTGTTCGGGTCGGCACTGGTGCCGGTCGGCATGGTGATCGCGGTGGAGTTGATCTTGATGGTCTTGGACGTGCCCGAGTCGGCCGCGGTCAGGGTGGCGAGACCGCTGCCCCAGGTGCCGCAGTCGTACGTGGCCGTCGCGGTGAGCGGGGCCACCGCCTGGGCCGTCGGTGCCAGGGCGAGAGCCGCGACGATGGAACACGCCGCGGCCGGCGCGAGCAGGAGGCGTCTTCGGTTCGAAGACAGCACTGAGGGGATCGACATGACGGGGAGAACTCCTTCCGGTTGAATTCCGCAGATTCGCGGTGAGTGCGGATCTGCGTGCCGGGCCCGGCATGTCGGGTGCAGTGAAACTGTGATCTTCAGAGATGTCAAGAGATGCCAACAGGAGCACTTAAAGTGCCCGCGGAAATGCTTTTCGGGCATTTCAGATAAGGATCAGTCAATTCTCTCTTGACTTCTCCGCACGCGACCTCCTCAATGTGCGCAATCAATGGGCCATGGAGGGGTGTCTGGTGATTCGACGACGAAGACCTGGCGTGACCGGTCTGCTCGCTGCCTGCTTCGTACTGTCCCTGAGCTGCGTCGGGGCCACCGCCCAGGCCGCACCGCCGCCCGCGCGGCAGGCCGCCGGTACGGTCACGCCGACCGTCCACTGCTCCCTGCCCGCCGGTCAGGGCGAGGCGACCGGGCCGCAGCAGATGACCGTCGAACTGTCACCCGCGGTCGTCGCCCCGGGCGGCAAGGTGCACGCGAAGGTCACGCTCGGCCCGTCCCCAGCCACCAGCGCTCTCGCGCTGGACGACGTGCCGACCATTCCCAGCCTCGACCTCGCCATGTCCGGCGGGGCCATCGGCACCGTGACCGTGCGGGGCGCCGAGTTCACGATGGACATCCCGGCCGGCAAGTCCATCGAACTCCCGCCGTACGAGGGGGACTTCCTGATTCCGGCGAACGCCTCCGGCGAGATCTCCTTCGCCCCGGTCCGTACGCTGACACAGACGAAGGTGCTCGGTTCGGTCTTCGAGACGCCCTGCGACGTGGTCGACGGGGGCGGCTCCGTCGGCACCGTCACGGCGGAGGGCACCGGCTCCGAGCCCGCACACCTGACCGCTCCCGCCGACCCCGTACGACCCAACACCGCCGTGACACTGGGTGGTTCGGGATGGACGCCGGGCGGCGCGCCCGTTCCCTCGCTCTGCGCGGTGGGCGGTGGCGGCTGCGATCCGCTGAAGTTCAAGAGCCCCACCCTCACCATCGACAGCTACGGAACGCTGCACGGCACGGCCACCCTCGCGGAGGCCGGTGCGGTGCCGGACGGCGCGTACGAGGTGAAGGTCAACGACGGTACGAAGGAAGCCACCGCTCCCCTCACCGTCAAGGCCGTCGCGGCCGGCGACCGCGAGATCTCACTGTCGCGGAGCAGCGGACCGGTCGGCAGCGTGATCACGGTCAGCGGCAAGAACTACAACCCGGACCACTGGATCAATGTCATCGGCCTCGACGCGACGGGCACCGGGCTCGACGACAGTGCGGTCTACGTCAAGAGCGGCCCCGACGGCACCTTCGCCGTCGAGTTCACCGTGATCTCCGACGCCGTCGTCGCCGTCCAGGCCGACGAGGGCAATGATCCGGCGACCGTACGGACCGCCCCGTTCACCGTCTCCACGGGCGGGGGAGGAGGCGGTGGCAGTGCCGACCAGAAGCTGAACACCTCGGTCCGGGCCGGGACGCTGTCCATGGTCCAGGACGGCGACACCGTCGACTTCGGTACGACGGTCCTGGGCACCGGCAGCGGTGTGCAGCGCTCCCGGCTCAACCGGGTCGAGGTGGAGGACGGCCGAGGCGTCAACAGCGGCTGGTCCCTCACCGCCACCCTCACCGGCTTCACCAGCGCCGACGGGGGCACCATCCCGGCGGACGCCGTCCGGTGGACACCCAGATGCACGGCGCAGAACGGAAGCGTGGGGGTGCCGGTGGCCGGCTCGCCCGCCGCGCTCGGGAGCGAGGCGGCGAGCCTGTGCCGGATGAATCCGGACGGATCCCGCCCGTTCACGGGCGGCCGGTTCGACGCCGATGCCGATCTCACTCTGACGGTTCCCGGATTCACCCGGCCCGGAGATTACAGCGCCACCCTGACACTCACTCTTCTCTGAGATCCGTCACCGTCAGGGAAGTCGGAGAAACCAGGGAAGTCAGGGAAGCCAGGGAAAGTACCGGAGACGCCCGCCTGCTCCGTATCGCAATGGAGCAGGCGGGCGTCGCCCTTTCGAATTCGAAGAATTTCCGTATGCGCGAAGGAGCCGCATGTCCGTACGGCCGAGATCGAGAAGACCAAGAAGACCGGGAAGGCGAGGAGGGCCGGGCGCGGTGTTACGTCGTGCCGTCGCGCTCACCGCGGGGGCCGTGCTCGTCTGGACCGGTGGGACCGTCGTACTCGCCCCCGCCGCCCACGCGGGTACGGTCACCCCGACCGTCCACTGCTCCCTGCCCGCCGGGCAGGGCGAGGCCACCGGGCCGCAGCAGATGAGCGTCGACCTCTCGCCCGCCATCGTCGACCCCGGCGGCAAGGTCCACGCCAAGGTCACCCTCGGACCGTCGCCCGCGACCAGCGGGCTCAGCCTGAGCAATGTGCCCACCACCCCCAGCATCGACTTCGCGATGTCGGGCGGCGCGAGCGGCACGGTCACCGTCACCGGACCCCAGATCAACCTCGACATCCCGTCCGGGAAGCCCATCGAGATCCCGCCGTACGAAGGGGACTTCCTCATCCCGGCCGACGCGAGCGGGCCGATCTCCTTCACCCCGGTGCGCAATCTGACGCGGACCAAAGTGCTCGGCTCCACCTATGAGACCCCGTGCGACGTGGTCGGCGGGGGCGGCTCCATCGGCACTGTGACCGCTGAGGGCACCGCGGGGCATCCGGCCACCCTGACCGCGCCCACCACCGCCGTCCGGCCGTCCACGCCCGTCTCCCTGACGGGCAGCCTGTGGACTGTCGGCGCCACCCCCGTACCGTCGCTGTGCTCGGCGGACGGTGGGGGCTGCGACACCGGCAAGTTCGTCTCCAGCACCCTCGCGATCAGCGGCTCGGGGGAGCTGACCGGAAGCGCGGTGCTCGCCCCCGCGGGCACGGTGCCGGACGGCTCGTACCTGGTGAAGGTCGGCGACGGTACGAAGGAGGCGACCGCGCCCCTGACCGTCAAGGCGTATCAGCCCGGCGGGCCGCGGGCCATCGCGCTCTCCCGCTCCGGCGCGCCGGTCGGCAGCGTCGTCCAGGTGACCGGCAGCAACTACTTCCAGGACCGCTGGATCAACACCGTCGGCCTGGACGCGAGCGGGGCGACGCTCGACGACACCGCCGTCTATGTGAAGAGCACCCCCGACGGCACGTTCAGCGTCGACTTCACCGTCTCCGACCCGGCCATCGCCGCGATCCAGGTCGACGAGGGGAACGACCCGGCCACCGTGCTGACCACGCCGTTCACCGTGACGGACGCCTCCGCGACGCTCTTCGCGGGCGCGGCGAAGGTCAAACCCGGCGGGACGATCACCGTCTCCGGCGGTGACTGGCCCACCGGCACCACACCCGTCGCCGCGCTCTGCGCCGCCGACGGCAGCGGCTGCGACAGCGCGCGGATCAGTGGCTCCACCCTCCGGATCAACGCCGACGGAACGCTCGCCGGTACGGTCACCGTGGCCGGATCCACTCCGCGCGCCGTGTACGCGCTCCAGGTCACCGCGGGAGGAGCGCAGGCGGTCACGCCGCTGACCGTGGCCCCGTCCTTCGTCGTCCTCACCCCGTCGGCCGGTCCGAAGGGCACCGCCGTCACCGTCCTCGGACAGGGCTTCGCGAAGGTCGCCACCGTATCCATCGTCGGTCTGCGGGCCGACGGATCGCAGACGTCCGACCCGGCGAAGACGAAGGTGGTCGGGCTGGACGGGGCGTTCTCGCAGACCTTCACGGTCAATGCCACCGACACCGTCGCGATCCGGGTCCGGGAGGTGCTCGTCAATCCCCGTACCGAGACGGCGGCGTTCACGGTGCAGGACGGGAGCGTTCCCGCCGGGCCGTCCTTCGCGCTCTCGCCGCCCGAGGGCCCGGTCGGCACGGCGGTCCAGGTGACCGGGCGCGGCTTCGCCCCCGTCGCCACGGTCTCGGTGACCGGCCGCACCGCGGACGGGAAGCAGACCTCGGACTCGTACGTCACCCGGGTCATCGGCCTGGACGGCACCTTCGCTCTCAACTTCACCGTCCGCGACCCGGCGACGAAGGCGATCAGGGCCTGCGAGGTGCTCGTGAACGGAAAAATTGTGCAACAGTCGTTCACGGTGAGTTAACGCTGGTTCACTACTGGTGTACGCAGGGTCGTGAAGGCGTCGGCCGACCTGGACGCGCGTAGACGTCCAGGCTTCGGCCGGCGCCGCGCTGACCGGCCCATATGCTTCTTCACCACAACTCCTCTTCCGCTGACGCCCGGATTCTGGACGAGGTCTTCCGCTGAGCGGACTGTCTCGCTACTGTCCCCAAAAATGAACGCCCCGTGGCAATGCCGCCGCGGAGCGCAGCCGGTGCCTTGGCCAGGCCGGCGGCCTCTCCGTGCGTCGCCGCTGGGACCGGCGGCGCACATTCCGTGGGACCAGCCGCCGCCGCTCACCAAAGAGGAGAGGGCGTCGTGACCGCGGAAACCTCCCAGACGCTCGACCGGGGACTGAGGGTCCTCAAACTGCTCGCCGACACCGACCACGGCCTGACCGTCACCGAGTTGTCCAACAGACTCGGCGTCAACCGAACAGTGGTCTACCGTCTGCTTGCCACCCTGGAACAACACGCCCTGGTGCGCCGCGATCTGGGCGGCCGGGCCAGGGTGGGCCTGGGTGTGCTGCGCCTGGGCCGCCAGGTGCATCCGCTCGTACGGGAAGCCGCGCTCCCCGCGCTGCGCTCCCTCGCCGAGGACATCGGTGCCACCGCCCATCTCACGCTGGTCGACGGCAGCGACGCGCTGGCGGTCGCGGTCGTCGAGCCGACCTGGACCGACTACCACGTGGCCTATCGGGCCGGCTTCCGTCACCCGCTGGACCGGGGTGCCGCGGGCCGGGCGATCCTCGCCGCCCGCCAGAAGCCGGTGGGGGAGTCGGCCTTCACCCTCACCCATGGCGAACTCGAAACCGGGGCGAGCGGGGCCGCGGCCGCGCTGGTGGGGGTGACGGGGGTCGAGGGCAGCGTGGGTGTGGTGATGCTCGCCGACTCCATACCCGAACGGGTCGGCCCCCGCGTGGTGGACGCGGCCCGTGAGGTGGCGGACGCGCTCAGGTAGGGCTTTCGGCGGGTGCGGTCCGGGGCGCCCGCACCACCCGGCCCGTGCGCGGTCGCCCCGGCGGTTAGATTGGGCGGGTGCTCACTCGTCTCTCGCGCTCCCGCACCCTCGTCCTGTGCGCCCTGCCCGTCCTCGCCCTGTTCGGTGTGGCCGCCTTCGCGCCGCTGCCGTTCACGCTGGCGCAGCCCGGCACGACCGCGAACGTGCTCGGGAGCGATCACGGCACGCCGGTGATCAGCATCAAGGGCGCACCCACCCGCCCCACCAAGGGCGAACTGCGGATGACGACGATCGTCGCGACCGGGCCCACCGCAGACGTCGGCATCGGCGATGTGGTCGACAGCTGGTTCCGCACGGACCGGGCGGTGCTGCCCCGCGAATCCGTCTACCCGACCGGCGGCTCCGAGAAGGAGATCGAGAAGCACAACCTGGAGGACATGAGGACGTCGCAGAACTCCGCCGTCGACGCGGCCCTGGGCTACCTCGGCAAGCCCAAGAGCTCGGTCGACGTCACCCTGCACCTCGCCGACGTGGGCGGTCCGAGCGCGGGACTGTTCTTCGCGCTCGGCATCGTCGACAAGCTCGCGGGCGACGGCTCCGGCGGCGATCTCACCGGTGGCCGCACCATCGCGGGCACCGGCACGATCCAGGCGAACGGCGAGGTCGGAGCGGTCGGCGGGGTGTCGCTGAAGACCCAGGCCGCGCACCGCGACGGCGCGACCGTCTTCCTCGTCCCGAAGGCCGAATGCAACGCGGCGGGCGCCGAGCTGCCCAAGGGGCTCCGGCTGATCCCGGTCACGACCCTCAAGAACGCGGTGTCCTCGCTCCGGGCGCTGGAGCAGGGGCACAAGGTACCGAGCTGCTGACCTCGGCGGCCGGTGACGGCACGGCGGCGTCCACCGCTTCCCCAGCCCCGGACTCCGGCCCGAAGCCGCCCTCGGCCCCCGGCCTCTCGCCGGCCCGGGACTCGGCCCCGGCGTCAGACCCGCCCCCGGCCTTGCCCCCGGACCCCACCTCGTCCATCGTGCGCCACACCGGGAACACCACCGGGCTCAGTGTCGCCAACAGGTACACCCCGCCCATCGCCAGCAGCGCGCCCCGCGCGCCCGCGCTCTCCACCAGCAGGCCCGCCGCGAGACCGCCCACCGGCATGGCGAGTTCGCCGCCCGCCGTGAGGACCCCGGAGACCCGGCTGCGCAGCTCGTCGGGCACGCTTCCGTAGATCACCGTCGTCAGGACCGGGTTCAGCATCCCGCCCGCGATGCCGCTCAGCGCCATGGTCACGGCGAGCGGCAGCGTCGTACCGGTCAGCGCCGCGACGGCGTACCTGGGCGCACCGCACAACAGCACGCACACCGTGAACACGGCCCGCCGCGAGAAACGGTCGCCGAACCATCCGTACAGCAGCGCCCCGGTCAGTCCACCGGCGCCGAAGAGCGCGGTGAGCAGCCCGATGTCCCGGGCACCGCCGAGTTCGGCGGAGGCGTGCACCGGCAGCAGGACGGCGTTCCAGCCCTGATCGGTGCCGTTCATGAAGAGGACCATCACCACGACCGCCAGCAGCAGCCGGTTGCCCAGCAAGTAGGTGTATCCCTCGCGCAGTTCGGTGCGGTACGCGCGCAGCGACACCGGTGCCGCGGCCTTGCGGGGTTCGGCCGCCCGCACTCCGCGCACCCCGAACGCGATGAGCAGCGCGGACGTCAGAAACGTCGCGGCGTCCAGCAGCAGTACGGTCTCCGCGCCGACCAGCGCGATCAGCAGGCCGGCCAGCGCCGCGCCGACCATCCGGGCGCCGCGTGAGACGGCGTCGAAGAGGCTGGCGGCACGGGCGAGGGTGGTCCCGGCGTGTTCGGCGAGATCCGGTACGAGGACGTAGCGCGCCGTGTTGCCCGGGGTGTGCAGGAGCCCGCTGACGGCCATCAGCGCACACAGCGTCCAGAACGCCAGGGCGTCCGCGTAGTACAGCAGCGGGATGGCGGCGACGGCGAGGCCGCACACCAGGTCGGACGCGACGGAGACCCGGCGGCGTCCGATCCGGTCGATGACGGGCCCGCCGATCAGCGCGGAGACGACGATCGGCAGCGTCGCGCAGAAGGCGACGACACCGGCCCGCCCCGCGCTGCCCGTGGTCTCCAGGACGAACCACGGCACCCCGATCAGCGTGAGTGAAGTACCGGCCGTGGAGATGGAGTTGGCGGACAGTACGGCGATGAGCGGGGTGCGGTCGCGGCTGCGGTCCCCCCGCCCGCTCATGCCGTACCGGGCACGGCGGAGGAGCGGTCGGGGCTGCGGGGCATGATGCGCAGCCCCGACTCCACGAGGAGCCAGCCCAGTCGGGCGCGCAGCGAGGCGCGCGGATCGGCCGGGGCGAGATCGAAATCCATTGCCCGCTGCCGTAGTTCGGCGGAGCGCTGGTGGTGCAGCAGCAGATGGGTGTCGGGGTGCATGGCGGTGTCCTTCCGGTCGGAGGTGCTCGTTCCTCGGCGACTACGTCCCTCGGTGACTTCGTCGCACGGCCGGCTCGGCGCCCGGCGGCTTCTCGCACGGCCGGCCGGCGGCGTCGCGCGGCGGACCCGCCCACCGGGCGGGTTCGCCGCTCTTCGGGCCGTTGCCCGGCGGGCTTGCTACTCGGTGGGTTCGTTGCCCGGCTGCTTCGTTGCTCGGTGGGTTCGTTAGTCGGCGGGGCGAGGGAAGAGGTGCACATGGCTGCGGACGGTGGCCGAGCCCTCCGTGCCCTCCGGGACCCGGTCCTCATAGCTCGCGATGAGATCGTGGATCTTCCCGATCAGCTCCCTGGTGAGATCGGGGGTGAGACGCACCTTGAAATCGCTGGCGTCCCAGGCGTGCAGCCACTCCTCGGGCCATTCGTGCATCGTGCCGAGCCAGGTGTTCAGTTCCTGGGCGTGTGCGGTGGCGATCTCGTGGAGTACGACGCCGACGGCGCCGCGCACCTCGGGATCCGGGTGGCGCACGAATCGGTCGCTGTTGAAGGCCGTGCCCGTGTGGACGGCCCGCCACCAGCGTTCGCGCCCCTTGCCGCGTTCGGGGTCGTCCTCGACGAAGCCGTACGTCGCCAGCTGCCTGAGGTGGTAGCTGGTGGCGCCGCTGGACTCGCCCAGCCGGTCCGCGAGACCGGAGGCGGTGGCGGGGCCGAACTCACGGAGCGCGCTCAGCAGGCGCAGTCGCAGGGGGTGGGCGAGTCCGCGCAGCGTGCGGGCGTCGACCGTGTGGACCTTCGGAGCGGCGACGGCGCGCTCGCCGTCGTCCTCTGTTGCGGGCATGGCTCAACCGTAGAGTTGCAAAACTCTCTTTGCAACAGTTTTTTTGCAGCGACTTCTTTGCATGCCTCTTGCTTCTCGGGGCCCCGCGGGGGCTCACCCCTTCTTGATGAACCCCTCCTGGATCAGCCACTCCTTCGCCACCTCGTGCGGGTCCTGCCCGTCCACGTCCACCTTGGCGTTGAGCTCCTGGGCGACCTCCGTCGTCAGCTTCCTGCTGACCGGGTCGAGCAGCTCCGCGATCTGCGGGTACTTCTCGAAGGTCTTGCTGTGGACGACGGGCGCCGCGTTGTAGTTGGGGAAGAAGTGCTTGTCGTCCACGAGCACTTCGAGGTCCATGGCCTTGATCCGGCCGTCCGTGGTGAACACCTCGCCCAGCAGGCAGGAGTTGGACTTCGAGACCTGGGTGTAGATGATCCCGGCGTCCATCTTCTTGATGTTGGCGGTCGGCAGCGTCATCCCGTACGCCTTCTCCATGCCCGGCAGCCCGTCGTCGCGCGAGGCGAACTCGTTCTCCACGCAGATCGTCACCGCCGACGGGTTCTTCCCGGCCAGCACCGCGACGTCGGAGAGCGTCCTCAGGTGGTACTTCGCGTTGTTCCTCCGGCTGATGGCGAGCGCGTAGGTGTTGTTGAGGGTGGACGGCGGCAGCCAGGTCACGCCGTTCCTCCGGTCCTCGTCACGGACCGCCTCCCACTGCTTCAGCGGGTCGGCGATCGGCTTCGCATGGCCCAGGTAGGTGATCCAGCCGGTGCCCGTGTACTCGTACATGGCGTCCGCCCCGCCCTTGACGATCGCCTCGCGCGCGCTGATCGAACCGGGCAGGTTCGTCCGGTCCAGGACCTCCGCCCCGGCGGCCTTGAAGACCAGGCCGATCATCTGGCCCAGGACGATGTTCTCGCTGAAGTTCTTCGAGGTGACGGTCAGCGAGGCGCCGGACAGCGGCCTTCCCCGGCCGACGGAGCCCGGCACCACGTCGTCCACCATCGGTGAGCCGCTCTTCAGTCCGCACCCGGAGAGCAGCAGCGCCAGAGCGAGCGCCCCCACGAGCCCGGCACGCACCTTTCGCGGGCCCATGCTCACCCCACCTCCAGCCCACGCGGCGTCAGTGCCAGCTCGACCAGCGAGGCCAGCCAGTCCACCAGCAGCGCCAGCACCACCGTCAGCACGGAACCGAGCACCAGCACCGGCATCCGCTGAGTCTGGATGCCCGAGGTGATCAGGTCCCCGAGGCCGCCGCCGCCGACGAAGGTGGCCAGGGTCGCCGTACCGACATTGAGCACCAGCGCCGTCCGTACACCGGCCAGGATCAACGGCACGGCGAGTGGCAGTTCGACCTTGGTGAGCGTCCCCATCGCGGACATGCCGATGCCGCGCGAGGCCTCGACCAGGTTCGGTTCGATCGCCTTCAGGCCGGCCACCGTGTTCGAGAAGACCGGCAGCACCGCGTAGATCACCATGCCGGTGATCGCCGTCGACGGGCCGATGCCCAGCCAGATCACCAGCAGTGCCAGCAGGCCGATCGCCGGGGTCGCCTGCCCGATGTTGGCGATCGCGGTGACCAGTGGGGCGCCCTTGCGCAGCCTGCGCCGGGTCAGCGCGATCCCCAGCGGGATGGCGATGATCAGCACCCAGAACGTCGAGATCGCGGTCAGCTTCACATGCTGCCACCAGCGCAGCTGCACATTGCCGCCGGTGAGCGAGTTCCGCGCGATCGAGTCGAGGTGGACGTGGGTGATCCACAGATAGGTGGCGGCCAGGACGACCGCGAGCGCGAGCGGCAGGAGCACCAGTTGGCGCCAGGTGATCCGGCGCCGCGGCCCGGCCGGTGGCGGTGCGGGTTCCTCCTCCTCGTCGCGGAAGGCGTGGCCCCTGACGTCGTGTTCGCCGGCCGGGCGGTCCTTGTCGGACGCGGGCGCCGGGTGAAGGGAGCGCCCAGACCGCTTCGATTCGGGATTCAGCGGGGAGTTGGGAGTCATGCGCCCGGACCGCCCTCCAGCTCCTGTTCGGTCTGGTGGGTGCGCAGCTCCTCCAGGTCGTGCTGGTGCTCGATGGCGGCGAGCCGGTCGGCCTCCAGCAGTTCATGGACGGAGTTCATCAGGGTCTCCATGTCGACGACCCCGATGAACTCGCCGCGCCGCCCCGTCACCGCGACCCGTCCGCCGCTGTCGGTCAGCACCGCCTCCAGCGCGTCGTGCAGCGTCGCGTCGCGCGTCACGGTGTCGTGGACCAGTTGCCCGGCACGCGCCAGCGAACCCCGGGCCCGCATCAGGTCGCCGCGCCGCAGCCACTTGTACGGGCGGTTCCTGCGGTCCAGCATCAGCAGCTCGTTGTGCGGGCCGCCGCGCAGCCTGTTGAAGATCGACTGGAGCGGGTCGTCGACCGTCACCGTCGGGAACTGGGCCATCTCCACATCCCGTACGCGGGTGAGGTTGAGCCGCTTCAGCGCCGCCCCGGCACCGACGAAACCCGAGACGAAGTCGTCCGTCGGGTTGGTGAGGATCGCCTCGGGGGTGTCGAACTGCGCGATGTGCGAACGCTCCCGCAGTACGGCGATCCGGTCACCCAGCTTGATCGCCTCGTCGAAGTCATGGGTGACGAAGACGATCGTCTTGTGCAGCTCGTGCTGGAGGCGGATCAGCTCGTCCTGGAGATGGTCGCGGGTGATCGGGTCGACCGCGCCGAACGGCTCGTCCATCAGCAGCACCGGCGGATCGGCCGCCAGGGCCCGTGCCACGCCCACCCGCTGCTGCTGTCCGCCGGACAGCGCCCGCGGATAGCGCCCGTGGAACTCCCGCGGATCCAGCCCGACCAGATCGAGCATTTCCTCGACCCGGTCCTTCACCTTCGACTTCGACCAGCCGACCATCCTCGGTACCAGGGCAATGTTCTCGGCGACCGTCATGTGCGGGAAGAGCCCGGACGACTGGATCGCGTATCCGATCTTGCGGCGCAGCTTCACCGGGTCGATGTCGGTGACGTCCTCGTCGTTGATCCTGATCCGTCCGGACGTCGGCTCGATCAGCCGGTTGATCATCTTCAGGGTGGTGGACTTCCCGCAGCCGGACGGGCCGACGAAGATCACCGTCTCGCCGGCCTTGATGTCCATCGTGACGTTGTCCACCGCCGGGTTCGGATTGCCCGGGTAGCGCTTGGTCAGATTGTCCAGGTGGATGGTGGCGCCGGACGTGGTCCGCGTCGGCGCGGCGTCGCCGGCGGCCGTGCTCCCGTGGGCGGCCCCGGAGCCGGCCGTCTCAGACACGGATCCCCCTGGGAATGGTGAGCCGCCCGAGCAGTACGTACGCGGCGTCGAAGAGCAGGGCGAGGATGACGATGCCGAGCGTGCCCGCGAGCACCTGATTGATCGCGTTGGCGCTGCCCAGCGAGGCGATGCCGCGGAAGATCTCGTTGCCCAGGCCGGGGCCCGAGGCGTACGCGGCGATGGCGGCGATGCCCATCAGCATCTGTGTGGAGACCCGGATGCCGGTGAGGATCGGCGGCCAGGCGAGCGGCAGCTCCACCCGGCACAGCCGGGCCGGTCTCGACATCCCGATGCCCCGCGCCGCGTCGACCAGTGCCGGATCGACGCCGCGCAGCCCCACGATGGAGTTGCGGACGATGGGCAGCAGTCCGTACAGCGTCAGAGTGATCACCGTGGGCGCGACCCCGAGCCCGACCAGCGGGATGAGCAGACCGATCGCGGCGAGCGAGGGAATGGTGAGGACCGTCGCCGTCGATGTGATCGCCAGCGACCCCGCCCATCCGCTGCGATAGGTGACGACGCCGATCAGCACGCCGAGCACCGTGGCGATGACCATGCACTGGAACACGGCGCTGACGTGCTGGTACGCGTCGGTGAGCAGCTGTTGGTGCCGGTTGCCCAGATACTCCCAGAAGCTCACACGCCACTCCTCGCCTCAGTCGTCGTCCCCCGCGGCCTGCTCGACGAGCGGGATGACGCGCAGCGGAACCGGGTTCTCCATCACGATGGCCGTGGAGGCCCGGACGATGCCATCAAATCCGACAACCCGGTCGATCACCCGTTGGAGATCGGCGTTGGAACGCGCGACGAGACGGCAGAGCATGTCGCCGTGCCCCGTGGTCGTGTGCAGCTCCAGCACTTCCGGAACGCCGGCCAAGTGGGCCCGTACATCGCCCCCTTGACCCTGCTTGATCTCCAGGGTCGCGAACGCGGTGACGGGGTAGCCGAGCGCCGCCGGATCGACGGTCGGACCGAATCCGCGAATGACTCCATTCGACTGAAGCCGGTCGAGGCGGGCCTGCACCGTCCCGCGCGCCACGCCGAGCCGGCGCGATGCCTCCAGGACGCCGATCCGGGGCTCGCGGGCCAGCAGTACGATGAGCCGCCCGTCCAAGTGATCGATCGCCATGATCCGCCTCCGGGGGTCGCTGTGATGGTCATCATGTACAGATAGCCCGGCCATCGTCCCTTTCGGTTATGCAGATTGCCCAGGGGATTCGCGAACTGTTGCGCACCTTGCGAAGCGGCGAGAGTCTTCGAACATGACTGAGACTCTGCACACCACCCCCGACACAGCCCGGCAGGCCGACCCCTTCCCGGTCAAGGGAATGGACGCGGTCGTCTTCGCCGTCGGCAACGCCAAGCAGGCCGCGCACTACTACTCGACGGCCTTCGGCATGAAGCTGGTCGCCTACTCCGGACCGGAGAACGGCAGCCGCGAGACGGCGAGTTATGTCCTGACCAACGGATCCGCCCGTTTCGTCTTCACCTCCGTCATCAAGGCGTCCACCGACCACGGCCGCTTCCTCGCCGACCATGTCGCCGAGCACGGCGACGGTGTCGTCGACCTGGCCATCGAGGTCCCGGACGCCCGAGCGGCCTACGCGTACGCGGTCGAACACGGCGCCCTCGGTCTCACCGAACCGCACGAGGTCAAGGACGAGCACGGCACGGTCGTGCTCGCCGCCATCGCCACGTACGGCAAGACCCGCCACACCCTCGTCGAGCGCACCGGCTACGAGGGCCCCTACCTGCCCGGCTTCGTTGCTGCGGCCCCGATCGTCGAGCCGCCCGCCAAGCGCTTCTTCCAGGCCATCGACCACTGCGTCGGCAATGTGGAACTCGGCCGGATGAACGAGTGGGTCGGCTTCTACAACAAGGTCATGGGCTTCACCAACATGAAGGAGTTCGTGGGCGACGACATCGCCACCGAGTACTCCGCGCTCATGTCCAAGGTCGTCGCCGACGGCACGCTCAAGGTCAAGTTCCCGATCAACGAGCCGGCCATCGCCAAGAAGAAGTCCCAGATCGACGAGTACCTGGAGTTCTACGGCGGCGCGGGCGTCCAGCACATCGCGCTCGCCACGAACGACATCGTCGCCTCGGTGCGGGCGATGCGGGCGGCCGGCGTCCAGTTCCTGGACACCCCCGACTCGTACTACGACACCCTCGGCGAGTGGGCGGGCGAGACCCGGGTCCCCGTGGAGGTCCTGCGCGAGCTGAAGATCCTCGTCGACCGCGACGAGGACGGCTACCTGCTGCAGATCTTCACCAAGCCGGTCCAGGACCGCCCGACCGTCTTCTTCGAGATGATCGAACGCCACGGCTCGATGGGCTTCGGCAAGGGCAACTTCAAGGCCCTGTTCGAGGCGATCGAGCGCGAGCAGGAGAAGCGCGGCAACCTCTGATCCCCAGGGCGTGACGGCGGGGCCCCGGCGCAGCCGGGGCCCCGCCTCGGGTGCGGCTCCCACCGGCGGGCACGCCCCGGCACACGGCGCGTGGGCCGATCGCCCCGGCGGCCTGTCAGCTCCCGCCCGGCGCGTGCGTGCCGGGGCCGGGCGCTCCCGCCGCCATCCGCAGGTCCGGATCGCTCGGTTGCGGCCCGGGGTTCGGCGTACTCGGCTCCGCCACCGGGGTCGAGGCCCGCGCCGGGGTTCTCGCGGGAGCCGGCCGCTGCGGTGTCGGTGCGGGGGTCTCCGGCTCGGCCCGCGCCGCCGGCTCGGGTTCCGGGGCGGGCCGCATGTCCCGCGGGCCGCCCGCCGTGAGCCGGGCCAGCGAGTCCAGCGCCTCCTGGGACGCCGGTGCCTCCAGCGGTGAGAAGTGCGGATTGGTGCGCAGCGCCGCCTCCAGATTGCGGCGCGCCGGACCGTAGTCCTTCAACGCCTGCTGAATCGCGCCCAGGTGGGACATGTACGAGGCGTTCCGCCCACTCGTGTCGACCGCCTGCGTCGCGTACTTCAGCGCGGCGGACGAATCGCCGGAGCGGTGCAGCGCCCAGCCCAGCGCGTCCGCCACCGCCGCGCTGCGGTGCGCTCGGCCCCACTCCGCCCGCAGCAGCTTCACCGCCACCGCCGGATCTCCGTGAGCGGCCTCGAAACGGCCGCGCAGCAGCGCGTTGTCCACTCCCTGGGCGTCGCCGCGCGAGAGAGCCTCACCGAGCTTTCCGTACTGGTTTTGGGCCTCGTCGTCCCGGCCCAGCGACTCGTACAGCTCACCCAGTTCGAGCATGTAGTCGGGCCGGGGAAGACGAGCCAGCGCCGCCCGGTAGTCGCGCAGCGCCTCGTCGGTACGGCCGAGCGCCGCCAGTGCCCTGGCCCGGCCAGCGAGCGACGGAGGGTGGGCACGGTCGGTCCGCAGCGCCGCGCCGTACTGCGCCACCGCCTCCTCGGGCTCGCCCCGCTCCCAGGCCAGTTCGCCCAGCAGGTACAGGCATTCCGCCTTCTGCGCCGGAACCGTGGCCCGGTCGGCCGCGCCCTGCGCGTTCGCCAGCGCGTCCTCGCGCCAGCCGCGGTCCCGGTACATCCGCGCCGTACGCAGGAGCGCCGTGCCGCCGGGGCGCAGCGCCGTGAACCTCTCCACCGCCGTGCGTGAGGCCGTGTAGTCACCGAGGCCGTTGTACGCGTCGATCAGGGACGGGTAGACCGTCCACTGCTTCGGCTCCCGCGCCCGTACCTTCTCGCCCCACTTCTTCGCCGCGCCGAAGTCGCCCCGGGCATTGGCCAGCGCCGCGAGTCCCACCCAGGCCGCCGTGTTCCCGTTCTCACCCGGCTCGACGTTCAGCGAGCGCTGCAGCGCCTGCTCGGCCCGGCCGTAGTACGCCTCGTCCGCGGAGCGCTGCCCCCATTCCACGTAGGACGTACCGAGCAGCGCCCACGCCCCCGCGTCGGAAGGATGCGTGCCCACCCACTGCTGCCGGTCCCCCATCAGCGCCGTCAGATCGGAGAGCGAGGCGGGATAGCCCAGGTCCGTCGCCTTCAGGGCCCGCGAGACCGGACCCGGCGCGGGCGGCGGCGCCGACTTCTTCTCGTCCTCCGGCACGGCCACCACCGCACCCGTCACCAGCACCGCGCCCGCCACCATGCCCATGGCCGCCCTGCGCAGCGTCGTCCGCAGCGATACGGGGGGCAGCTCGTCCTCCGACGACGCCGGGTCCGGCGGTGCCGGCCGGGTTCCGGGGGGCTCAAGGGGAGGCTCGGTCGAATCGGGGGACTCCGGAGGCTGCTGCGGCATGACATCCATGCCGATCACTCTGCGTCAGTACGAAGAGCACACCGCGTCTTGCGAAGGCAGCCGCAGACGGGTTCACACCAATGGGCCCCGGGTGCCACGCTTGGATCTTGACTTCCTCCCCTCGTGAACGAGGGGATTCCTGCGGCTCGCGCCGTGGGGGTTTCTGCTTCGTCGCCGACTGCCTGCCCGGAGAACTCCGTTGAGGCCTTACACCAGCTCCACAGACTGTCACCGCCAGCCCGGCGGCCAGAAGGTTCTTCGCTGCGTTCACGTCCCGGTCGTGGGTCGTTCCGCAGTCGCACGTCCAGGTACGGACATTCAGCGGCATCTTCTCGGCGAGGGTGCCGCAGGCGGAGCACAGCTTGGACGAGGGGAACCATCGGTCGACGGCGATCACCTCGCGCCCGTACCAGGCGGCCTTGTACTCCAGCATGGAGCGGAACTCGCTCCAGCTCGTGTCCGAGATGGCTCGGGCGAGCGTGTGGTTCGTGACCATGTTGCGCACGGTCAGGTCCTCGATCACGAGCGTTTGGTTTTCACGCACGAGCCGAGTGGTCAGCTTGTGGAGCGGTCACGGCGACGGTCGGCGATCCTCGCGTGGATCTCGGCGACCTTGCGCCGGGCCTTGGCCCGGTTGGCGCCCTCGCCCCTGGCCTTGCGGGACAGTTTCCGCTGAGCTTCGGCGAGTCGGTCGCGGTCTCGGCGTTCGTGCCGGGGGTTGGCGATCTTCTCCCCGGTGGAGAGGGTCAGCAGGTGGTCCAGACCGACATCGATCCCGACCGCGCTGTCGGTGGCGGGGAGGGGCTGGACGGACGGGTCGTCACACAGCAACGAGATGAACCAGCGTCCCGCCGCGTCCTGGGAAACGGTCACCGTGGACGGCCTCGCCCCCTCGGGGAGCGACCGGGACCACACGATGTCCAGAGGTTCGGTCATCTTCGCCAGGGTCAGCTCCCCGTCACGGAAGCGGAACCCGCTGGTGGTGTACTCCGCCGACTTCCGCGACTTCTTCCGCGACTTGAAGCGCGGGTACTTCGCCCGCTTGCCGAAGAAATGGGTGAACGCGGTCTGCAGGTGCCGCAGTGTCTGCTGGAGCGGCACCGACGAGACCTGGTTGAGGAACGCCGGCTCCTCGGTCTTCTTCCACGCCGTCAGCATCGCCGACGTTGCGTTGTAGTTGACCCGCTCCTGCCGTACCCATGCCTCCGTGCGGGCGGGAGCGAGGTGCTGCGAGTTAAGATCAAATCTGCGGGTCACAGCACGGCCTTTCGCCCTGGGGGCGAAACTCCGCTTCTTGCCCTGCTCCGCAGGAGTCCGTTTCCTCTCCGCCCCGAAGGGCGGAGCAGCCACGGAGGAATCCGATGAATGGTCTTCTCGAACGACTGCGTGCGGGGCTGCCCGACGAGGCCCTGATCACCGATCCCGACATCACCGCCTCCTACGCCCACGACATGGCGAGCTTCTGCGACGCGGGCACACCGGCCGTCGTCGTGCTCCCGCGCACGGTCGAGCAGGTCCAGCACGTCATGCGCACGGCCACGGCCCTGCGCGTCCCGGTCGTCCCGCAGGGGGCCCGCACCGGTCTGTCGGGCGCGGCCAACGCCTCCGACGGCTGCATCGTGCTGTCCCTGGTGAAGATGGACCGGATCCTGGAGATCAGCCCGGTCGACCGGATCGCCGTCGTCGAACCGGGCGTCGTCAACGCGGTGCTGTCCCGGGCGGTCGACGAGCACGGCCTCTGCTACCCGCCGGATCCCTCCAGTTGGGAGACGTGCACCATCGGCGGCAACATCGGCACCGCGTCCGGCGGTCTGTGCTGCGTGAAGTACGGGGTCACCGCGGAGTACGTGCTCGGCCTGGAGGTCGTCCTCGCCGACGGGCGGCTGCTCACCACCGGCCGCCGCACCGCGAAGGGCGTCGCCGGCTACGACCTGACCCGGCTCTTCGTCGGCTCGGAGGGCAGCCTCGGCATCGTCGTCAAGGCCGTGCTGGCGCTGAAGCCCCGTCCGCCGCGGCAGCTGGTCCTGGCCGCCGAGTTCCCGAGCGCGGCCACCGCCTGCGACGCCATCTGCCGGATCATGGAGCGTGGTCACACCCCGTCACTCCTCGAACTGATGGACCGTACGACGGTCCGTGCCGTCAACAAGACGGCCTCCATGGGCCTCCCCGACACCACCGAGGCGCTGCTGCTCGCCGCCTTCGACACCCCGGACCCGTCGGCCGACCTGGCCGCCGTCGCCGAGCTGTGCACCGCGGCGGGCGCCACCGAGGTGGTCCCCGCGGCGGACGCCGCCGAGTCCGACCTGCTGCTCCAGGCCCGGCGGATGGCGCTCACCGCGCTGGAGACCGTCAAGCCGGCCACGATGATCGACGACGTCTGCGTACCGCGCTCGAAACTCGGCGCGATGCTCGAAGGCACCGCCGCCGTCGCCGAGAAGTACGGCCTCACCATCGGTGTCTGCGCACATGCGGGCGACGGCAACACCCACCCCGTCGTCTGTTTCGACCACACCGACGCCGACGAGTCCCGGCGGGCCCGTGCGTCCTTCGACGAGATCATGGCGCTCGGCCTGGCGCTCGGCGGCACGATCACCGGCGAACACGGGGTCGGCGTCCTGAAGAAGGAGTGGCTCGCGCGCGAACTCGGCGAGGTGAGCGTCGAACTGCACCGGGGCATCAAGCAGGCGTTCGACCCGCTGGGGCTCCTCAACCCGGGCAAGGTGTTCTGACGGCCGGCCGGGACCGTGGCCGTTCACGCGTCGCCGTCCTGCGACTCGTTCGGCCCCCACGGATCGCTCAGCCACAGATCGTCGGCCGGCAGCGGCGCGAGCAGCTCGGCGAGACCCTCGTCGATGCCCAGCCACTCGGACTCCGTACCCGGCGGGACCAGCCGCAGCGTCCGTTCCACCCAGGCGGCCACCACGGCGGACGGCAGCTCCAGGAGCGCGTCGCCGTCCGGTGAGGTCAGCGCCACGAAGATGACGTTGTGGACGTCGACCTTGGTCGGCCAGATCCGTACGTCCCCGTGGCCGCACGGCCGGAACACGCCCTCGACCAGAAGATCGCGGGCGAACGTCCAGTGGACGGGGAACTCGGAGCCGATGTGAAAGGCGACGTGCACGGCGTACGGATCGTCCGTGCGATACGTCAGCCGGGCGGGGACGGGGATGCTCCGCTCGGGCGACAGAACCAGCTTGAACTCCAGCTCGCGTTCCACGACGGTGTGCATGAGTACGTCCTTCCAGTGCCTGTGGGCCGGTCCCGTGACCGGTCCGCACTGGGAGAGAGCGCCCTCCCCGCCACCTATTACGCGACTTCGGGAAAAAATTTCCGGGTGACCGGAAAGTGGCCCAATCCCCTGGACCGGCCCAGGGGTACGCGGGCGTCTGATAGATGTGGACCCGTTGAATTGCGGCCTCGAAGAGATACGGGACCACGGTGATGAGCGCCCCAACCCCGGCACCCGGTGACGAAAGCCCCCGCGAGGGGTACTACCCCGACCCGTCCATTCCCGGATACGTCCGGTACTGGAACGGCGCTTCGTGGGTGCCCGGCACGAGCCGGCCCGCCCCTCAGCAGGGCGAACCGGTGCCCGGCGGAGCGGCGGGCGGGCCGCAGCCGACGGCCCCGGCGTCCGCGTCGGCCGACGCACCGGTGGACGAGACCGGTCCGGTCTTCCTCGACGAGGAACCGTTCGCGGACAACCGTCCCGAACCGGCCACCGCCTGGCAGGCCGACGCGTCCCGGCAGACCGGCTTCGGCGGGGAGCGCGACCGGCGGGTCTCCTGGGGCGGCACCGGGCAGCCCGGCGAGCGGGGACGGCCATCGGGTCCGGAGTCCGCGGCCGGGTCCGGCTCGGGACCGGAGCCCGGCCGGGATCCCCGTACGTCGGCCGGCCGGCTCCCGGCCGATCTCGTCCCCGCGGTCCGGGCACCCGTCGGCCGCGCTCCCGCGGACCCGCGCCGACCCGCCTCCCCGGACCCGGCGGGCGGCGCGCTGCCGGCCGTGCACGGCGGCGGCCAGGCACCCGAGAACACCGTCGCGATCCGGGGCGACCGCACGGGCCGCCCCGGTGGCAGCGGTACGGGCAGCGGCGGCGACGCGGGAGGGCCGCCCACCGACGGCACGGTCGCGATCCGTGCCGTGGGCCGGGGCACCCGTCCGCCCGCACCCCGGACGACGGAACAGCCGCCCGCGAACGGGACGATGGCGATCCGCGCGCTCGCCCCGGGGACCGGTGCGCGGCCTCCCGCGCAGACCCCGGCGCAGGCCCCCGCCCCGGCCCCTGCCCCGGCCGCTCCCACCCCGGGCGAGCCCAACAGCCCGGTCACGCCGGGTGCGGGCGACGGCGCCGCCTCCTGGGCGCAGCACGTCCATCAGCTCGCCCACGCCGAGCAGGCCCCCCAGCCCCAGCCCCAGCCCCAGCCACAGCCGCAGCCGCAGCCCCAGCTCCCGCTCCAGGCCCAGCAGCCCCATCGGCAGTTCGGTGCGCAGGGTGGACAGCCGGACCAGCCCGTCGTGCCCTGGAAGCCCCCGGTCAACGATCACTTCCAGCAGCTCGCGCAGGCCCAGGCATCGGCCAGGCCCGCCGGACTCGGCAAGCGGTTCGCCGCCCGGCTCGTCGACACGGTGGTGCTGGCCGCGCTGGTCGGCGCGATCGGGTTCCCGTTCGTCTCGCGGGCGATGGACCACATCGACGCGAAGATCAGCGCGGCGAAGCTGTCCGGCGAGACGGTCACCGTCTGGCTGGTGGACTCCACCACGGCCGGTCTGTTCGGCGCGGTGCTCGGCGCGTTCCTGGTGCTCGGCGTCCTGCTGGAGGCACTGCCGACCGCCAAGTGGGGCCGTACGCTCGGCAAGAAGCTCTGCGGGCTCGAAGTGCGGGACATCGAGTCCCACGGGCCCCCGGCCTTCGGTGCCGCGCTGCGCCGCTGGCTGGTCTACGGCGTGCTGGGCGTCCTGGTGGTCGGGGTGGTCAATGTGCTCTGGTGCCTGTTCGACCGGCCGTGGCGGCAGTGCTGGCACGACAAGGCGGCGCACACCTTCGTCGCGGGCTGACCCGGGCGGTGACCCATCGCGCCGACCACGCGGGCCGGCTTCGGACATCGGGGCCGACCCGCGCGGGGAGCCGCTGAGCGCACTCGTCCGGCTGACGGCCCATCGGGTGAGGGGGCCTCGGGGAGACCCCGTTCCCCCGAACGCACCTGAGCCGTTGCGGGCGCCCGTGGGCCGGGATGCACTGCCCCCATGAGCAACGATCAGCCGACGTCCGGTGAGCCGCCCGAGGACGACCCGTTCCTCAAGAAGCCACAGGGGTCACAAGGGCCGCAGGGGCCGCAGGAGCCCCCGGGGCCGCAGGGGCCTCAGGAGCCTCCAGAGCCCCAGGGGCCGCCATCGGGTTCGCCCTACGACAGCGCTCCGCCTCCGCCGCCGTACGATCCCGGTCCCTATGGCGGCGGTGGCCCGTACGGGGGTGCCGATCCGCTGGCCGGTATGCCGCCGCTCGGCGAACCGGGGAAGCGGATTCTGGCCCGGCTGATCGACTTCCTGATCATCTCGATCCCGCTGTATCTGATCTCGTTGCCCTGGGGCGGCGCGGTCGAGGTGTCGAACGACAACACCAGCAACAACGGTGTCGGCAACGTCTTCAGCCAGACGTACAGCGGTCACCAACTGCTCTGGTCACTGATCGGGCTGGTGGTCTACGTCGCGTACGACACGTACTTCACGCACAAGGACGGCCGGACCATCGGTAAACGGCTGCTGAAGCTGCGGGTCGCGATGCTCAACGACGGCCGGGTGCCGGACACCGGGGCGGCGTTCCTGCGGGCCGTGGTGCTGTGGCTGCCGGCGCTGCTGTGCTGCCCCTGCCTGTGGTGGCTGATCAACATCGTGCTCATGTTCACGGACAAGCCCTATCGGCAGGGCCTGCACGACAAGTCGGCGAAGACGGTGGTCGTCCAGACCAACTGAGGCATGCGTCCTCACCCCCCCATGCCACAAAGGCCTCGGTCTTCGTACGGGCTCGGTCGTCGAACCCGTACGAAGACCGAGGCCGTTGAGCCGTCAGCGCCGCAGGGAGTGCTGGTTCAGACGCTCGTCCGCACGCGCTGTTCTCCGCTGCTCGGCCGCGCGGGCCGCCGGGATCGGGGCCCGGACGCCGTCGAGGGCGAGGCCCTCGGCCTCGACGGCGGCGGAGACCGCGTCCTGGTTCGTACGGGCTGCGGCCCCGGCCCTCGACGACCTCGCTGTTTTCGCCCGGGACGGGAGGGGTACGGTCACGGCCACCAGCAGACCGAGCGCGAGCGCCGCGGTCCCGATGACGGCGATGCCGAGGCCCGAACCCGTACGGGAGAGCAGCAGCATGGCGAGGGTGGAGAAGACGACGGTGACCGAACCGTAGGAGAGCTGTGCGGCAGTGATACGCGGCATGGCGGTATCCGTCCTCAGGGCATCGGATGGGCAGTCTCTCAACACGGTCGCACTGTCAAGCGACTCTACGACGGTGGATGCCCGAGCGGAGCCGGTAGTAAGCATGGCCTAACCCACGGTGCCGGTGCACGGGGGGCGCACGGAGTCATGCCGCGCTCCGGGCTTGGGCTGTGACGCGCCGGTCGCCCGCGTGGTGAACGTCCGGATAACGGAAATGCGCTCCTGCATAGTGCACTTGGCCTGTTCAAGTCAAGATCTGTCTTTTCTCTCGTAACTCCGGTCGAATGACGTCACTTGTGACGCGTATCCGCGCGCGGCCCCACCACCCCAGGCCGCAGCCGCGGGCGCCGGGGAGGACTGCATCAAGTGACCACTCACAGACGGGCGCTTCGCGCCGCAGCGGTTGTCGTGGCCATGGCCGCCACTGCCGCCACGGCGTCAGCTTTCGCCATCGCTCAGGCGGATGACCATGCATCAGGGGCCAAGGCCTCCGCGGTCGAGCGCCGTGACCCGGGCTCGGCCAAGGGCAACGAGCACGATCTGAAGGGCCCTTTCAGCGAGCAGCAGGACGCACAGCGTCAGGCAGCCCTGGAAAAGGTCATATCGGGCGACAAGAAGATATCGAAGCGAGGCGGCTCCCAGGTCGTCAAGCTCGACGACAAGAAGTACGTCGAGCTCGGCCGCGAGAAGACCGACAAGATCTTCACGATCCTGGTCGAGTTCGGCGACAAGGTCGACGACACGACCATGTTCGACCCGGACGGTGACGGCCCGAAGCCTCCCGTCAAGAAGTACGGCGGCACGCCCGGCCCGGCGCACAACACGATCGCCAAGCCGGACCCCAAGAAGGACAACAGCACCGCCTGGCAGGCCGACTACAACCAGGCGCACTTCCAGGACCTCTACTTCGGTGAGGGCGTCGGCAAGGACTCGCTGAAGACCTACTACGAGAAGACGTCCTCCGGGCGCTACTCGGTCGACGGCGAGGTCTCCGACTGGGTCAAGGTGCCGTACAACGAGGCGCGTTACGGCTCCAACTACTGCGGCTCGACCAACTGCGCCAACGCCTGGGACATGATCCGCGACGGCGTGAACGCCTGGGTCGCCGACCAGAAGGCCAAGGGCCGTACCCAGGAGCAGATCAAGGCGGATCTCGCGCAGTACGACCAGTGGGACCGTTACGACTACGACAACGACGGCGACTTCAACGAGCCCGACGGCTACCTCGACCACTTCCAGATCGTCCACGCCGGTGAGGACGAGTCCGCGGGTGGCGGCGCGCAGGGCACCAACGCCATCTGGGCGCACCGCTGGTACGCCTACGGCACCGACGCCGGTGCGACCGGCCCGGCCGGCAACAAGGCCGGCGGCACCGAGATCGGTGACACCGGCTTCTGGGTCGGCGACTACACCGCGCAGCCCGAGAACGGCGGCCTGGGCGTCTTCGCCCACGAGTACGGCCACGACCTGGGCCTGCCCGACCTGTACGACACCACCAACACCGCCGAGAACTCGGTCGGTTTCTGGTCCCTGATGTCGGCGGGCTCCTGGCTCGGCACCGGCAAGAACCAGATCGGTGACCTGCCCGGCGACATGACCGCCTGGGACAAGCTCCAGCTGGGCTGGCTGAACTACGACGAGGCCAAGGCCGCGACGAACTCCACCCACAAGCTGGGCGTGTCCGAGTACAACACCAAGGACAAGCAGGCGCTCCTCGTCACACTGCCGGACAAGCCCGTCACCACCGCTGTCACGAAGCCCGCGGAGGGCTCCAAGCAGTGGTGGAGCAACATGGGCGACAACCTCAACAACACCCTGTCCCGCTCGGTCGACCTGACCGGCAAGTCCAAGGCGTCCCTGGACCTCGCGGGCTTCTGGGACATCGAGAAGGACTACGACTTCCTCTACACCGAGGTGTCGGACAACGGCGGCACCAGCTGGACCGCGATCGACGGCACGGCCGACGGCAAGGCGATCCCGCGCGACGCCAGTGACAAGCCGGCCCTGACCGATGTCTCCGGTGCGTACCAGAAGCTCTCCTACCCGCTGGACGCCTACGCGGGCAAGAAGATCGACATCCGCTTCCGTTACGCCACCGACGGCGGCGCGGGCGGCGTCGGCTTCGCGGCCGACACCATCTCGGTCAACGCCGACGGTGCCACGCTCTTCACGGACAACGCCGAGGGCGACGACAACGGCTGGACCGCCAAGGGCTTCTCCCGCGTCGGCGAGTCGTTCACCAAGGACTACCCGCAGTACTACATCGCGGAGAACCGCCAGTACGTCAGCTACGACCAGACCCTCAAGGTCGGCCCGTACAACTTCGGCTTCTCCAAGACCCGTCCGGACTGGGTCGAGCACTACCCGTACCAGAACGGTCTGCTCATCTGGCAGTGGGACCGTTCCCAGAAGAACAACAACGTCTCGGCCCACCCGGGCAAGGGCCTGATCCTGCCGATCGACGCGCACGCCAAGCCGCTGAAGTGGGCGGACGGCACGATCATCCGCAACAAGATCCAGCCCTTCGACGCACCCTTCAGCCGGTACGCGACCGACGGCTTCACCCTGCACAACGCCGATGTGCCGGTGCAGATCAAGCCGCAGCTCGGCATCCCGGTCTTCGACGACCACAAGGGAACCTACTGGTACAAGGAGAACAAGACCGGAAGCGTTCAGGTCACTGACACGAACACCCGGATCACGGTCGTCAGCGAGCCGCGCGACGGCTCGATGATGATCGTCAAGGTGGGCCCCTCGCACAAGTAGTTCCATATCACCGCAGGTCAGAGCTTGATCGGCCGTCGCCCTCTAGCGGGCGGCGGCCGATCGTGTTTAGGTGCCTCTTGTTCAGATCCTTATTGACACGACGTCTCACGGGGGAGCGCGGAGCATGGCAGGCGGAGGATTCAGCAAGTTGCCGAACGGCACGGTGGTGGTGGCGATCACCCTGAACGGCCCGACGGACGGAACAGGTCCGGGCACTCCCGTCCGGGTCCTGGTGCACGCGGCCAACCGGGCCCGCGCGCTGACCCGGCTGCGCAATCTGGGTCTGCGCGCCGTCTATCTCCGCGGCAACGCCGAGCCGCCCACCCCCGACGAGATCACCGCCGTGCTCCACCACCCCGACGGGATGCTCTGGCGGGCCCGGCCCCAGCGGGCGCAGGAGCTCTGGCATCCGATCCGAGCCCTGCTCCGCCCGTCCGTACCGGCCCGCCGCCCGGCCTGAGGCGGGGACGACGGTGGGGGCGGCGGGGGCGGGCCCGTGGCTGATCCGCCCGGCTACACCACGGGCTTGCCGGAGAGCTTCACGCCCGCCCTGCGGAGCTCCTCCAGCGCCCGGTCCGTGGTCTCCTCGGCGACCCCTGCGGTCAGATCGAGCAGCACATGCGTCGTGAGACCCGCCCGGACCGCGTCCAGCGCCGTCGCCCGCACGCAGTGGTCGGTCGCGATGCCGACCACGTCGACCTCGGTGATCTCGTGGTCCCGCAGCCAGTCGGCCAGTCCCACACCGTTCTCGTCGAGGCCCTCGAAGCCGCTGTACGCCGCGGCATAGGCACCCTTGTCGAACACCGCGTCGATCGCCCCCGAGGCGACCGCGGGGGCGAAATTCGGGTGGAAGCCCACCCCCTCCGTACCGGCGACACAGTGCGCGGGCCAGGAGTGCTCGAAGTCCGGCTGCGCGGAGAAGTGGTTGCCGGGGTCGACGTGGTGGTCACGGGTGGCCACCACATGGCGGTACCCGGGCTGGGCCTCGCCGATCAGGTCGGTGATGGCGGCGGCGACATCGGAGCCCCCCGCCACGGCGAGGCTGCCGCCCTCGCAGAAGTCGTTCTGGACGTCCACGACGATCAAGGCGCGGTGCATGGCGGGTGTCCTTCGGTGGGGGACGGGTCGGCGGTCATGAGGGACGTATTCGAGCCTAAGGGCTGTCCCGTAATCCCTGGCAGGCGTGCGACGACAGCTACGGCACCTCGCCGCGTTTGACTCGGGAGCGGTTCAGGGAGGGGGACGGTGCACCGGCAGTGAGCTCAAGCGCGGCCGGCGGCACCGTCGAGCCCGTCCGGCCAGGGAGGGCGAAAAGGCCACCGGGCGGCCCGGTCACCGTCCCCGCGTCAGCCCCGTCACGCGTACTCCGTGGGGATCACCGGCTCCCCGCGGGACAACTGCATCGCCGACATCGGCAGCCCCGCCCGCGCCGTCATGTGCCGCGCACGCGCCGCGTCCAGCGGCTCACGGGCGATCACCTCACCGCCCCTGACCAGCTCGGCCAGCAGCTGCCGGTCGGCCAGCTCCGGGGGTACGGGACCGGTGCCGATCACCTCCGCCTCGGCCACGCCGTTCGAGTCCAGCCGGCGCGCGGCCCACTTGCGACCGCCCACCGACGACTTCGAGCCGAGCGACTTCTTCGCGACCGGGCGCAGCGGCTCCGCGGGGTCGGCGGATCCGGCGCGGGCGACCAGCTTGTAGACCATCGAGCAGGTGGGCTGCCCGCTGCCGGTCACCAGCTGCGTGCCCACCCCGTACGCGTCGACGGGCGCCGCGGCCAGCGAGGCGATCGCGTACTCGTCCAGATCCGACGTCACCACGATCTTCGTCCCGGTGGCGCCCAGCTCGTCCAACTGCTGCCGCACCCGGTGCGCGACCAGCAGCAGGTCCCCGGAGTCGATGCGCACGGCACCGAGCTCGGTCCCGGCGACCTCGACCGCCGTACGGACCGCCTCGGCGACGTCGTACGTGTCGACCAGCAGCGTCGTCCCCCGGCCCAGCGAGTCGATCTGGGCCCGGAACGCGTCGCGCTCGGTGTCGTGGAGCAGGGTGAAGGCGTGGGCGCTCGTCCCGACGGTGGGGATGTTGTAGCGGAAGCCCGCGGCCAGGTCGGAGGTGGTGTCGAAGCCCCCGATGTACGCGGCACGCGCCGACGCCACCGCCGACAGTTCATGGGTGCGGCGTGCACCCATCTCGATCAGGCCACGTCCGCCCGCCGCCGCGGACATCCGCGACGCCGCCGCGGCGATCGCCGAGTCGTGGTTGAGGATCGAGAGGATCACCGTCTCCAGCAGCACACACTCCGCGAAGGAGCCCTCGACGCGCAGGATCGGCGAGCCGGGGAAGTACACCTCGCCCTCCGGGTAGCCCCAGATGTCACCGCTGAAGCGGTAGTCGGCCAGCCAGGCGAGCGTGGGTGCGTCGACGACGTTCTGTTCGCGCAGGAAGGTGAGCATCTCGTCGTCGAAGTGGAAGTTCTCCACCGCGTCCAGCACCCGTCCGATGCCCGCGACGACGCCGTAGCGCCGGCCCTCCGGCAGTCGGCGGGTGAACGCCTCGAAGACCGAGCGCCGGTCGGCCGTGCCGGCCTTCAGCGCGGCCTGCACCATCGTGAGCTCGTACTGGTCGGTGAAGAGCGCCGTCGACGGCACACCGACCCGTCGCCCAAGGTCCGCAGAGTTCATGTTCCGGATGCTACCCCTATTTCGTCAAAGTGACGAGATCTCGGGTCGTTTGTGCGATGACCCCTCCCAAGTGGCAGCATGGGGTGGGTGAGCGTCGCCCCCACAGAGATCGAGCGTCCCGAATCGGCCGAGGAGAGTCTCGTCGTCCCCGAGCCCGATGTGCCCTGGGTGACGCTGGTCCACAACGACCCGGTCAATCTCATGAGCTATGTGACCTATGTCTTCCAGGCCTACTTCGGCTACACCAAGGACAAGGCCCACAGGCTGATGCTGGACGTCCACCACAAGGGCCGCGCCGTCGTCTCCAGCGGCAGCCGCGAGGAGATGGAGCGCGACGTCCAGGCCATGCACGGCTACGGGCTGTGGGCCACCCTCACGCAGGACCGCAACTAGGCCGATCCGTTCCCCCTGCCCCGCCCGACCCACCATCGGAGAAAACCCATGGCCGGCCACTTCGAGGCCACCCCCGGCGGCGGCGCGGCCGTCGCGCTCGACGAGGTGGAGATCGCGATCCTGCGCTCCCTCGCCGTCCAACTGCTGGAACTGATCGGCCCCGGCGACAAACCCGCCGAGGGCGAGGACCCGCTGGCCGCCCTCTTCGCGGAAGGGCCCAGCAAGCCGCCCACCGACCCCGCGCTGGCCCGCCTCTTCCCCGAGGCGTACGGCGACGAGGACAGCGAACTGCGCGCCGCTTCGGCGGAGTTCCGCCGCTTCACCGAGAACGATCTGCGCGCCCGCAAGCGTGATGACGCCCTCGCCGTCGTGCGCACCCTGGACGCCCTGTCCGTCGCCGAGGACGGCGGCGCCGTACTCAAGCTCTCCGGCGACGAGTGCCGTCACTGGCTCGGTGCCCTCAACGACCTCCGGCTCACCATCGGCACCCGGCTGGAGGTCTCCGACGACGACGAGGGCGAGGCCGGATCGCTCTACCGGCTTCCCGACAGTGATCCGCGCAAGCCGATGGTCATGGCCTATCTCTGGCTCGGCGCGCTCCAGGAAACCCTCGTGGAAACCCTGATGCCGTAGTTCCCGGCTTTCCGGCCCCCGGCCCTGGTTTTGCGGGCCTGCCGGGCGGTCCCGGCTGCCGGGCTTCCCGGCCCCGGTCCAGGCTGCGGTTTGCGGGCTTCCCGGGCCCGATCGAGTCGCGGTTTGCGCGCTTCCCGGCCCCGGTCCAGTCGCGGCTTTCGGGCTCTCCGGGCCCGATCCGGGTTTCCGGCATTCCCGCGTCCCGATTCCCCGTCTCCCGTGCGAGGCGTGTTTGCTCAACGGACGCTCAAATCCGAATAACGATCCCGTCACCTGAACGGTCGCTTATGTGGCGACTGAAAACCCTTGTCCGCTTTTTCCTGTGCTGTGCGGCACATCGACTTCGGTGATTCACCCGTGTGCCCGTGATAAATCTTCACGACCACTCGGGGACGCCACTCTTGTTCCCGAGGGCGCTACAAACCGGCGACCGCCGGTGGCACTCCATCCATATCCGGAAGATCAGGACCTGGTCCGCGGCTTCGACGGCGCGGATCGGCGTGGAGAAAGGCGCAGCACATGACATCGGCGCAGGTCGACAAGGGACAGGGTGGCCGGCAGGCCCCAGTGGCCGCAGATGCCGGCGCGACGGGCGAGGGGTACCAGCGGGCCCTCGGCGCCCGTCAGATCCAGATGATCGCCATCGGCGGGGCCATAGGCACCGGCCTCTTCCTCGGTGCGGGAAAGGCGATCTCCAAGGCCGGCCCCAGTCTCATCCTGGCTTATGCCGTCGCGGGCCTGGTGATCTTCTTCATCATGCGCGCCCTGGGTGAACTCCTCATGTACCGCCCGGTGTCGGGATCCTTCTCGGAGTACGCCCGCGAATTCATCGGGCCCTTCGCAGGCTTTGTCACCGGCTGGACCTACTGGCTGTTCTGGGTCGTCACCGGAATCACCGAAGTCACCGCCGCCGCCCAGTACATGACGTTCTGGTTCGACATTCCGCAATGGGTGTCGGCGCTGGTCTTCACAGTCATCCTGTACGGCGTGAACCTGATCTCCGTAAAGCTCTTCGGGGAACTCGAATTCTGGTTCTCGATGGTCAAGGTGACAGCCATCGTCGGCATGATCCTCATCTGCGCCGGGATTCTCACCCTCGGCTTCTCCGACGCCGGGGACACCGCGTCCGTCGCCCACCTCTGGGACGACGGCGGCTTCTTCCCGCACGGCATCAAGGGCACCCTGATGACCTTGCAGATCGTGATGTTCGCGTTCCTGGCCGTGGAACTCGTCGGTGTCACCGCGGGCGAGTCCAAGGACCCGAAGACCGTCCTGCCCAAGGCCATCAACACCGTGCCGTGGCGCATCGCGGTCTTCTACATCGGCGCGCTCGTCATGATTCTCTCGGTGGTTCCGTGGGCCGAGTTCCAGCCCGGCATCTCACCGTTCGTCGCCTCGTTCCGGAAGATGGGCCTCGGTATCGGCGCCGGCATCGTCAACTTCGTCGTACTGACCGCGGCCCTCTCCTCCTGCAACTCCGGCATGTACTCCACCGGCCGCATGCTCCGTGACCTTGCGCTCAACGGACAGGGCCCGAGGTTCTTCACCCGGCTCACCAGGAGCGGCACCCCGCTTGCCGGCACCACTTTCTCCGCCGCCCTGATGCTCGTCGGTGTCTGGATCAACTACCAGTGGCCCGGTGACGCCTTCACCTACGTCGTCTCCTTCGCCACCATCTCCGGCATGTGGGCCTGGATCATGATCCTCGTCTGCCAGATCCGCTACCGCCGTCTCGCCGACCTCGGCGTGCTCCCGCGCTCCGGGTTCCGGGCTCCCGGCGCCCCGTACACCAGCGTCTTCGCACTGGCCTTCATCGGCCTGGTCGTCGTGATGATGGGCATCGACAAGGACACCAGGGTCTCGCTGTACTGCGCCCCGCTCTGGGCGGCCGCCCTCGGCGTCTCGTACCTGGTGCTCAAGGCCCGCAACCCCGAGAACAAGGCCTTCGCGAAGAGCTGAGGCCACTTCGTACGAACCCCGAACCATCCCCGGGCGACCGCCGTCCCAACGGCCACGTCCACCATGCGGGCCCCGCGTACCACCCCTCGGTACGCGGGGCCCGCCCGCCTATCCTGGGCGCCATGCTGACCATCACCCAGGCGCTCTACGACCAGATCGTCGCGCACTCCCGCGCCGACCACCCCGACGAGGCGTGCGGCGTGGTCGCGGGCCCGGCCGGAACCGGCCGGGCCGAACGGTTCATCCCCATGCTCAACGCCGCCCGCTCGCCCACCTTCTACGAGTTCGACTCGGGCGACCTCCTCAAGCTCTACCGCGAGATGGACGACCGCGACGAGGAGCCGGTGATCGTCTACCACTCCCACACCGCGACCGAGGCCTACCCCTCCCGCACCGACGTCACGTACGCCAACGAACCCGGCGCGCACTACGTCCTCGTTTCCACCGCAGACACCGACGACGCGGGCCCCTTCCAGTTCCGCTCCTACCGCATCGTGGACGGCGAGATCACCGAGGAGCCCGTCGAGGTCGTCGAGGCGTACGAGCCCGCCTGACCTGCTCGCGCCGCCCGGACCCGCCCCAACCTCCTCGCGCCGCCCGACCCCGCCGCCGCGCCGCCCCGTCGGCCGGACGGGGCCGGGTCCGCCGCGCCCCCGTCCACCTGGCGAACGTCGACCATCCACCAGGTGAGATCACACTCCAGATCACGGACCGGGAATCGATACGATGACCGCATGGTTCCCCATGACGTGAGCGACAAGACGCCGGGCATGCTGCTCGTGGCGCGGCTGCACGTCGACCTGTGCAGGCTCTCCAGCGCGATCTGTACGAGCGGCCTGCCCGCCGGCCGCCGGGCCTGAGCCGGGCCCGAGGCCCGAGCACCCGTCCGAAACGCACCAACCCCCGCGCGGGGGCAGAGCCGCGCGCCCCACGCCATCTCTCCGCATTCGACAGGAGCCCACGCCATGGCCATCGAGGTCCGCATTCCGACCATCCTCCGCACCTACACCGACGGCGCCAAGGCCGTCGAGGGCAACGGGGAGACCCTCGCCGACCTCTTCACGGACCTGGACAGCCGCCACAACGGCATCCGTGAGCGCATCGTCGACGGCGACGAACTCCGCCGCTTCGTGAACGTCTACCTCAACGACGAGGACGTCCGCTTCCTCGACGGCATCTCCACCAAGCTCAGCGACGGCGACAACGTCACCATCCTCCCGGCCGTCGCCGGAGGAGCCGCCGGGGCGGCGGTCGGGCGACGGGTGGGCATGAACTGATGCGGTACGACAGCCCGCTCGCCGCGGTCGGCAACACCCCGCTCGTCCGCCTGCCGCGGCTGTCTCCCTCGGCCGACGTCCGTATCTGGGCCAAGCTGGAGGACCGCAACCCCACCGGCTCGATCAAGGACCGCCCCGCGCTCCACATGGTCGAACAGGCGGAGAAGGACGGCCGGTTGACACCCGGCTGCACCATCCTGGAGCCCACCAGCGGCAACACCGGTATCTCGCTCGCCATGGCGGCCAAGCTCAAGGGCTACCGCATCGTGTGCGTCATGCCGGAGAACACCTCCCAGGAACGGCGCGACCTGCTCGCCATGTGGGGCGCCGAGATCATCTCCTCCCCGGCCGCCGGCGGCTCCAACACGGCCGTACGCGTCGCCAAGGAACTGGCCGCCGAGCACCCCGACTGGGTCATGCTCTACCAGTACGGCAACCCCGACAACGCGGGTGCCCACTACGCCACCACCGGCCCGGAGATCCTCACCGACCTCCCGTCCGTCACCCACTTCGTGGCGGGCCTCGGCACCACCGGCACGCTCATGGGCGTCGGCCGCTACCTGCGCGAACACAAGCCCGACGTCAAGATCGTCGCCGCCGAGCCGCGCTACGACGACCTGGTCTACGGGCTCCGCAACCTCGATGAGGGCTTCGTACCCGAGCTGTACGACGCCTCGGTCCTCACCACCCGCTTCTCGGTCGGCTCCGCGGACGCCGTCACCCGTACCCGCGAACTCCTCCAGCAGGAAGGCATCTTCGCGGGTGTCTCCACCGGCGCCGCGCTCCACGCCGCGATCGGAGTGGGAAACAAGGCCGTCAAGGCGGGGGAGCAGGCCGACATCGTCTTCGTCGTCGCGGACGGCGGCTGGAAGTACCTGTCGACGGGCGTCTACACCGCCCCGACGACGGAAGCGGCCATCGAAACGCTGCACGGCCAGCTCTGGGCGTAGCGCCTCTCGTTCGGATCAGGCCGGGCTCGCGTGCCCCGTTCGCTGATCCGGTCTGATCCGAACGAAGGACCCCAGCCCCTCGTCATCGATCGTCGGACCAGCCGGACCAGCCGGACCAGCCGGACCAGCCGGACCAGCCGGACCAGCCGGACCAGCCGGACCAGCCGGACGAGCCGGACGGACCGAACCACCGGCCCGTCCTGCGATCGAGACCGTCTCCCGGCCCGTCCGGACCGTCCGGCGATCGAGACCGTCTCCGGGCCGTCCCTCGCCGTGCGCCCCGACCTCAGCCGAGCCCGCGCACCCGCTCCCACACCCCCGGGTCCACCACCCCCACCCGCCGCCGGAAGCCCCGCACGGCTACCTTCCGCAACTCGTCCGTCTCCAGGAAACTCGCCCGCTCCCGCTCATCCCCCACCGTTCCCGCGGGCAGCGCGATCACCCCGGGCCGCTCCTGGTGATGCTTGCTGGTGATCTTCGCGACGAGCGCCGAGCCACCCCGTACCGACAGCACCAGACAGGGCCGGTCCTTCGCCCCCGGTCCGTCCTCGTACGGCACCTCGGCCCACCAGATCTCACCCGGCCGCGGCCCGCGCTCCGGCCCCGTGCCGCGTCCCGGACCCGCCGGCGGGCGCGTCCGCCCGCCCGGACGCCCGCCCGAGCGCATGCCCGCCGACCTGCCGGAACGCCCGCCCGGCCGCCGCCCTCCCCGACCCCGCCCATCGGCGAGCGCCGCCACGAGCGCGAGCAGCACGACAACAGCGAACGCGATCCACCACCAGGACATGTCCATGCCCCGACCGTACCGGCGTTCCCCGCTTCTTCCATCGAACCGGTGACAGAGCAGGTGAGTTCCCCCACAACGGACGGCCGTGGAGGAGCGACCGGCTGTTTCGCGCTTTACGCTCGACAAATCGCTCAACAGACCGCACGAACCCTCCCCGTTCCCACGTCTCGGAGGTTCACGCTCCATGAAGCTCACCGTCGTCGGCTGCTCCGGCTCGTTCCCGTCCGCGGGATCGGCGTGTTCGAGCTACCTCGTAGAGGCCGACGGCTTCAGGCTGCTCCTCGACATGGGCAACGGCGCCCTCGGCGAGCTGCAGCGCCATGTCGGTCTCTACGACCTCGACGCCATTTTTCTCAGCCACCTCCATGTCGATCACTGCATCGACATGTGCGCGTACTTCGTCGTCCGTTACTACCGGCACGACGGGGGCCCTGCCGGCCCCCTCCCGGTCTACGGCCCCGACGGCACCGAACAGCGGCTGACCACCGCGCACGGCGACACCCCGTCCGAGCGGGCGATGAGCGAGGTCTTCGACTTCCACACGCTGAAGCCCGGCTCGTTCGAGATCGGCCCCTTCTCGGTCCGTACGGAGAAGGTCTGCCACCCCATCGACTCCTTCGCCATCCGGATCGAGCACGGCGGCCGCTCGCTCACGTACTCCGGCGACACAGGCGCCTGCGAGGCCCTGGACGAGCTTGCCGAAGGCGTCGATCTGTTCCTCTGCGAAGCATCGTTCATCCATGGCAAGGAGGACATCCCGGACCTCCACCTCAACGGCCGCGAGGCGGGCGAGATCGCCGCCCGCGCCGGAGTGGGACGTCTCGTCCTCACCCACATCCCGCCGTGGACCGACGCCGACCGCAACCTGGCCGACGCCCGCATGTTCTTCGACGGACCGGTCGAGGTGGCGGCGCCGGGCGCGGTCTACGAGATCTGAAGCCCGGCCCGACGCCGGGGACACGACGAAGCCCTCACCTCCCGCCGGGGAGGTGAGGGCTTCGAGCCGCTGCGGCGTACGGGTGGGGCCCGCGACGAGGGCTACTTCGCCTCGGCCTTGAGCAGCTCGGCCAGTTCCTCGTCGGACTCGCGGCCCGGAGTCGGCAGGTTGAACCGGGTGATCGCGAAGCGGAAGACCACGTAGTAGACCGCCGCGAAGCAGAGACCGACCAGCACCAGCAGCCATGGCTTGCTCGCGATGCCGAGGTTCAGGAAGAAGTCGACCGCGCCGGCGGAGAAGCCGAAGCCGTCCTTCATGCCGAGGCCCCAGGTGAGGGCCATCGAGACACCGGTGAGCACCGCGTGGATCGCGTACAGCGCCGGGGCGATGAACATGAAGGTGAACTCGATCGGCTCGGTCACACCGGTGACGAACGCGGTGAGGGCGAGCGAGAACATCATGCCGCCGACGACCTTGCGGCGCTCGGGGCGGGCGCAGTGGACGATCGCGAGGCAGGCAGCCGGGAGGGCGAACATCATGATCGGGAAGAAGCCGGTCATGAACTGTCCGGCCGTCGGGTCACCGGCCAGGAAACGGTTGATGTCGCCGCTCTTGCCGTGGTACTCACCGGCCTGGAACCACGGGAACGAGTTCAGCAGGTGGTGCATGCCGACCGGGATCAGCGCACGGTTGGCGACACCGAAGATGCTCGCACCGACCGCGCCCGAACCGACCAGCCACTCACCCAAGTTGTGCAGTCCGGTGCCGAGCACCGGCCAGATGTAACCGAAGACGATGCCGATGACCAGGCCCGCGAACGCGGAGAGGATCGGGACCAGGCGGCGGCCGCCGAAGAAGCCCGCCCAGTCCGGCAGCTTCGTCCGGTAGAACTTCTGGTAGAGCAGCGCGACGACGATGCCCATCACCACACCGCCGAGGACCCCTGCGTCCACGGGGGCGTCCGTCATGACTATCTTGCCGTCGACCACCGTCGCGATCTTCGGAAGATTGCTGTCGGTGAAGGTGGCGAGCACCTTCTGGAAGACCAGGTAGCCGGTGACGGCCGCGAGGGCGGTGGAGCCGTCCGACTTCTTGGCGAAGCCGATCGCGATACCGACGGCGAACAGCAGCGCCAAGTTGGCGAAGATGGCGTTGCCACCCGCGTCCATGAAGCTCGCGATCTTGGTGACGAAGCCCGGGAACGAGTCCCTGCCGAGCATGTCGTCGTGACCGAGGCGGACGAGCAGCGCGGCCGCGGGCAGCACCGCGACCGGCAGCATGAGGCTGCGGCCGATGCGTTGCATGACCGCCATCACGCCGGCGCCCTTCTTCTTGGTGACCGCGGGCGCGGTGTCTGCCGTGGACATCAACTTCCTCCATTGGACAAGGCGCCGCCCAGGTCGATGAGGGGGGAGGCGACGACTCGAAGAACGCGGCAGATCGCCACGCGGTCTGGACCACTCAGTGGTGTAGACCAGTTGTAACACGGTGTGGGTGAGATAAGGAACCTTCACCATTCGACTACTTCGCATCAGCTATCACCCACGCTCGGTGACATGGCGAAGCCCCTCGGGCGGAAGGGGCCGAGGGCCTTTGTCGATTGGGTCGAAAGACCCGCCTGATCTGCTATTTCGTGAGATCTCTCTCGATCTCTTCCTCCAGCTCGTCGGGCTCCCGGCCCGGCGTCTGGAGATTGAATTTGGTGATCGCGAACCGGAAGATCACGTAATACACGGCGGCGAGGACCAGGCCGATCGGAATGATCAGCCATGGTTTGGTCGCCAGGCTCCAGTTGATGACGTAGTCGATCAGGCCCGCGGAGAAACTGAAGCCGTCCTTGACTCCGATCGCCCACGTCACCGCCATCGAGACACCGGTGAGCACCGCGTGGATCGCGTACAGCAGCGGTGCGACGAAGAGGAACGAGTACTCGATCGGCTCGGTGATACCCGTCACGAACGACGTCAGGCCGACCGAGAGCATCATGCCGCCGACCGCCTTGCGGCGATGCGGCTTGGCGCAGTGGTAGATCGCCAGCGCCGCCGCGGGCAGGGCGAACATCATGATCGGGAAGAAGCCCGAGGTGAACTGACCGGCCGTCGGGTCGCCCGCCAGGAAGCGGTTGATGTCACCGTGCACGACCGTGCCGTCCGGCTTGGTGAAGTCGCCGAACTGGAACCAGACGAACGTGTTCAGGAACTGGTGGAGACCGATGACCAGCAGTGCGCGGTTGGCGACACCGAAGATGCCGGAGCCGGCCCAGTCCAGGTCCACCAGCCACTTGGAGAAGCTGGTCAGACCGTCGCCGATCGGCTGCCAGAGCCAGGCGCACAGCGCGGCGAAGAGCAGGCCGACGAACGCCATGATGATCGGGACGAGCCGGCGTCCGTTGAAGAAGCCCAGCCAGTCCACCAGCTTGACCCGGTGGTACCGCTGCCAGAACCAGGCGGACAGCAGACCCATCACGATGCCGCCGAAGACCCCCGGGTTCTGGTACTGCGCGGCCGTCACCTTGGCGTTGCCGGTGACGCAGGTGCCGAACCAGGTGCCGCCCGAGGTGAATGTCGAGCCGGGGGCGCAGTCCACCGGGAAGGCGTGCAGCACCGCGTAGTAGACGAGGAAGCCGGCCACCGCGGCGAGCGCGGTCGAACCGTCCGACTTCTTCGCCATGCCGATCGCCACACCGATGCAGAACAGCAGGGGGAGACCGAGCCCCGAGTCGAGCAGCGCACCGCCCGCGGCCTCGAACACCTTGGCCACGTTGCCCCAGCGCAGGCCCTCGTCGCCGAATACGTCCGGCTGGCCCAGCCGGTTGAGAATGCCCGCCGCGGGCAGGACGGCGATCGGGAGCTGGAGACTGCGGCCCATCTTCTGGAGGCCTTGGAAGAAGCCGTTCCACCATGTCCTCCGTGGCGCTGCGGCGCTGCTCGAGCTCATCGGCGTCCTCCCGGAACACGGCGGGGTCGGCGGTCGTTGCAGACTGGTGTAGACCAATTGAGGTACGGTGCGTAACCCACCTGGTAGACGGGGCACCGGTGATCGTCATCATTGGGGACGGTCCAGACGCTCGCTCGCGAAGCTGGGCCAAACGTGCGTTACGGTGACGAAACGGACCCAGGGTGGGCCGTCGCACGCATGTGAACAACCAGGGAGAAGGCCATGGCCAGCAAGGCTGAGAAGATCGTCGCCGGGCTCGGCGGTATCGAGAACATCGACGAGATCGAAGGCTGCATCACGCGCCTGCGCACCGAGGTCCACGACCCCAGCAAGGTCGACGAAGCCGCGCTCAAGGCCGCCGGAGCCCACGGCGTCGTCAAGATGGGCACCGCGATCCAGGTCGTCATCGGTACGGACGCCGACCCCATCGCCGCCGACATCGAAGACATGATGTGACCGGCCGCCGGACGCTGCGCATAGCCACCCGCTGAGCCGGACCGCTCAGCGCCACGCAGGCCCCGCCCGCCCGGACGGGGCCTGTGCCGCACCGGAACGGGAACCGCGCCGGGCCCCGCACGGCACCCCACCGACCCCGCGCGGCATCGCCCCGGCAGCCGCCCCGGCACCCGAACGGGCGCCATCCCCGCACCGGATACAGTCGACGCCATGTCTCGTATCGACGGCCGCACCCCCGAACAGCTCCGCCCCGTCACCATCGAACGCGGATGGAGCAAGCACGCCGAAGGCTCCGTACTCATCTCCTTCGGCGACACCAAGGTCTTCTGCACCGCCTCCGTCACCGAGGGCGTCCCCCGCTGGCGCAAGGGCAGCGGCGAAGGCTGGGTCACCGCCGAATACTCCATGCTGCCCCGCTCCACCAACACCCGCGGCGACCGGGAATCCGTACGCGGCAAGATCGGCGGCCGCACCCACGAGATCAGCCGGCTCATCGGCCGCTCCCTGCGCGCCGTCGTCGACTACAAGGCCCTCGGCGAGAACACCATCGTCCTGGACTGCGACGTCCTCCAGGCCGACGGCGGCACCCGCACCGCCGCCATCACCGGCGCCTACGTAGCCCTCGCCGACGCCGTCACCTGGGCCCAGCGCAAGAAGCTCGTCAAGCACGGCCGCAAGCCGCTGACCGACACCGTCTCCGCGATCAGCGTCGGCATCGTCGACGGCACTCCCCTCCTCGACCTCTGCTACGAGGAGGACGTCCGCGCCGAGACCGACATGAACGTCGTCTGCACCGGCGACGGCCGCTTCGTCGAGGTCCAGGGCACCGCCGAGGCCACCCCCTTCGACCGCAAGGAACTGGGCGCCCTGCTCGACCTCGCCACCGTCGGCTGCGCGGACCTCACCGTCTTCCAGAACGACGCCCTCGCCCGCACCCTCGGCGAGTAACTCCCCCCGCGAGGCGCGGGTGAAGAAGCAACCAAGTACGCACCACAACGCGTCGTTACGAACACGGGCGCACGGTTCGAACCGTGCGCCCGTCCGTGTATCCGCACCCGGGGAGGAACCGCACCATGGCCAAGGCCGCCCGCCGGCGCCGCATCACCCTCGTGCTGACCCTGACCGCCCTCACCCTCACCGCGGCGGCCGGCTGCGGCGCCGTCGACAAGGCGCTCGACTGCGTCCGCACCGCCGACGCCATCGCCACCGGCGTCGACAACCTCCAACAGGCCGTCTCCAACGCCTCGAACGACCCCACCCGGGCATCGGAAGCCCTCGACGACATCGAGAAGGAGCTCGGCGACCTCGGCGACAAGACCGACAACGCCGACCTCGGCAAGGCCGTCGACGACCTCCGATCCGGCGTCGGCAACGTCCGCGACGCCGTCGACAAGGGCGACGCCACCCCCGACATCGCCCCGGTCACCGACGCCGCCAAAGAGATCGGCAAGGTCTGCACCCCCTGACAGCCCGGACGGTCGTGACGGTCCTGCACGTCCGGACCACCCCCGATACTGGGTGACATGACCCGCCTCATCCTCGCCACCCGCAACGCCGGGAAGATCACCGAACTCCATGCGATCCTCGCCCACGCAGGCCTCGACCATGAACTTGTCGGCGCGGACGCGTACCCGGACATCCCCGACGTCAAGGAGACCGGCGTCACCTTCGCCGAGAACGCCCTCCTCAAGGCCCACGCGCTGGCCAAGGCCACCGGCCACCCCGCCGTCGCCGACGACTCCGGCCTCTGCGTGGACGTACTCGGCGGCGCTCCCGGCATCTTCTCCGCCCGCTGGGCCGGCACCCACGGCGACGACCGGGCCAACCTGGACCTGCTCCTGGCCCAGCTCTCCGACATCGACAACCCGCACCGCGGCGCCCATTTCGCCTGCGCGGCGGCCCTGGCCCTCCCCGACGGCACGGAACGCGTGGTCGAGGGCCGCCTCCTGGGCACCCTGCGCCACACCCCGTCCGGCACGAACGGCTTCGGCTACGACCCGATCCTCCAGCCGGACGGCGAGACCCGCACCTGCGCGGAACTGACCCCGGCGGAGAAGAACGCGATCAGCCACCGAGGCAAGGCGTTCCGGGCACTGGTGCCGGTGGTGCGGGAGCTGGTGGGGTGACAGCCTCTCGGTGAACGCGACAGGCCCAGCTCACTGCAGAAGCGAGCCGGGCCTGTCACCGGGGTGCGCGAGGAGGGACTCGAACCCTCACGCCGCTAGGGCACTGGTACCTAAAACCAGCCTGTCTCACCAATTCCAGCACTCGCGCGTCTCCGGCAGTCTACAAGGGAAGGCTGCAACAGACCCGAAGACCTATATGGCGGCCGATTTAGCAGGGCGCCGGTTCCGGCACCATGTGTCAGTGAGCGCGTGGCAGTTGGGGCAGAGGTAGCGAAGGTTCTCGGCCCGGTTGTCGAGCCACTCACCGTTGATGTGATCGATCTGGAGCGTGAAGGACTGCCCCAGCCACTTGCCCGGGTTGCCGCAGGATTCGCAGCGGTACGCGACACCTATCTCCTGAAGGGCGCGGTGCAGCCGTTCCCGGTTTGTGCGCGTTGACCCTTGAGGCCTGACCACCAGGGTCGTCGGTGCGATCGCTTTGGGCTTGCGCGGCTCGCGCACCTGCGTCGAAGCCCAGGGGCGGCGAGTGAAGTGGCGTGTGTCGAACTGCAGCTGAAGGACCTTGCGCCGCACGCGGCGGTGGTTCGTGTCGTTGACCTCAAGGCCGAGTGCACGCATGACGTCCGCATAGCTGGTAGCTCGCGGGACGGCGTCCCGCAGAGTGTCCTCCGGGATAGCAACGCCTGCCTTGCGGAAATGTGAGGTATCGGCCCCTCTCCTGCGTAGCAGGCTTGCCAGCGAAGAGCGTGACCGACTGTCGTCGCCCATTCCAAGGCTTCGTGCCACTCCGCGAATGCTCTCGGCGGCGGCCGTGGCAGTCCGTAACTCCTCGGTGGCGAACAGCAGGTCCAGTTGCGGACGGTTCATGCCGGGGAAGTGGCTGACATCGATCCCCGCGGCCGTGATGCAGCGGCTTATGTGGGACAGCGTGCCGCTTGCCGGTGGTGCACCGAGTCTGGTGACGACCTCGCGCAGCGACGACGAGGATGCAACAGCGGCCTCAATGGCCGAGTCCGGGTACTTCCGCCATGGACTTCGTTGCTTGAAATGGGCCGTGTCCAGCCCGTACCCGGCTACCTTCTCCTGCAGCACGCGCCGCTGGCCGCCGCTCTTCTTGAGTCCGAGCCGACGCATCAGATCCGTCCAGTTCTTGGACTCGGCGACGGCGGCGGTGAGCCTCTCTCGCTCGTACACGTCAGACATTTCTCCCCCTCGTGCAAGCGGGACCGAGGCGTTGGTGTTTGACGTCACGGTCGACGCCTTCCGGTAGCTCGCGGGTGTACCGAACCGGCACGTTCCCCTCCGAATCCGACCGCGCGTTCGCGGCCTCGTACGGATCAACGAGCCGTTTATCGGAGAGGCACGTCCGATATTCGAAAAGATGCGGAATAGTCCGCACCGATTCAACCGACGCTGAAGCGGTGCAGGCCATTCCGGCGTGGGGCACCAAAGAGGCGCGGAGGCCCGGGGTCAGAACCTCGGCTCAGGCATCTGCGCCGCGCACAGTTCCGCCGCCTCCTCCTCCGTCTCCACCGACGGCGGGGAGCCGGCCAAGGGCTGCTGGGCGGTCTCCTTCATGCAGGCCACGGCGATCACGCCGACCAGGGCCGCCGCCATCGCGTAGTAGGCCGGCATCAGGTTGGTGCCGCTCCAGTTGATCAGGGCCGTGATCACCAGTGGGGTCGTACCGCCGAAGAGGGACGCCGAGAGGTTGTAGCCCACCGAGAGGGAGCCGTAGCGGACCTGGGTGGGGAAGAGGGCCGGGAGAGCGGCGGACATGGTGCCGAGCATGCAGACCAGGGAGAGGCCCAGCATCAGCATGCCGGTCGTGATCGCGGGGATGCCGCCCTGGCGGATGAGGAGGAAGGCCGGGAGGGAGAGGAAGAAGAAGCCGAGCATGCCGGTCATCAGGAGCGGCTTGCGGCCGAAGCGGTCGGAGAGCTTGCCGACCTGACTGATGATCAGCATCAGGAAGACCATGACGACGAGCAGGACGAGCAGGCCGTGCGTCTCGCTGTAGCCGAGTTCGTCGGAGAGATAGGTCGGCATGTACGACAGCAGCATGTAGTCGGTGATGTTGTACGCGCCGACCAGGCAGATGCAGAGGATCAGTGTCGGCCAGTACTGCCGGAAGATCTTGGCGAGGTCACCCTTGGCGGTGGTCTCGACGCCGTCGGCGGCCTCGGTCGCGTGCGCGGTGCCGCCCTCCAGTTTCTGGAAGGCGGGGGTCTCGTCCAGGCGCAGTCGCAGGTAGAGACCGACCAGGCCGAGCGGGCCCGCGACGAGGAACGGGATGCGCCAGCCCCAGGCGTCCATCTGGCCGGAGTCGAGTATCGCGGTCAGCGCGGTGACGAGTCCGGCGGCGCCCACATAGCCGGCCAGCGTGCCGAATTCGAGGAAGCTGCCGAAGTAGCCGCGGCGCTTGTCGGGGGCGTACTCGGCGATGAAGGTGGAGGCGCCGCCGTACTCACCGCCGGTGGAGAAGCCCTGGACCAGGCGGAAGAAGATCAGCAGGGCGGGGGCCCAGAGCCCGATGGAGTCGTGCGAGGGGATGATTCCGATCGCGAAGGTGCCGACCGCCATCATGATCATGGTGAGGGCGAGGACCTTCTTGCGGCCGATCTTGTCGCCCATGGGGCCGAAGAACATTCCGCCGAGGGGTCGTACGAGGAAGGCGACGGCGAAGGTGGCGAAGGAGGAGAGGAGCTGGGTGGTGTCGTTCCCGGACGGGAAGAAGACATGGCCCAGGGCGACGGCCAGGTAGGAGTAGATGCCGAAGTCGAACCACTCCATGGCGTTGCCGAGTGATGCCGCCTTCACCGCCCGCTTGACCGCCCGGTCGTCGGTGACGGTGATGTCCGTCCGGCGCAGCCTCGGGTTCTTCCGCTGCCGGATGGCGCGGAACAGGGTGGGGTGGCGTTTGACCGCTTCCGGATCGGCCGCCTGGTGGGGGTCGGAGGCCGCCATGGCCGGGTCCTTTCCTCGGGTGGGTGTTCAGGAAAGGCTTCTGCGCGGTCATGGCGGTCGCAAACCGAATCGGTGGCCGAATGCGATGTCCCTCACATCTCTTCGGCCGTCCGGGCGCTCCTCGACTTCCTCCGGGGGTTCGGCGGTCGCGGGAGCCGTTCTCGGCGGGGCGGGTCAGATGCCGAGGTCCTTGATGATCTTGGCTACATGGCCGGTGGCCTTGACGTTGTAGAGGGCTCGCTCGACCTTGCCCTCCTCGTCCACGACGATCGTAGAGCGGATGACGCCCGTCACCGTTTTGCCGTAGAGCTTCTTCTCGCCGAAGGCACCGTATGCCTCAAGGGTCTCCTTGGAGGGGTCGCCGATCAAAGTGACCTTGAGGCTCTCCTTCTCGCGGAACTTGGCGAGCTTCTCGGGCTTGTCGGGGGAGACGCCGATGACGTCGTATCCGGCGCCGGTGAGCAGCTCCAGGTTGTCGGTGAAGTCGCAGGCCTGCTTGGTGCAGCCGGGGGTGAGGGCAGCCGGGTAGAAGTACACGATGACCTTGCGGCCCTTGTGGTCGGCGAGCGAGATCTCGTTGCCGTCGGCGTCGGGGAGCGTGAAGGCGGGGGCGGTGTCGCCGGGCTGGAGTCGCTCGCTCATGGTTCTCCTCAGGTGGCACGTGGGGTGTACGGGACCGAGCGTAATAGGGGTGCCGCCGGGTGCGTGGGCGGTCGAGCTGACAGACTGTCGATGAAGGTTTACCGGACGAGGACCACGGAGGCGGCGCAGTGTCGGATGCCAGGACCCCTGCGCAGATCGAGGCGGACATCATCAGCAGGCGTGAGCAGCTCGCGGTGATGCTCGATGAGATCGGGGTGCGGGTGCACCCGAAGACGATCATGGGTGATGCGAAGGCCAAGGCCGCCGAGGCCGTGGACCGGACGGCGGGGCGGGCTTATGTCGCGGTGAACCGGACGGTTTCGGACGTGAAGGCGCAGTTCGTGTCCGAGGACGGTGCTCCGCGTATGGAGCGGGTGATTCCGGCGGCGTTGCTCGCGGTGGGTGTCGTGGGTCTGGTCGTGGTGTCGAAGCGGCGCAGGAAGAACTGATGCTGCGAGAACTGATGCCGCGATCCGTGTACCCCGGGGGCGGGCGGAGCCGTGGCGGGCAGGTAGGTTGCGGGGCGTGAGCGAGAACACCGACGACAAGCTGCCCATCCGCATGCTGCACGACCGTGTGCTGGTCCGGTCCGATACGCCGGAGGGCGAGCGGCGCTCGGGCGGCGGCATCCTGATTCCGGCGACGGCCGCGGTCGGCCGTCGGCTGGCCTGGGCCGTCGTGGTCGCGGTGGGTCAGAACGTGCGGACGGTGGAGCCGGGTGACCGGGTGCTGTACGACCCCGAGGACCGTGCGGAGGTCGAGGTGCGCGGTGTGGCGTATGTGCTGATGCGCGAGCGGGATCTGCACGCGGTGGCGGCGGACCGGTTCGAGGGGTCGGTGGATTCCACCGGGTTGTATCTGTAGGTCGTGGCAGTCGCGAGTGACCTGGTGACCGGTGTCACCAGGTCTTTTGCTCGTTCTTTGCTACGGTGGAGCCACCCCGACGAGACGCGCCGTACCGGGTTTCGCAAAGACGACGCACCCCGTTCTTGTTCGCGTTCTGTCTTGTCGGAGGTGCTGTCGTGGCGTGGGTTCTGCTGGTTGTCGCCGGTCTGCTGGAAGTGGCCTGGTCGATCGGGATGAAGTACACCGAGGGGTTCACCCGGCTGTGGCCGAGTGTGTTCACGGGGCTCGGGATCGTGGCGAGCATGGTGATGCTGTCCCATGCGGCGAGGACGCTGCCGATCGGTACGGCGTACGGGGTGTGGGTCGGTATCGGGGCGGCCGGCGCGGCGATTCTCGGCATGGTGGTGCTGGGTGAGCCGGCGACCGCCGCCCGGATCTTCTTCGTCTGTCTGCTGCTGGTGGCCGTCGTGGGGCTGAAGGCGACCTCGGGTCACTGACGCGGTGCCACGGGCGTCGGCGGTGCCACGGGTGCCGGGGGTGCCGGGGGTGCCGCGGGTGCCGGAGCCGAGGGCGCCGGGGCCGGAGGTGCTGAGGGGGCGGGGGTGCCCTGGGCGCCCGGGAAGAGGCCGTAGCCGTCCCCGCCGCCTGGGCCACCCGGGCCGCCGGGGCCGCCGATGTCCCCGTCGCCGTTCACCGCACCGCCGTTCGCCGCGCCGCCGCCGGTCTCCGTGCCGCCGGTGGCGGGTCCGCCGGTTCCGGGGCCGGGCGGGCCGCTGGGCGAGGTGCTTCCGGTGCTGCCGGGCGGCGTGCCGACGGGGGGCCCGGACGGTGTCCCGGTGCTGCCGGGGCTGCTGCTCTGCTCGGTGGGCGTGGCGGTTTCTTCGGCGCCGCTTTCGAGGTTGAGGTCGAAGTCCTGGACCACGGTGCCACGGAGCGCGGCCTCGGTGTACTGGGCCCAGGTTCGGGTGGGTGCGTCACCGCCGTTGACGCGGGCCAGTCCGAGTGCTCCGTAGAGCGGTTTCTGCACGCCGGTGCCGGGGTCCTGGCCCATGACGGCGATGACGGTGGTGAGGTCGGGGGTGTATCCGGCGAACCAGGCCGCCTTGTCGTCCTCGGCGGTGCCGGTCTTGCCCGCGGCGGGGCGGCCGGACCCCTGGGCGGCGGCGCCGGAGCCGTTCTCGACGACGCTCTGGAGGATCGAGGTGGTGGTGTCGGCCGCCTCCCGGCTGACGGCCTGCTTGGTGTTCCTGCCGGGGAGTTCCAGGTCCGTGCCCCCCTTGCTGACCCTGTCGACGAGGACGTACGCGCCGTGCTTGCCGTGGTTGGCGAGGGTGGCGTACGCCTCGGCCATGTCGAGGACGCCGGCGGTGGCGACGCCGAGCGCGATGGACGGGTACGGGGTGAGGTCGGGGGTGTTCTCGGGGATGCCGAGGTCGATGGCGGTCTGCTTGACCTTCCTGGGGCCGACGTCCTCGGCCATCTGGGCGTAGACGGCGTTGACGGACTTGTCGGTGGCCCTGCGGACGGTGAGGGGGCCGTAGTCGATGTCGTCCTCGTTGGCGGGGGCGTATCCGGTGGGTCCGTTGGGGCCCTCGACCATGCGGTTGTTCGTGCCGTCGTAGACGGTGTTGGGAGTGATGCGCTGCCCGTCCTGGGTGGTGGAGCCGTTGGCGACGGCGGAGGTGAAGACGAACGGCTTGAAGGTGGAGCCGACCTGGTAGTCGCGGCGGGTCGCGTTGTTCACGTACTGCTTGGTGTAGTCGACACCGCCGTACATGGCGACGACCCGGCCGGTGCCGGAGTCGATGGAGGCACCGCCGACGCGGACGTTGCGGTCGGCCTCGCGGTCGGCGCTCGTCTGGGACATCACGTTGTCGTCGACGGCTTTGACGAGCGCGTTCTGCTTCGCCTTCTCCAGGGTGGTGGTGATCCGGTAGCCGCCGGTGGCCAGGGTGTTCTCTTCGATGATCTTGTTGCTGGTGAGGTAGTCGTCGACGGCCTGGACGACGTAGCCGCGCTGTCCGGAGAGTCCGGTGGGCGGCTTGACCTTGCCCGGCATGGGGAACTTCATGGCGCCGCGTTCGCCGGCGCCGAGCCACTTCTCCTTGACCATGCCGTCGAGTACGTAGTCCCAGCGCGCGAGGGCCGCGGCCTTGTTCTCGGGGTGGACGACGATGTCGTACGCGCTGGGGGCATTGAGGAGAGAGGCGAGGTAGGCGCCCTCGGCGGTGGTGATCGAGCCGATGTCCTTGCTGTAGTAGGCCTGGGCGGCGGCCTGGATGCCGTAGGCGTTGCGGCCGAAGTAGCTGGTGTTGAGGTAACCCTCGAAGATCTGGCTCTTGGACTCCTCGCGGTTGAGTTTGACCGCGATGAAGAACTCCTTGATCTTGCGGGCGACGGTCTGTTCCTGGCCGAGGTAGTAGTTCTTGACGTACTGCTGGGTGATGGTCGACCCGCCCTGGGTGCCCTTGCCGGTGAAGGTGTTCCAGGCGGCGCGGGCCATGGCCATGGGGTCGACGGCCCGTTCGGAGTAGAAGTCGCGGTCCTCGGCGGCGAGGACCGCGTGCTGGACGGTCAGCGGGACTTGGGCGAGCTTGACGTTCTCCCGGTTGACCTCGCCGGAGCGGGCGATGACGCTGCCGTCCTTGTAGAGGTAGACGTTGGACTGCGCGGTGGCGCTGGCGTTGGCGGGCGGGATGTCGACGAGTTCGTACCCGGCGGTGAAGCCGCCGATCAGGAGGGCGACGACGACGAGGACGGCGCCGACGACCATCCGCCAGGTGGGGACGGCACGGCGCCAGCCGGTGCGCTTGGGGCGCTTGGGCTTCTTCGTCCTGCCGGGCCCGCCGCTCCGTTCTCCGCCGTGGCCGCTGTGACTGCTGTGACTGCTGTGACTGCCGTGGCCGACGTGAGCGCTGTTGTCGTCGTGGGCGGACGGATCCCTGGGGGCCCAGGGCCGGGGCTCGTTCTCCCCGCTCGGCTGCTGTGGCTCGTCGCTCATGTCCGTGCAGACTCCTCGGCCGCGGTCAGTTCCCTCATAGTGCCCTTTTCTATGGAATAAGCCCCGGATCGACCCCCGAAAAGCGGTCGCGGCGGCTGCCTCCACTGGTCTAAGGTCTTGCGCTTTGGTGTCCAACGCCGTTGGGCGCCCTTGCGATGAGCGACGGGGGTGGATGCGGTGCGGCTGTACGCGGTGGTGGCGGCGGGCGGGTTCCGGCGCTATGCCACCTATCGGACGGCGACGGCGGCGGGAGTCTTCACCAACACCGTCTTCGGTTTCATCATGGCGTACACCTATATGGCGCTGTGGGACGAGCGTCCGCGGCTCGGCGGTTACGACATGCCCGAGGCGCTCACCTATGTGTGGCTGGGGCAGGCTCTGCTGATGACCTGCGCCATGATGGGCGGCGGTTTCGAGGACGAGCTGATCGAGCGGATCCGTACCGGCGATGTCGCGGTCGATCTCTACCGGCCCGTGGACCTCCAACTGTGGTGGCTGGCCGGAGACTTGGGGCGGGCGGCGTTCCATCTGCTGGGCCGCGGCATGGTGCCGATGCTGCTGGGCTCGCTCGCCTTCGAGCTGGCGCTGCCCGGCTCGCCGGGGATCTGGCTGGCCTTTCTCGTCTCGGTGGCGCTCGGCGTCGTGGTCAGTTTCGCCATCCGCTATCTGGTGGCGCTCTCCGCGTTCTGGCTGCTGGACGGGGCGGGGGTGTCGCAGATGACGGCCCTGGCCGGGATGTTCTTCTCCGGGATGCTGCTGCCGCTGACGCTGTTCCCCGGCGTGCTGGGCGAGGTGGCGCGGGCGCTGCCGTGGTCGTCGCTGCTCCAGGTCCCCGCCGATGTGCTGCTCGGCAAGCACACGGGGTGGGGTCTGGTGGAGGCGTACGCCTTCCAGGGCGGCTGGGCGGTGACGCTGCTGCTGGTGGGGCGGTTGGTGCAGTCGGTGGCGACGAGGAGGGTGGTGGTTCAGGGTGGCTGAGACGGCCGGGGCGGTGAAGGCGGTGGGGGCCGGGACGGCGGACCCGCCCGAGGTGGTGTTCGTCGAGCGGTCGAGGCTCGTCGAGGGGGTCCGGGCGTACGGGCTGATCGCGGCGATGTGGCTGCGCTCGACGATGGCGTACCGCGCCTCGTTCGCAATGACGGCGTTCGGGAACTTCGCGGCGACCGCCTTCGACTTCGTCGCCATCCTGCTGATGTTCTCGCATGTGGACGCGTTGGGCGGATACTCACTACCCGAGATCGCCCTGCTGTACGGGGCCTCGGGCACCGCGTTCGGGCTCGCCGACCTGGGGATGGGCTCGATGGACCGGCTGGGGCGGCGGGTGCGCGACGGCACGCTGGACACGCTGCTGGTACGGCCGGTGCCGGTGCTCGCCCAGGTCGCGGCGGACCGGTTCGCGCTGCGCAGGCTGGGGCGGATCACCCAGGGGGCGCTGGTCCTCGGGTACGCGCTGGTGGCGCTGGACATCGACTGGACGCCGCTGAGGGTGGTGATGATCCCGCTGATGCTGCTGAGCGGGGCGACGATCTTCGCCGCGGTGTTCGTGGCCGGGGCGGCGTTCCAGTTCGTCGCGCAGGACGCCTCCGAGGTGCAGAACTCCTTCACGTACGGAGGGAACACGCTGCTCCAGTACCCGCCGTCGATCTTCGCGAAGGATCTGGTGCGCGGGGTGACGTTCGTGGTGCCGCTGGCCTTCGTGAACTGGCTGCCCGCGCTCTACGTGCTGGGCCGGGACTATCCGCTGGACCTGCCGGACTGGGTGGCGTTCCTGCCCCCGGTGGTGGCGGGCCTGTGCGGGCTGCTCGCGGGTCTGGCCTGGCGCACGGGTCTGCGCGCCTACCGCAGCACAGGAAGTTGACGGAACACCGGGCAGGACAAGGGCACAGGGCAGGGCAGGGACAAGGTCAGGGCAGGACAGGCCGGGGCAGGCCGGCGACAAGGCCAGGGACGAGGGACATGGACGCGGGATCCGACACCGACACCGCTGTCAGCGGTATCGACACCACTGAAACCACCGAGACCACGGACGTCACGCGCACCGGCACCGGCGCCGGATTCATCGAGCTCGACAACGTCGAGAAGGTCTTCGACGTGCGCCGGAAGACCGGCTTCATGCGGGCTGAACGCCGCCAGGTGCGGGCGGTCGACTCCATCAGCTTCCGCGTCGCGCGCGGCGAGATGGTCGGCTACATCGGGCCGAACGGTGCCGGGAAGTCGACCACGATCAAGATGCTGACCGGCATCCTCACCCCGAGCGGCGGCCGGCTGCGGGTGGCGGGCATCGACCCGTCCAGGGAGCGTACGAGGCTGGCGCACCGGATCGGGGTGGTGTTCGGCCAGCGCACCACGCTGTGGTGGGATCTGCCACTGCGCGACTCCTACCGGCTGATGCACCGGATGTACCGGATTCCCGACGCCCGCTTCCGCGAGAATCTGGACCGCTGCGTCGAACTCCTCGATCTGGGCGAGCTGTTGGACGTACCCGTACGGCAGCTGTCGCTGGGGCAGCGGATGCGCGGTGACATCGCGGCGGCGCTGCTGCACGACCCCGAGGTGCTGTACCTGGACGAGCCGACGATCGGCCTGGACGTGGTGTCCAAGGTCAAAGTCCGGCAATTCCTGCGGGACTTGAACGCCGAACGCGGTACGACCGTGCTGCTCACCACGCACGATCTGACGGACATCGAGCAGCTCTGCAAGCGCGTGATGGTGATCGACCACGGCCGGCTGATGTACGACGGCGCGCTCGCCGGACTGCATGAGGTGGGCGAGAGCGAGCGGACCCTGGTGGTCGACCTGGAGCGTCAACTCCCCCCGATCCGACTGGACTCGTCGCCTTCGGTCCGCACGGTGAAGGTGGAGGGGCCGCGCCAGTGGCTGGCCTTCCCGGCCTCGGAGTCGGCCGCGCCGCTGGTCGCCCGGATCGCCGCGGACTACCCGCTGGTCGACCTGTCGGTGCGCGAGCCCGACATCGAGGACGTGATCGCGAAGATGTACGTGTCGGCCGGCGGCATGTAGGTCGGTGACGGGAGCGTACGCGTTCAATAGGCTGCCCGGTATGACAAGTGAACTTCCGGAAATGCGTGCCTCCGATACCGAGCGTGAGCGTGTCGCCGAGACCCTGCGCGAGGCGGTGGCCGAGGGCCGGCTGGAGATGGAGGAGTTCGAGCACCGGCTTGAATCGGCCTACAAGGCGCGTACGCACGGGGAGCTGGAGCCGCTCGTACGCGACCTTCCGGCGCCGGGCACGGAGGTGGCCTCGTTGAGCCCGGCCCCGGCACGCCGGGCGACGGGATCGGCGGCGCGCTGGGCGGACCGGGTCGGCAAGCCCGCTACGTCGAACGGGGCCTTCGCGATCTGGGGCGGGTTCGGCCGCCGGGGGAACTGGACGGTGGGCCGGAAGTTCACCGCGTTCGCGATGTGGGGCGGCGGTGAGATCGATCTGCGCGAGGCCGGCTTCGAGGACCGCGAGGTGGTGATCCGCTGCATCACGATCATGGGCGGTATTCATGTGGTGGTGCCGCCGGAGCTGAATGTCGACGTCAGGGGCCTCGGCATCATGGGCGGCTTCGGGGAGCGCTCGAAGGACGACGGGGATCCGTCGCCGGATGCCCCGCGGGTGCGGATCACCGGGTTCGCGCTGATGGGCGGCGTCGGTGTGGAGCGCAAGCGGAGCAAGGCGGAGAAGCAGCGGCTGAAGGAGGCCGAACGGGTGCGGGAACTGGACCGGCAGCGCGGACGGCTGGAGAAGGACTAGGGGCCCCTCGTCTGGATCATGCCGGGCTCGCGTGCCCCGGTGCCGCGCCTCGCCGCGTTGTCGTCGGTCGCCATGGCGCCGCCATGACTCCCTCCTCCGCCTTGCGATCCACGGCACCGGACCCCGCTCCCTGATCCGGCCTGATCCAGACGAATGACCCCAGGGCCCTTCATCTGGACCGGGCCGGGCTCGCGTGCCCCGGCCCTTCTCGTCAGAGCTGGTCGGAGACGGGCTGTCCGTGCCGCAGGGCCGCCGGATCCACCAGCGAACCCAGCTGCCGGTAGCCCGTGTCGTTCAGGTGGAGGTGGTCGCCGGAGTCGTAGGACGGCAGGAGCCGGGAGGGGCGGTACGGGTCGCGGGCCGCCTTGTCGAAATCGATGACCGAGTCGAAGACTCCGCCCGCCCGGATCAGCTCGTTGACCTGTTCCCGTACGGCGTTCTGGGCGGGAGTCCAGGTGCGGAACCCTTCGTACGGCATCAGCGTCGCCCCGACGACCCGCAGTCCGCGTGCGTGGGCGCGCTGGGTCAGGGACCGCAGGGCGTCCGCGATGCGTCGCGGGTCGGTCTCCTGCGGGGACTGCTGCACATCGTTGATGCCCAGCGCGATGACGACGGTCCTCACCCCGGCGACGTCCAGTACGTCGCGGTCGAAGCGGGCACTCGCCCGTACGCCGCGTCCGTCGCGCAGGATGCGGTTGCCCGCGATGCCCGCGTTGGCCACGCCGTACCGGTCGTGCAGCCGGTCGGCCAGGACGTCGGGCCAGCGGCTGTTGGCGTCGAGGGTGGAGCCGGTGCCCGCCGTGAGCGAGTCGCCGATCACCGCGATCGTTCCGGCGGCGGTCTCGTTGTGCACGTCGACGGCGGTGAGGTAACGCCAGTCGGTGGTGCGCCAGGTGCCCCGTGCGTCCTCCACGTACGACGTCTGGTGGGTGCCCGGGTGGATCGTGACGGGGCCCTCGGCGGTGGGAGTGCGCAGGGTGACGACGAGATCCGCGTCGGCGGCGACCGGGACGACGACCGGGTCGCTGACGACCCGTCCGCCCGCCGCGACGGTCACGGCGGACGCACCCCGGAAGGTCACGGGGCGGGTGTTCACCGTGGCGTGGTCCATCACCAGCGGGTGCGTACCGAAGAGGTTGGAGAGGGTGATGCGGGCCGCGTCGCCCCCGATGCTGGTGTGCACGACGTTACGGATGGTGCGCCGGGCCGGGGCGCCGCCGTGGTACGTGTCGATCACGCCGGTGGTGGGTGCCGCCGTCCAGGTGCTGAGCCAGAGGCCGGTGGAGTGGGCGGGCGCGGCGGGCGTACGGGCGACGGGCCGCGGGTCGGGTGCGGCGATCTGCTTGCGGCCGGTGCCGGAGCCGGCGAACAGCAGGGAGCCGGCGAACGCCACACCGGCGGCGAGGGCGGCGGTGCCCGCCACGAGGGCGATGAGCAGGGCGTACCCCTGACGCCTGGGCATGGGCGGTGTGTCTCCTCGTGGTTGTCGGGCTGATCCCATGATGGGGCAGGGCTCCGGGAACTCGACGTGCGGCCCGGGAGTAGGTCAGGTAAGGACAATGCGTACGGGACACCGGGGGCGATACGTGCGCGGACGGGTGGAGCGGATGGAACGGATCGATCGGACCGGACCCGGGGAACAGGGTGCGGGGCAGGCGGAGCATGCCCACGAGCAGGTGGCGGGCGCGGCCCGTTCCGCGCCCGGCGGCCGTCCGGCCCCCCTTGCTTCGTTCGCGTACACCGCCGCCGACGAGGAGAAGCGGCGCGGCGTACGCCGGATGAAGACCACGGCGACGGGCCTCCTTCTGCTGGTCGCGCTGGTGTACGTCCTCGCCACCTGGGCGAAGAACGCGGGAGTGGGCGGCTGGCCGGGCTTCGTCGCCGCGGCAGCCGAGGCGGGGATGGTGGGTGCGCTGGCCGACTGGTTCGCCGTCACGGCGCTGTTCAAGCGTCCGCTCGGCCTGCCGATCCCGCACACCGCCATCATCCCCACCAAGAAGGACCAGCTGGGGGCCTCTCTGGGTTCCTTCGTCGGGGAGAATTTTCTTTCCGGCGATGTCGTACGGAGCCGTATACATTCGCTCGGCATCGGCGGCCGGCTCGGGGCCTGGCTGGCCGAGCCGCAGCACGCCGACCGGGTCACCGCCGAGTTGTCGACCGCGCTGCGCGGTGCGCTGACGGTGCTGCGGGACTCCGATGTGCAGGCCGTGGTGGGTGAGGCGATCAACCGGCGGGCCAACGCGGCGGAGATCGCCCCCGGCCTCGGCAAGATGCTGGAGAAGATCGTTGCCGACGGCGGCCACCGCAGGATGGTGGACCTGATCTGTGTGCGCGCCCACGACTGGCTGGTGCTGCACGGCGATTCGGTGATGGACGCGGTGCAGGGCGGGGCGCCGGGCTGGACGCCGCGGTTCGTCGACAAGCGGGTGGGGGAGCGGGTCTACAAGGAGCTGCTGCGCTTCATCACGGAGATGCGGGACATGCCGGGGCACCCGGCGCGTGCCTCGATCGACACCTTCCTGACGGACTTCGCCGCCGACCTCCAGACGGACACGGACACCCGGGCGCGGGTGGAGCGGCTGAAGTCGGAGATCCTGGGGCGCGGTGAGGTCCAGGAGGTCATCGCGTCGGCCTGGTCGTCCGTACGCACGATGGTCATCGCGGCGGCCGACGACGAGCAGAGCGAGCTGCGGCTGCGGGCGCGCGCCTCACTGCTGACGTTCGGCGCGAGGCTGGCGACGGACGGGCGGATGCAGGCCAAGCTGGAGGGCTGGCTGGAGGACGCCGCGGTCTATGTCGTCACGACGTACCGCGCGGAGATCACCTCGCTGATCAGCGACACGGTCGCGAGCTGGGACGCGGAGCAGACGTCGAAGAAGATCGAGGCGCACATCGGCCGCGACCTGCAGTTCATCCGGATCAACGGCACGGTGGTGGGTGCGCTGGCGGGGCTGCTGATCTACACGGTGTCGCGGGCGCTGGGGGCGTAGGGCGCGGGCGAGCGCGAAGGCCGGGCCGGGGGTTCCGGTCCCACGGAAGCCGTGGGACCGGCGCGCCCCGGGTCCGGCCTTCGCGGGGACGGGCGGGCGCAGGGCGCCCGGAGGGGCCTGAGTCAGGCGGCCCGGCGCGTGACCACCCACGACGCGGCGGCCACGCCGCCCGCCACGGCGAAGACGGCGGGCCAGGCGCCGACCTTCTTGGCCAGCGGGTGCGAACCGGCGAACGCGGCAACATACGCGGCGGTCAGCCCGGCGGCCGCACGCGGTCCCGCCTGCCGGTTCCACTCGTACGCGGCGACGCTGCCCGCGGCGGCCAGGGCGACCCCGCCCAGCGGCCGCTTCTTCGTCCACCGGGCGACGGCGTACCCGCCGACCAGCCCGCTCGCCGCCACCGCCGCTGCCGGAACCTTCGCCATCGCAGCCACCTTCGCCTTCTCGTCTGTGTCGTCCGGGCCCGGAGCCCGGGTCTTCGAGGCTAACGCGGTGTTTGTACTTCCTGTCGCCGTACTTCCTGTCGCCGAGGGGGTGCACAGGCGTTTACCCTGAGGGGGTGAACGCTCGTGCACCCCTGCGCGATGCCCCGGCCGACGAGCACCGTACGGAGAGCCATGCCCGCGGACATACCCGCCTCGACCACCACCACCGCCACCGGCGAACAGGCCCCGCATCCCCGTTTCGCCGTCGGCGTGCTGGCCTTCTGCGGCGTCGTGGTCGCGGTCATGCAGACGATCGTCGTACCGCTGCTCCCGCACATCCCGGCCCTCACCGGCGCCACCCCGGCCGCGGCCAGTTGGCTGGTCACCGTCACCCTGCTCACCGGCGCCGTCTTCACGCCCGTCCTGGGCCGCGTCGGTGACATGTACGGCAAGCGGCGGGTGCTCGTCGCCTCGCTCATGGTGCTGGTGCTGGGTTCGGTGCTGTGCGCGGTCAGCTCCCACATCGGGGTGCTGATCGCCGGCCGCGCCCTCCAAGGTGCCGCGCTCGCCGTCGTACCGCTGGGTATCAGCATCCTGCGCGACGAACTCCCGCCCGAGCGGGTGCTGTCCGCCGTGGCGCTGATGAGCTCGACACTCGGTATCGGCGCGGCGGTCGGGCTTCCGGTCGCGGCGCTCGTCGTCGAGAACTTCGACTGGCACACGATGTTCTGGGTCTCGGGAGTGATCGGCGTCATCGACATCGTGCTGGTGCTGTGGTGCGTACCGGAGTCCCCGCTCCGCACCCGCGGCCGTTTCGACGCCGTCGGCGCGCTGGGCCTGTCCGGGGCCCTGGTCTGTCTGCTGCTCGCGGTCACCCAGGGCGGGGACTGGGGCTGGACGTCGGCCCGTACGGTCTCACTGCTCGTCGCGGCCGTGGTGGTGGCGCTGGTCTGGGGCGGGTACGAGCTCCGCGTCGCGACGCCCATGGTGGATCTGCGCGTCTCGGCCCGCCCGGCCGTCCTGCTGACCAATGTCGCGGCCCTGCTGATCGGCTTCGCCTTCTACGCCAACTCCCTGGTCACCGCGCAGATGGTGCAGGAGCCGAAGGCGACGGGTTACGGGCTGGGCGCCTCGCTCGTCGTCAGCGGGCTGTGTCTGCTGCCGGGCGGCGTGATGATGGTGGCGCTCTCACCGGTCTCGGCGCGGATCTCCGCGAAGTACGGTCCGAAGGTCAGCCTGGCGGTGGCGGCGGGGGTGATCGCGGCCGGATACGTGGTGCGGTACTTCACCAGCCACAGCCTCTGGTTGATCATCGCCGGTGCGACGGTCGTCGCCTCGGGCACGGCCATCGCGTACTCGGCGCTGCCCGCCCTGGTGATGCGCGGCGTCCCGGTCAGTGAGACGGGCGCGGCCAACGGCCTCAACACCTTGATGAGGTCGGTCGGGCAGGCGTTCTGCAGTGCGACGGTGGCCGCGGTGCTGGCCAACCTCACGTTCCTGGCGGGCGGCCGGATGGCCCCGACGCTCCACGCCTACCAGGTCGTCTTCCTGATCGCGGCGGGCGCCGCACTCGCGGCGCTGCTGGTCACGCTGTGCCTGCCCGGCGGCCGTACGTCCGCGACGGGTACGGTCGAAGGGAGCCGCAACGCCCCCGGCGACCGGGAGGACGGTGTGCGGACGATGTCGATCCGGGAGGGCGCATGACCAGCGGCCAGGCCACCGTACCGGCGCCGGGCGCCGTGGACGCGGCGGGCACGGGTCGGGACGCGATCCTGCGCGCCGCCCGCCGGGCGTTCACGCAGCGACCGTACGCCGAGGTGACCATCAGGGCCATAGCGGCCGACGCGGGGGTGAGCCCGTCGCTGGTCGTCAAGCACTTCGGCCGCAAGGAAGAACTCTTCAACACCGTCGCCGACTTCGGCCCCGCGGCCGCGGAACTCTTCGACGCACCGCTCGGCACGCTGGGCCGTCACATGGTCGTGACGCTGGTGAGGCGCCGCCGGGAGCTGCAGTCCGACCCCCTGCTGCGGGTGGTCTTCTCGCTCGGCAACCGCGACGAACGCTCCCTGCTGCGCGACCGCTTCCACGAACAGGTCACCGAGCCCCTGGCCGCCCGCCTCCCCGGCCCCGAACCCGCCCTGCGCGCCGAACTGATCGCCGGCCACCTCCTCGGCCTCGGCGCCACCCTCAGCCTCCACCGCGACGGCGCCGGCGCGGAGGCCGGCCCCGAACACATCGCGGATCTGTACGCGCCCGCGCTGCAGGCCTTGATCACCGGCTGAGAGCCTGTCGGGCGGAGCCGGGCCGGGGGTGTGCCGTCGGGGCCGCCCGGAGGAAGCCCCCGTCGGCCCTCACCCGCAACGACCACTCCGCATCCGTCCGTGGCAACTCCCTCCCCTCCCGTAACGACAGCACCCCGGTACGAGCGCGGTGCGGCTCGTACCGGGGTGCTGTCGGACGGTGGTGACGGATCAGCTGAAGACGACGGACCGCAGCTTCAGCCGGCTGGAGGCGTGGCCGCCGTTCGGCCGGAGGGTGAAGTAGTCGCCCGCGCAGTCGACACCGGCGAAGACGGTGGCGGTCGCGTCGGTGTGGTTCCACGGCGTGTGGGCGGGGCTCGACGAAGCGGGGTCGGCGACCTCGGGCAGGGTGATGCACACCCCGCTCGGCGGGTCGAGGAGGAAGCCGATCTGGGGGAAGCCGTCGAGACCGCTGTACGTGTAGCTGAAGTCTCCGGAGGCCGCGTCGGCGGAGGCAGGCACGGCGACGATGAGCGCGAGCGCTCCGAAGGCGGCAGCCACGGTGGAACGAAGACGCATGAAAGGCACTCCTTGTGCAGGAAAGGAAATATCGGAACCGCCCAAGTCTGTGCTGCTGACCTGCGATTACTGACGGATACGGGATTTCTTCACCCGGACGGGAACTGCTGAATCGGTTCTGCCGACAGCCATGCGGGTCACGTGCGAACCCCCGCTACCGGTGGCTCCCCGGGGCCTGGCCGGGCCGAACGACGCGAGGCCGGGATTCCTTGAACCGTGATGTCAGTGGTGGATGCGATCCTGCCCACATGGACGAGCTGATGCGGCGCCGCGTCTACGGCGCCGACCACGACGACCCCGACCCCGGACCGCAGCCCGGCCACGAGTACGTGGAACTGGTCGGCGGCCCCCTCGACGGGCTGCTCCTGGACGTGACCGGCTGGACGGCCGAGGAACGTGCGACCGGCGCCATGCTGATCACGGAGATCGGCGCCTACGGTCCGGGTGGCCGCGCCGAGTACGGGCCCAGGCCCGGCACACCGGACAGGTGGGACTGGCTGGGGGACGTGCGGTAGCTCAGCGCAACCGGGTCACTGTCGGCGTCCCCTGCTTCACGCCGGCCGCGAAGCGGGACGGGGGCATGCCGAAGGTGCGCGTGAAGGCGGCGGTGAACGCGGCGGGAGAGGCGTAGCCGAGACGGCCGCCGACCTCGCTCACCGAGGCGGTGCGCAGCAGTGGGACGGCCGCGAGCAGGCGGGCGCGGGCCCGCCAGACGGCGGGGCTGTCACCGGTCTCGGAGCGGAAGCGCCTGGTGAAGGCCCGTTCGCTCATGGCCGTCCTCGCGGCCCACGCGGCATTGGTGACGCCGGCGTCAGGAGTGGCGAGGTACTCGCGGCAGAGCCTCGCGAGATCGGCTGAGGCGGGAAGGCCGACGTGGAACGGGAGCGGGGAGAGCTCGGCGATCTCGTGCAGGAGGAGCGCGGCGATGCTTCCCTCCCGCCCGGAAAGGCTGTAGTCGGCCTCGAACTCGACAGCAGCCAGGAGCAGTTCGCGCAGCAGCGGGGAAACGTCCACGACCGTGCAGGTGCCGGGCCACCAGGGGATGGCGTCCGGCTCGATGTACAGGCTCCGGGTGCTCACCCCCATCATGCGGACCCGGTGCCGGGTAGCGGCCGGAATCAGTACGGCGCGCTCGGGCGGAACGGTCCAGCTGCCCTCGGCAGTGTCGACGACCATGACCCCGGTGGCGCCGTAGAGGAACTGCGCGCGCCGGTGTTCGTGCCAGTCCAGCACGTGGCCGTACGGGTAGTCGGTGCCGATCGGCAGGACGGCCCGGTCGACGTGGTCGACGTCGTCCAGGGAGACGTTCTTCACCCAGCCACCCTACTGGCTGAGACGCGAAGGAATGGTGCTGACCATCGAATGCGGGACCCCCGCCCGAGCTGCTGGAGTGGGGACCATGGACGTTGTGGCATTGATCGGGATCGGACTCCTCACCGGGACGACGACGGTGTTGTTCGGTTTCGGCGGCGGATTCGTCGCGGTTCCGGTCGTGGTGTGGGCGGACGCCGCACTCGGCGCGGACGCGATGCGGGTGGCGACGGCCACCTCGGCCCTGGTGATGCTGGTGAACGCCGGGTTCGCGACGGCCGTCACACCGCGGCGGGTCCTCCTCGCGCTCCGCGACAGCGGCCCGCTGCTGCTCCTGCTGGCGGCCGGTGCCTCGGCCGGCGCGCTCGCCACGCGCCTCGCCCCGGCCGATCTGGTCCGCTGGGCGTTCGTCGCGTACGTCGCTCTCACCATCGCCGACCTGCTCCTGCGCCCCGGCTTCCTGCGCCCGCGCACCCGGGTCGAGGCGACCTCCGACGCTCCGCGTCCGCCGTCGGCCCTCCTCGGCGCGCCGGTCGGCGCGGTCGCGGCCTTCCTCGGCGTGGGAGGCAGCGTCATGACCGTTCCCGCGATGCGACGGGCCGGGCACACGATGCACGTGGCGACCGCGCTGGCCAACCCCCTCACCCTCGCCATCGCGCTCCCGGCCACCGCATTGTCCCTGGGCGGCGCCGCGGTCCCCACCGCCGCGGACGCGCAGGTGCACCTGGTGGGTCTCATCGACCTCCGCGCCGCCTCGGCGCTGCTCCTCGGAGCTCTGCCGGTGATCGCGGTGCTGCGGCGGCGCCCGCCGCGGATCCCCGACCGCACGTACGCCTGGGGGTACATCGGGCTGCTCGCCGCGGTGACGGGCGCGATGCTGCTCTCGGCCTAGGACGTGTATCGAAGGCGAATCTTGGTGACGCGCTTGCCTTACGTCAGAGGTAATCGTCTCGGCCTGCCTGCGGTGGCAGATTGGGGATCTCTCCGCGTCATCGAAGGACGCGGACCAGGACGGAGAGGTCATCAGCCATGTCCATAGCCGCACCTACGAGCACACGCGCCGCGGTTGAGGAGTTGCTGCGCAGGATCGGCGAGGGCGACCCCGAGCGCATCGCCGAGCTGTATGCCGAGCAGGGCGATTGGAAGCTGAACTGGCCGGAGGCCGAGCACGGTCGTGCTGCCACGCCGTGGATCCGTCACCGGTCCACCCGGGCCGACGCGGCCGCCCACTATCGCGAGCTTGCCGAGCACCATGTGCCGGAGCACGTGGCGACTGAGGTCGAGCGCATCCTCATCGACGGAAACGACGCGGTCGTGCTCGGCGAGATCCGCCAGACCGCCCGGCCCACCGGACGTGCGTATCGCGCGCGGTTCGCTCTGCATCTCACCGTCGAAGACGGCCTCGTCACTCGGCACCATGTCTACGAGGACAGCCTCGCTGTCGCCCAGGCATTCGAGGCGGACAATCGGTGAAGGGCCAACAGACCGAGCGCGAAGATGCTGTTCACCTGCGTGGCGCTCCCGGTAGTCGGCCGGGTCGAAGCGCAGCGGTCGACCGCCACGAAAGCCGAGTTTTCTGCGGTTGCGCGCATGGTCGGCCTTGTCAGGGATGGTGCAGCGGATCCCGCGGCGGCGCAGGTGGGCGCGGTTCTCGCGGGAGGCGTACGCCTTGTCAGCGCACACTCGATCGGGGCGGATGCGTGGCCGGCCCGGCCCCTGGGCGAGGCACACGGACTTTCTCCAGCACGGGCTCGAACTGCGGCGAGTCCCCTCGCTGCCCAGCCGTAACGCGAGGGGCCCACCGCATGTCGCGGTGCGCCCCCCTGTTCTTGCCGGCCGCCAGGTCACATCACCATGGGCAGGACGGCCAGCGGCAGATCACCGGCTTCGACTGCGGCCTGGTCGATCACGAGTCCCGTGTAGTTCCCGGCCGCGGCGAACACCGCCCGCGGTAGCGCCTCGCTCTCCGCCTCATAGCGCGCGATTGCTTCCTCGTCACGGGCATCCGGCCGTGGCAGGAGCACCGCGCCCGCGGCGTGTAGCGCTTCGTCCAGCGCCGATCCGGATCCTGTGGTTTCCCCGAACTCGGCTTGCCGTTCGTTGCTGTCCCCCGGCGCGTGAATGATCAGGCTCGGCGGGCAGTGGGAGTTCATCGTCAGGCAGATGATCTCTTCGTCCGGGTAGGGGGCCATTCCCTCGACCTCCCTGAAGCCCGTGTACCAGGTCGACATGCCCCAGTCCTCCAGCACGTACACCCACTCTCCGTGCGTGCCGTACATCGCCCGGTTGGCATCGTCCAACGCCGTGCCCCCGTTGGCGGTCAGCGTCCGCAAATCCTTGTACGGCGGCCCGTCCTCCAGTTGCGCAAGGTCAGCACCAAGAGCCATCAGGAACTCTTCAGCCCCGATACCGCGGGCCGCTGTCAGGGAGATGTGACCTCGCATCCCGGGCACGCCTCCCGCGTTCGTGTAGCTGTATGCGCCTATCCAGGCGATCCCCCCACGCATACCGGTCACACAACGACCCAGCCCTCACGTGACACACCGCACTGCAGCGTGGGGCTTGGCGAGTCGGCTACTTCTTGACGGGCGCACTGCAGGCGGTGCCGAACCCGCCGTCGGAGAACTCAACCTTCACGATCTTGTAGTCGCGTGAACGGAAGCAGATCTCGACCGCGCGGTGATCCCGGCAAGTGCCGCCGATGTCGCCGACCCGTCAGCCGCCGGGTCCTCCACTGCCAAAAGCCCCACCGTTGTCATCCTTGGGCAGGTCCCTCGGCGAAGAGGGCCGGTTGATCTCATAGGGGCTGAGACCTTCCCCGAAATCATCTGCAGCCCTCAAGTTTTCGCTGCTTCGGGGGGAATGTTCGGCCCGTGGTCCCTGCTGTCGTGCCCGAGACCGACGGCGCGCGTCCCACCCGACGAGGCCAAGCAGAACAGCGACTACGACCACTGCTATAGCGACGGGGAAAATCCAGCGCACAGCCGAAGCGGCCAGCGTGATGTCACTGATGGGCACCTGGCTCACAAGGTGGCTCATCTGGCACACGTCCTTCCTGAGGGGATTCCACCGCTCACGAAGCGAGGCAGAGGCTTCCGCTCATTGGAGAGAGGGCCTGCGATGGCCGGAGCCGTGGGAAACTCCGATCCCGCCGCCCTTGGCGAGATCAATCTCGCGGGCCCGCCTGAACTGGACGTCTGGCACGGCTCAAGCTCCCTGACAAGTCTACGGCGGGGAGCGTACGGGGGACCGCTCAGCGCGCGGCGGGCGTATCGGCGGCCGGAGAGCCATCCGCACGAGGGTGAGTGCACACCTGTGCCGACCTCGGGTGATGGCGTTCCACCGTTCTAGGGCTTGTGGTCCGGCACTGACTCGGGCAGTCCTGCGTACCAGCCCTGAACGGCCAGCCAGAATCCGCCCAGCACTATGGCGACGAGCGCGACGCGGCCTGCGTACCCGGCAACGGACGGCCCGATTGTCCATCGCCGGGGCAGCAACCACGCTGACAAAGCGGCTACCACTCCGATGAGAACGGTCAGCGGAAGCTCCGCGTACAGCACGCTCCAGTCCGGCCCTGCTTCGAATCCGGCGCGCGCCCGGAGTTCGGCGTCCGCGGCCCATCCCAGCAGCCCGACGAATCCACCGGCCAGGGCCACCCCGGTACCACTCAGCGCTTCAACGTTTTCCCTCATGATCACTGGAGACGCCGGCTGCTTCATGGGAGTTCCCTGCGGCGCCGATCGAGATGTCGCCGTGCTCGGCACGCAGCGTGAGCGTGCCGACAGATCGCGCTGGGACTGGCCGACGGCTTCGCCCGGACCGAGATCACCCGAAGCCGCGACCGTCCGACCTCGACGATCACGCGCGAGGTGATGCGCAACGGCGGCCCCACCCCCTACCGCGCCGACCTCGCGCACCGAACGCCGCGCCCACCGCCGCAGAAAGGCGGCGCCCAGGGACCCCGACACGCCTCCGCAGGCCCACGGACGCGATGCCGAAGCCGTACGCGAGTACGAGGAGACGCCCACCACCGTCCTCATTGATGAGCCGGACGTACACTCGCCAGGCCGGTTCCTGCGCGCCGGGCAGTACCCGCAGTTGCTGGGTGGCGGTGAATTGGTACAGGCCGCCGAAGGACAGGGCGGCGAGGCCCCACATGGGTTCATAGAGGGCTTGGCCAGCAGCAGGTAGACGAACACGGCCAGCGCCATCGCGGCGGCGGCCACAGTCTGCACGCTGCGCAGCAGGCACCAGTCACAGGGTCCAAGGACGCCTCGCAGGCTCACGCTCCCGGGGAGTTTCAGATATCGGGGCTGGCGTACGTGCTGGTTCGGGGCCATTGCCCGGAGTGACGGCGATTCGGTCCGGCAGTTTCAGCCCCGTGCAATCGTGGATGAACCGTGAGCGCACGAGTCTCCAGTGTGCGGATCTGGTGAAACGGAACAACTGGGGCCGTGTTGTACGTGCGGCTGGCAGACGAAGCGTCATGGGCGCCTTGACCAGCGATGCTCCCGGACCACGGCGTAGTTGGCGCCGAAGCGCCTCTGGGTGCCCGAGGAACGTGGCGGCTTTCCGGAACCCCGCTGACCGCGGAGACCACCATTCAAAGAGGACGGCAAACAAGCCATTTTGAAAACAGTCTCGGGAGGTTCCGTGCTATGAGCTCGTAACACGATCTTGTTGAAGAGTCCTGGTCGGGCGTGACCGGTCTGATGATTCGGCCGTTCGTGATGGTGTGAGTACTCGGCCGTGGATCGTGGACGGTGCCTTGTGGGCGCTGATCGGGCTTGAGACCTCCGCAGACACTGAACCGCACCGAAGGAGTCGCACCCGATGAACACCACCGACGCCACACCCCCGCAGTGGCCCGTTCCCACCGCCCCGACCGCCCACGACCCAGTGCTGTTCGCGCGGGCGATGCGGGACATGCGTCTGACCTGGCGCGCCCGCGGCGTCCTGGCCGAACTCGCCACCGGCTACGCCCCGGGGCAGGAGCCCACGGTCAGTGAACTGGTCTCCCTCACCCGCGACGAGCGTCTGGCCGCTGAGGGCCGCGACGCCTTCCGCAAGGCAGTCAGCGAGCTGCGCAGCCTCGGCTACCTCACGCCCGAAGCCACCACGGTCTCCGGCGTGGGCGAGCGCCTGGTCGTGGACCTTGCCCCGGCTGCCGACGCCCGCCTGATCCCCCAGCGTTACGGCCACAGCCCGCTCACGACCGGGAGCTGACCGATGGAAGAGATCGAGGATGCCATTGAGCGCGTCGATCGGGAGGCGTTCACCCGGGAGCCTCCGAAGACCCTTCAGGGCCGCATCAATCCTCGCCTGGGCCCGCGCCCTCCTGCTGGATGGCGAACTCGTCGCCGCTGAACCCAAGAAACTTCGCTACCGGCTGCTACACGTTGCCGCCCGCCTCACCCGCGGTGGATGCCGCCTCCGCCTGCGGATCTCGGCGACCTGGCCCTGGAGACACGAACTGGCCACGGCTTTCCACCGCCTTGCCGCACTGCCCCGACCGGTTGACTGACCTGCGGCCCCCCGCCCACCCACGATCCGAAGGACCCGGAGAACCCGGCCATCGCGCCGGGACTCCACCATGCCCAGGCAGCAGAATCGCCTCGACCACCCAGCAGTTGATGATCAACGCAGCCGCCTCAGCCCAACCGAAACGGCTCTAAGCCTCCCACCAGCCTTCGAGTTCGTCCGGCCGGAAGCCCATCATGACGGAGGCGGTCCAGAAGAGTACGACGAATACGCCGCTCACGATCTCCCAGACGAGGTGGAAGACGTCCGTACCGGGCCTGGGGCCGAGGGCCGGGTGGACCTTGCGCTGCGGGTCGATGGTGATGAGGTACCGACCTCCGGTCCGCAACTCCGTGTTCACTGTGGACAGCTCGCGCTGACGCAGGTTCCCCGGATAGGAGACGGCGTAGGTGTAGGTCATGACGTTGTCCGGGTCGGAGGACGCGGAGGTCTCCTTCTCTATCACGCCGTACACCTCCCGGCCCCGGTCGTGCAGGGCGTTGGACGAGAGGTACTGCATGTGCAGGGCGCAGAAGAACATGGCCGCTATCCCTCCCAGCAACCCCCACGAGTACCCGATGCCGGTGCCCAGTCGCGTGAGTGCCATGGCGCAACCGACGGCAATGCCGCTCGCCGGCAACAGCAGCAGTCCGAGCGTGCCCTCCCAGGTGTAGAGGGCATGACCGAGGAGGGTCAGCAGCCACAGTGTTCCCAGCCCGACGGCCGGGCCGAGCACGATCCCCGCGCACAGCCGAACACTGGGAACTCTCACTCCGCGGCGTGGCATTGACGACCCCCTGACGACGCTGATCCGGCTTGTTCCGGTCTCCTATGGACTCATGAGCCCGGCGGGGACGTCCAGAGCCTATGGATCTGTTGCGTGAGCCCAGGGGCACGGTCGTAGAGTGGCGCCGTGATGACCCGGATGATCGTGCTCAACGGTGGCTCCAGCTCAGGAAAGTCCGGGATCGCCCAGTGTCTGCAGGCGGTCCTGCCGGAGCCCTGGCTGGCCTTCGGTGTCGACACACTCGTCGACGCGATGCCCGCGTCCATGCGGGCATCGGACGCGGGCATCGAGTTCGCACCGGACGGTGAGGTGATCGTGGGCCCCGAGTTCCGTACGTTGGAGACGGCGTGGATCGAGGGGGTCGCCACAATGGCCCGTGCCGGAGCCAGGGTCATTGTCGACGAGGTCTTCCTCGGCGGAGCGGAGTCCCAGCGACGCTGGCAGAAGGCGCTCGACGGCGTAGAGGTGTTGTGGGTCGGCGTACGGTGCGAGAGCGAGGTCGCCGCGGCCCGCGAGGTCGCGCGCGGCGACCGGATCACAGGCATGGCGGCGTCGCAGGCGGACGTGGTCCACCGGGGAGTGTTCTACGACCTGGAGGTGGACACGACGCGGAGCGAGTCCATGGAGTGCGCTCGGATCATCGCCGACCGTGTCGAGTGACCCGTTCGTTCACACCCCGTCGGGGCCTGTGGTCGTTTCCGGCCACGACACGCACGACACGCACGACACATGCAGCAGGCACAGCCGGCACAGCACGCACACCGCACGTGGCACCGACAGCCGCACCGCACGTCACCGAGCTCCGGCTGACCGACGACCTCGTCCCCCGCTCCTGTTACGGCCCGGAGGCCGCAACGGGAGCGGGTGACGTACGGCTCCTGCTGTTCCCCAGCGGGGAACGTCAGTTGGCGGGGGCCTGGTAGAGGCCCCGGCCGGCGCGGTGGGCGCGGGAGGTGGCGACGAGCCGGTCGAGGGTGCTGCGCACGGTGTTGATGCTGTTGGGGGTGAGCTCACGCCCCAGGGCCTTGGTGACGTCACGGGCACGGACCGGGGTGTCGCCGAACGTGGACAGCACCTTGATGGCCATCTCGGTGAGGCTGCCACTGTCGTCGACGGCCGGCGCGACGGGCGTCGCCTTCTTCGGGGCCGCGGCCTTCGCGGACTTGGTGGCCTTGGCGGGCGCCGCGGCGGCCTTCTTGCCCTTCGGGGCGGCGGCCTTCGTGGCAGCGGGCTCGGCGGCCTTCGCGGGCTGCGCGGACTTGGCGGCCTTGGTCGCGGCGGCCTTCTTGGCCTGGCCGCGCTCGCTCTTCGGCTTGGCGGCGGCAGCCTGCTTGCGGCCCTTGGGCGCGGGCGCCTTCCGGGCGGTGCGGCGTGCCGGGGCAGCCGCTGCCGGCTCCTGCGGAGCCTCTGCCCGGACGGCGGAGTCGATGGAACCCTGAGCCTGCTGAGGGATCTGCGGAGTCTGCGGAACCTCGGCAGCGACAACGCTCTCGGCCGCCGCCTTGACTCCCTCGCCCTCCGTCTTGACGTCCTCCGTCTTGACGTCACGCGCCTCCGCGTTCGCAAGAACGGGGGAATTGGCCAGCGAACGCAGCGCCGTCAGCGCGGTCCGCACCGACTCCAGCCGCTCGGTGACCGTCGCGAGTTCCTTCTCCAGGGTCTGCTGGTGCTGCTCCAGGCGGGGAAGTTCCGCCTCCAGCACGGCAGTTGTGGCATCGATGGTGCCCAGTGTGTTGGTCTCTGAGGTCATGTTGTCGCCCTTCTCTCCCGGCCGACCGTTGGTGACCGATGTGGTGCAGCGTACGGGGCGTTGTGTTGTGGCCGGAAATCGACGCTTTGGGGCGAACGGTCAGGAACCACTTTCAGTACTGACCGCCAGTCTCCTGAATACTCCTGCCGCGCGCCCCGAGACCGACCCCCGAGACACTCGTTTGGGCGCATGTGCTTCACCGGCGGAGTGCCCCGCCGGACCGAGAGGGCCCACGCCAACGCAACGTAAGGCGGTACGAGGGGAGTGGCGGAACACGGTGCGCCGGAGGACGGACGGACGTGAGGGTTTCGCGGCGGGGGCGCTGCTGCCGCAGGCCACCGGTCGAGTTCTCAGAGCAGTGCCGGTTCAGGGCCAAGGGCAGCCCGTGCCCGGCGATACCGGGGGACGCACACCGCCCGGGACCGCGTACCGTGCATCCGGGGCGGACGCGCATCCGGACCGCGTACCGCGCGCATCCGGTGCGGACGCGCAGGTCCGGGGCGGACGCGTATCCGGGGGCGGACGCGTATCCAAGGCGGTCGTGTATCCAGGGCGGATACGTATCCGAGGCGGACCCATCACCAGGGCGAGGTCCACGCCAGGTCGGATCCGGGTCGGGCAGGGGTCCCACAGCCGAAGCGAACCACCGGGCCCGCCCCGGCCGTCAGCCGCCGCCGATGTCGCTGCCGCCGCCACTTTCCGCGTCGGCGCCTTCTGCGTCGTTGCCTTCCGCGTCGGCGCCGCGCGAGGCGGCCTCAGCCATCCGGGCCGTGGTGCTGGCGCCGTCCAGCGCCTCGCGGATGATGTCCGCGTGCCCGCAGTGGTGCGCGATCTCCCGGAAGACATGCAGCAGCACGTGCCGTACGGTCCATGTGATCGGCTCCGGCGGTGACCAGGGGTACCGGGGGAGTGTCACGAGACGGTCGAGATCGGGCTCCTGCCGCACAGTGCGATCGAAGTCCGCCGCCGCCGCGTGAAAGGCGTCGAGCAGCCCGGCCAGGGTCTCGCCCTCGGTCATCCGATTGCCGTCGGGATCGAGGTCGGCCCAGCCCACCTCGCCCGGCGCCGTACCGTCGACCACGGCGATCCATGTCCGCTGCACATCGCCGAGATGCTTGACCAGGCCGCCGAGCGTCAGCTCGCTGACGGTGGTGGAGAGGCCGGCCTGCTGGTCGCTGATGTCCCCGACGGCATAGCGAAAGTTGGTGCGCTGATCGGCGACGATCGCGAGAAGATCCTCGCGTTCCCCGGCCTGTGCGTCGTCCGTGCTTGTCGTTCCCATGAAACGTTCCCCCTCCGGACGGTTCTTGGCCGCACACACTACGGCGTCACTCGGCGACCGCGGATCGGAGAGGAGACGGGTACGACGGGTGTCAGGCCCGCACCTCTGCGCGCATCTGTCCGCCAGGGGCGACCGGCGGTGTCTGCCGCATCCCGACGCGGTCCAGGCTCAGCCGCAGAACCATGACCAACAGCGCGGCGACGGCGAACCCCGTTCCCACCCAGGCGAGTTGACGGGTGCCATACGCGGACATGACCCACCCGCCGACCGCCGTTCCGACCGTGATGCCGAGGTTCGAGAACGAGATGAAGAGGCTGTTGCCGAACTCGGGCGCGTCGACTGCGTCCCGCCCCAGCCAGCTCTGGCTCACGATGAGCCCGCCGGAGTGCACGGCCCCCCAGACCAGCACGGCCACGACCATCGGCGTGAAAAGCGGGCCCACCGCGTACAGGAGCACGTAGACGAGCAGACACAGCACCGGGTAGCCGACCACGGTACGTATGAGATCGCGCCGGAGGAGCCAACCGAAGGCGAAGTTGCCGAGGACCATCACCACGCCGAACGCCATCAGCATGGCACTGACCCAGGTGCCGTCCATGTGCGTGACCCGGCCCAGGTACTCGGCGAAGTAGCCGTAGACCGAGAACATCGCCGCGAAGACGAGAACGACGGACGCGATGGTCAGCCACAGGCGCAGCCGCTTCAGGACCTTCAACTGGGCGCCGTAGGAAACCCGTTGACCGACCGGCATCGGCGGCATGAACAGCAGGATGCCGATGAAGGCGAGCAGATTGACGAGTGCGCCGAACCAGAACGCCGAAGCCAGGGACACATGCTCGGCGAGGTACGAGGTCAGCGGCACCCCGAAGGCGAAGCCGACGGTGACGCCGCCGAACACGGTGGTCGTGGCCCGGGTGGCGTCCTCGGTCGGCACCAGCCGTGCGGCGGTCGCGAGCGCGACCGCGAAGAACACCGGATGGAACAGTGCGGGAACGATACGGAAGGCGAGCATCACCTCGTACCGCGTGGTGAGCGCGTAGACGGCGTTGGACACGGCGAACACGGCGATCGCGGCCGCGAGCACCTTCTTGCGGTCGATGCCGGAGGCGAGCAGCGTGGTGAAGGGCCCGGATACGGCGATGACCAGGGCAAACACTCCGACGAGCCAGCCGGCGGTGGACGGCGCGACGCCGAGCTCCGCCGAGACCTGGGGGAGCACGCCGACCATGCCCATCTCGGTGGTGATGATCCCGAACACGCCGAGGGCGAGCACCAGGACGGTGAGGGAGGCCTTTCTCATCGCAACCTTTCGTCAAATCTAAAAAAGTAGATATGTTGCGCGCCGAGGCGGCGCGCGCGGGGGATTCATTGCGTCTACAGCTCGTCGCGGACGTGTGCGGCGAACTGTGCGATCACCGGCTCGTTGCGCCGGTAGTACGTCCACTTGCCGATGCGTTCCGAGGTGAGCAGCCCCGCGTCCTTCAAGGTCTGCAAGTACCCGGACACCACCGACTGCGCCAGTCCGGCACGCTTCTGGATGTCGCCCACGCACACCCCGATGTGGAAGCCGAGTCCCTGCTGCCGGTAGGAGTCCTCGTCGAAGTACTTCTCCGGCTCCCGCAGCCACTGCATGAACTGCAGGCGCGCGGGATTGGCGAGCGCCTTGTGTACGGCCAGGGGGTCCACTGCTCTTCGCCTCTCTGTGCGGCCAGGTATGCATCTAGCTTTCTCGATATGTAGGCGTGAGTCAAATCGCCGAAATCGGCCGACGTGCTGATCCGGCCGGAGTGCTGATCCGGTCGGAGCGCCGATCCAGCCGGAGTGCTGACCCAATCGTTCTGCGGGACTAAAGGGGCAAGCGATGCACTGTATGACGCATGGGGTCAGACGTGCATTGACGGGTACGCGACGGTCGCAGGAAGCTGAGCAGCCCCCACGGAAGCCCTTTCTACTCCCAACCGTTGGATTGCCCATGCGCACAATTGCTTCCGCAGGCACGCTCACGGCCGCCGTCACCGCGGCCCTGTTGCTTGCCCCTACGGCATACGCCACCGCCCCCGGCGACAACGGCACCGTGGAGATTCACGATGCCGCGACCGGTGAGGAGCTTCGTAAGAACGAGCCTCACGTGTGCACCTTCTATCTCGACGCCTTCGGTTTCGACGCTGAGCAGGACGTCGACTGGCGCATCGAAGCCTGGGCCCCGACCGCCCATGTCAAGGGCGAGACCGTGAAGTCCGGTTCGCTGACGCTCGACGGTAAGGGGCACGGCCGTTCGCAGGACCAGTCCCTGCCCGACGGTCACTACAAGCTGTTCTGGAACTTCGACGGTGAGCACGGCCGGGCCAAGCACAAGGTCTTCTGGGTCGACTGCGGCGAAGAATCGAAGCCGGGTGGTGAGAAGCCCGGTGGTGAGAAGCCCGGTGGCGGCAAGCCGTCCCCGTCCGACACCCCGTCGACGTCGACGTCCGACACCCCGGCGGCATCCGTGGCCCCGTCGACGTCCGCGACCCCGTCCAGCCCGGAGCAGTCGACCGCGGGGCCCGCGTCGTCCGCCCCTGAAGACGCCGCCCCGGCGTCCCCGGCTTCAGGCTCCTCCACCTCGGCCCCCTCCTCGTCACCCTCCACGCAGAGTGGCGGAGACCTCGCCGAGACCGGCAACGGCGCACCCGTCGGCCTGCTGTCCGCAGCGGCCGCCGCGCTCGTCGCGGCCGGCGGCTACCTGGTGATCCGTCGTCGCAAGGCGCAGCAGCGGCACTGACCCGCCGATTCCTGTGTGCCCCCGTGCTCCGTGACTTCGAGGACGGGGGCACAGCCCTGCGCCACCTCGGCCGGACGCGCGCAAGCCAACTGCCGGAAATCCCACGGCATTCGGTGATACCCCGCGACCCCCGCTGCACCGCACTCCGGCTCGACTGGCGGGCGCCGACGTGGAGGTCGTGGCGTGAAGTCCCGTTCGCATGGCGAGAGATGGATGCGATGCGGTACGGTGACGCAATCATCACCCTCTGTGCGCATCCGTGCACATGGGGCAGCCCCCGGCGGTGCGCCAACACCATCCGAGGGCCTACACCACCAGTGGAAGAGACCCACCGGAAATGTTGCGTCATGCTATCGCGCCCTCCGCGCCCTCCGCGCGCTACACGAAGGCATCGCACGATGTCGTCCGCCATCCGCGTCTGAGCAGTGACGCGAAGATCCTGCTCCTGTACGTCCAGGGACTCCCGGACGACGCCACCTCCAAGCCGTTGAGCGAACTCGCCCAGAAGCTGGGCATCAAGGGCCGCGCGTACCAGAAGGCGAAGGAACAACTGGTCGCGCACGGGTACGTACACGAGTGGCGGAGCCAGGGTGAGGGAGGCCGCTGGCTGACCGAGCAGATCGTCGCGAACAACCCCCTGACGAGTGAGCAGGCGGGACACCTGCGAGGGGCCTGCCCGACGGCCGCCGCGCCACCGAGTAAGCACTTCCCGACGGTCGGCGAACCGACTGCCCGGACGGCCGGTGGCTATAAACCGTTAGAAGACCACAGTGATAAGACCACTCCCCACCCACCCTCCGAAGCCGAGCCGCCCGCGCCAACAGCGGACCCCACCCAACTCGCCCGGGCGGAACGGGTCCTGCTCGCGCTGCGCCACTCCCGCCGAGAACTGCACCTGGGCGTACGCGAGGCCCGCGCCCTCGCAGCGGAAGCGGTCAAGTGGCTGGAGCGCGGCCTGACCGAATCCGACCTCCGCCACGCCCTGCTCGCCGAACGCCCGCAAGAGGGCGTGCGCTCGGCGGTCGGCTTCCTCCGCTACCGCCTCATTCAAAAACTCCCCGAGGCTCAGACCTCACTCCAGCCGTACGAGCCTCCGCCCGTTCGCGAGCTCATTCCGTGCAAGGGCCCAGGCGAGGAACACCTCTTCCGGCCACTGGGCGACGAATCGGAGTGCGCCCCTTGCCGCAAAGCCACGGCCCACGCGAACTCAAACAGTGACAAACAAGCCTTCCCTGAGGGCACGCCGTGGCGCGAACGGATCGCAAGAATCCAGGCCACAGACCTCCGACTCGGCGAGGCCTGAAGCTGCGGGTGGCCTACGGGCAACGCCATCGGTGACATGGCCGGGCGGACCTGTCTCGGCGATCGCGTGTTCCGGCTGCCTCAGGCGGGGTCGTATCCAGCCTCGGTCCAGTCCCGAAGGCGGCGCCGGCACGTCACTGCGCTGCGGTTGCGGGGTTGGCGTTCGCAGCATGGGGACAGACGGCGGTAGCCGGACGGAGAGGACCTCGTGCCTTCGAATGACCCATCCCCGTTCGCCGAGTCGTTCGACGGAAGCGATTCCCTTTCCGGTGATGCGGAGGTCGATGTGTTGACCGCGTAGCCATTTCCGCAGGTGGGGGATCTCGAACGTCTTGTCGGGGGGTTAAAGACGCTGCCTCGGCACGGGATGCAGGGCGTATAAACCGAAGGGTGGTCGGATGTGCTCCGATGTCAGGAAATGAGCGAGAGGAATGGTTATCTTGAAGATCTTGGGGAGGCGCGCGTGGCGCATCGCCGCGAGCTCGGGCGCCGGCGCAGCAGCCATCGTGCTCGGTGCCCCGCTGCTTGCCGCTGCGGCTCCCGCTCAGGCTTCTTGGCCCGTGGCGCCCTACGCCACGGTGATCAGCCAGAGTGGGGTGAACGAGCGGCAGTACCCCAGCACCGACGCATCGGTGCTGGGTATCCTCCGGTACGCCGATCAAGTGGGCCTGCGATGCAAGGTCCGTGCGCAGAACGTCGCCGGCAACGACGTCTGGTACCTGCTGCGTGACCAGCAGGCATGGATCTCGGCCAAGTACGCCGTCCAGACCGGGACCGTCCCCTACTGCAAGGGCGTTCAGCGGAAACCGCTCACTCTGAGCCCGCGGTCCGCCGGGGCCAGGGGCTGAGCGCACCCGTCCCTCAGAACGTCCGAACCGTGGCGGACCGTGGTCCTGGTGGTATCTCGCCGGAAACCACGGTCCGCCATGGTGTTTTCCGTACCGCTCATCACTTCCCGCCATCGCAGACGAGGAAGACGTCCGGAAGTGGGAGTGTCCGACCCGACTGCCATAGTGCGGTCCATGGATGAGGACTCCTTCTGGGCCCTGTTGGAGGGCTCTCGGCGGCAGACCAGTGACCCGGACCAGCGGCTGGAGGCGCTGCGTGAACAACTCATGCAGCGATCACTGCCGGAGATCGTGCAGTTCCAGTCCTGCCTGCACCGGGTGCGAGGGCGGATCGACACGTGGGAGATGTGGGCCGCCGCCGAGCAGATTCACGGCGGATCGTGCTCCGACGACAGTTTCTGGTACTTCCAGTTCTGGGTGGTCGGCCTCGGCCGAGAGGTGTTCGGGAGGGCCGCGGCCGACCCGGATTCACTGGCGGAGGTCCCGGAGCTGCGCCGGTTGGCCGGGCGGTCCATGGAGACATGGTCGGACGACGAGTGGCCCGAGTGGGAGTCGTTGGACTACGTCGCGGAGGAGGCCTTCGACAGGCTGACGGGTGAAGAGGAAGGCCTTGAGACGGCACTGGAGTCCGAGGGACTGGACAACCCGTGCAACCCCGAACCGAGCGGCGAGGCGTGGGACATACGCAACGTGGCCGAAGCGTCGCGTCGACTGCCGCGCCTCAGCAGGATGTTCCCGCTCGCCGGCTGAGCGCGCCGGGGCGCGCAGGCGCGCGTAGACGTCGGGGTAGTGCCTCGACCATCCAGGAGTGAGGACCGACGATGGTGTCGGGCATGCTTCAGATGGCCGACAGGCCCCTGAGCGAATCCGCCGTGTTCGGAGCCGAGACACAACACGTGATCGCCCAGGCCCGCCGAAGCCTTGATGGGCCCTGACGGCGTCCACCGCGCGGGATACCACCAGGTGGTCCACCAAGGGGCGCGAGGGCAGGGCTCACCCGTCCACGCTCCCTGCCGCCGCTCGCGGGCGGTCTACTGCGCGCGCAGAAAGGCGACGAACCGCGACCACGCGTTGTGGCGCACGGCTATGTGGGGCCCCGGGGGCAGTTTGGAGTCCCGTACGCCGATCGCCGAGCGCAGGTCCGCGACCTCGACGCATTCGGTGCCACTGCCACCGCTGTACGACGACTTGAACCAATGTGCGCGTTCGTCATCCATCAAAGCTCCCCACAGACTTGGTGCAGGAGCGCCGCAGACAGGTCGATGTCCAACGCCTGCGCACGCAGATACTCGAATGCCAATCTATAGCGCGCAAGTTCCTGCGGCTTCTCCATGAAGAGTCCGCCGCCGATGATGTCCACGTACACGACGTCGAGTTCAGGTGCTGGGCCGCCGAGGATGACGAAACTGCCCACTGCTGCGGCGTGGGCACCTGCTTTGAACGGCAGTATCTGAATGGTGATGTGGGGCTGAGCGGCCAGTTCGCGGAGGTGCTCCAACTGCTCAAGCATGACGTCGCGCCCACCCACGATGCGTCGGATGACGGCCTCATCAACCACTGCCCAGATGTGCGGTGGCTCGGTCCGAACGAGGAGTTCCTGCCGCTTCATGCGGATGTCCACCATGTGGTGGATCTCCTGGTCGGTGCACCTCATCTCCGAGGCGCGATGCACCGCTTCTGCATATGCGCGCGTCTGAAGCAGGCCAGGCACGTACATGCAGGCGTAGTGGTCTTCGCTGACCACTTCGTCTTCCAGGGTCAGCATGAGGTTCATTGAATCGGGGATCGGGTCCGCGAGCGAGCGCCACCAGCCCTGGATGCGGGCTCCTTTGGCCAGCTCGACCAGCGATGCGCGTTCCTGGTCTGACCCGAATCCGCAGGTAGGGGCGTGCTCGCGGGCCGTCAGCGGTCAACTCGCTTAATCTGGGTTGTTTTTGGGTTTCCGGCATGTCGGTGGTCT
>NZ_JBEYTM010000029.1:0-10353 GCF_040643055.1 Streptomyces sp. NPDC047515
TCTCTGCTTTACCGGAGGTCCCGTTCTCATGTCTGGCGAATCCGCAGGTCAACACCCCTTGCAAGCGCCCGGAACCGCTTAACTACGCGGCATTGGGGAAGACCGGGCAGTACTTCAGGGTCTTGAAGTTCGCTTCGGAGTACGGATTGTCGTTGGACACACGCGGCCGGGAGTGTGAGCGGACGATGTTCAGGTCAACGAGCAGCCGGGCGACCGGCTTGGACGTCATCGAGGTGCCCCGGTCGGCGTGGACCACGTCCGGAACGACGCCGCCGTTGGCGCGGAAGGCGTCTTCGATGAACTCCTTGGCCAGCGCGGCGGATTCGCGCGGCACCACCAGCCAGTGGACCGCCTTGCGGGAGTAGATGTCGAGCATCACGAACAGGTCGTAGTACACCCCGCGGTCTGGGCCCTTGAGCTTGGTGGCGTCCCAGGTCCACACCTGACCTGGGCCGGTGGCCACCAGTTCGGGCTTGGCCCTGGGCGGGTGGGTGGCCTGGGCGCGGCGCTCGCGGACCTCGCCGTGCTCGCGCAGCAGCCGGTACATCGTGGAGATCGAGCACAGGTAGGTGCCCTCGTCCAGCAGGGTGGCCCAGATCTGCGCCGGGGACTTGTCCACGAACCGCTGCGAGCGCAGCACGCCAAGGACGCGTGCCTGTTCCAGCTCGGACAGGGCCGCCGGGTGAACCGCCGGCGGGCGGCGCGGCCCGGCCGGCCGCGCCTTGGGGTGACGCTGCCGGTAGACGGTGGCCCGCGAGCGTCCGGTCAGCTCACACGCCTGGCTTGATCCCGACGACCGGCTCGAGCCGACCGAACGCCTCGGTGATCACTTCGTCCGCTTGGGCTCGGAGTCCTCGCTCCCGGAGAGCAGTTCCAAGAGCTCGTGTGCTTTTCCCAGGATGGCCAGCGCCTTTTGGGACTTGGCCAGCTCGGCGGCCAGCCTCTCGTTTTCCGCCCGCAGCCGTTCGGCCTCCTTCTCGGCCGCGCTCTTGCCCTTCGGCCCGGACGGCTTCGCGGCCAGCGCATCCAGCGCGCCCGCATCCCGGGCAGCCCGCCAATCGATGATGTGTGAGTGGTACAGCCCCTCCCGGCGCAGCAGCGCGCCCTTTGCGCCCGGCTCGGTGAGCCGCTCGTACTCCTCCACGATCCGCAGCTTGTACTCCGGAGTGAAGGACCGTCGCTTCGGCCCGCCTGCGCGGGGACCGCGCTTCTTCTTGCCCACGGCCTCATCATCGGCCACACCGGCCTCAAGGTCGGCACTACTCAGCGTCACGCTCGAAAGATCCTGTTCTCGCCCTACTAACAACAGAAGACTCGATTGTCTTCATGTCTCACGAGAGTCTGACAGGGAGGGATCGAGCCGCCGCCTGCGATGCGTGACGGCACAGGGCAGCCGTGGCGAAACACGCTGCCACCCGGCCCGGCAGGACGAGCGGGCCGGATGACATCCGCCTTCGGCAGGACGCGGGTACCGGGGCAGGAGAACACCGCGCCGGTCTTCTTTGCTCCGTCCATGCCGCGGCCGGCCAGGAACCGGGCGATACGGAGCACGAGCGATTCGGCAGCCTGTTCCACCTGCTTGCCGAACCTCATCTGCGCCACGGCGTCACGCGACTTCGCTCTTCTCGTGCTGCCGATGCCTACCGCCGGGCGGGTTCACATGCGGCCGATACCGCGAATCCGAGAGCGCCGCTGCCTACAATTCCAGCAAGATATCCGCTGTTCTCCCACCATGAGGGATTGCGCGATGGATGGTATTGCCGATATGGGAGGAACTCCGGGATGGGGTCCCGTTCATCCGCCGAGACGCGATGAATCTGTATTCGAGGAGCCCTGGCAGCGCAAGGCATTCGCGCTTGCGATCCTCTCCAGTCGCGTTGCGTGCGGCCGCATCAACACGGACGCCTTCCGGCACGCGCTGGAGCGCCTGGACCGAGCCGCCTACCTGGACGACGGCTACTACGGGCGCTGGCTCAACGCCGGCGAGCTGATGCTCACCGACAGCGCCATCCTGGCGCCGGGCGCGGTCGACGCCCGCGCCCGCAACCTGCGCGGTGAACGCGTCGAGGAACCACCGATCCCAAAGCCCGCCCGGCCCGACTACAAGCCGACTGCCGAGGGATCGCTGCGCATCGTGGACGCCCCTCCGGTCTTCGCCGTCGGCGAGCATGTGCGCGCCAAGGACATCTCGCCGCCGGGCCACACCCGGTTGCCGGGCTACGTGCGGGGCCATACCGGCATCGTCGATCGCATCCAGCCCGCCGCGGTGCTGCCGGACACCAACGCGCACTTCCTGGGCGAGAACCCGCAGCACGTCTACTCGGTCCGGTTCGACTCGCGCGATCTGTGGGGCGCCGACGCCGAACCGTTCGCGCTCACCGCAGAGCTGTACGAGAGCTACCTGGAGACAACCTCATGACCACCACCGGCGGACCGGGCGAGAGGCTTCCCGCGGCCCTGCGCACCGAGGCGCTCGAGCAACTGCTCACCGAGCGGGGCCTGATCGATCCGAAGGCGATGACCGGGATCATCACCACCTACGAAACCAACGTGGGCCCGCTCAATGGGGCCAAGGTCGTCGCCAAGGCCTGGACCGACCCGGAGTACCGGCGGCGGCTGCTCAAGGAAGGTACCGCCGCCATCAAGGAGCTGGGCTTCTCGGGGCAGCAGGGCGAGCACATCGTCGTCGTGGAGAACACCGCGACCACTCACAACGTGGTGGTCTGCACGCTGTGCTCGTGCTATCCATGGCCAGTGCTCGGCCTGCCACCGAGCTGGTACAAGGACCCCGCCTACCGAGCGCGGATCGTCAGGGAGCCGCGTACGGTGCTGGCCGAGATGGGACTCGAACTCTCCGACGACGTGCAGATCACCGTCCGCGACTCCACCAGCGAGGTGCGCTGGCTGGTGCTGCCCGAACGTCCGGCCGGCACCGAGCACCTGTCCGAGGAAGAGCTCGTGCCGCTGGTGACGAGGGACTCGATGGTGGGCGTGGCGAAGGTCGAGGCCCCATGAGCGCGTCGTTGGACATCGAGGGCCCGACCGCGCCGCCGCGCACCAACGGCGAGTTGGTGTTCGCCGAACCGTGGGAGAGCCGTGCCTTCGGCATGGCCGTCAGCCTGTACGAGGCGGCCGCGTTCACCTGGCCGCAATTCCAGGCCGCGTTGATCGCCCGGATCACTGCCCGGGAGAGCGCATCGGCACGGGAGGAGCCCTACAACTACTACCTGCTCTGGCTGGGTGCCCTGGAGGACGTGCTCGTCGGCCTGGGTGCCGTGTCCACGGACGAGATCACCGCACGCACCGAAGCCCTGGCGCAACGCCCCGAGGGCCACGACCACCGTCACGATCACGACCGTTCGCACCCACACTGATCCGCGACATCCGCCCCGCCAGCGGACAGCTACCCCCGCCACAGGTTCTCGCCGTGACTGCGCAACGCATCGTGCAGCCAGTCGCGCAGCAGGGTCTCCAGGGGGCGACATCCTGGCTCAGATGAGCGAGCCTGCGTTCGTATTCAACCCGGCAGGTGCGGTCATCCAACGCCTCCAGCCCGTTCGTTCGCACAACCGAGTCCGCTGTCGCAACCGGGGAACGGCTGGACTGCATTCGCTGTCAGGCGCCTCGATCGAACGGCAGAGGACAACCTGTCCAGCATGCCCTCGGCAGGAACCTGACGGGAACGGGGACAGGGACGGGGGGCGTTCGGATATGCGGTGCGCGCCCCAAATCGGCGACGACGCCCGCAGCGGTGTCAGCGGCCTCGCGTACGAGGGCCGTACCGCAGACGGGCCGGCACGGACCGGCCCGCCACGCTCTACGCGGCGCACCTCGTACATCCAGTATGCGGACGTCGCTTCGCCCTGCGATGCACCGCATCCGACGCCGCGCGCTGATCCACCAGGGATTACGGGACAGCCCTTAGCATGATCACCATGGACATCACCATCCACACGAGCGTGCTCCCCCACACAGACCCCGACGCATCCCTGGCCTTCTACCGCGACACCCTCGGCTTCGAGGTCCGCAGCGACGTCGGGCAAGGCAAGATGCGCTGGATCACCGTCGGCCCCACCGGCCAGCCCAGCACATCCATCCTTCTCGCACCACCAGCCACGGACCCCGGAATCACCGAGAACGAACGCCGCACCATCACCGAAATGATGGCCAAAGGCACCTACGGCTGGATCCTGCTCGCCACCCAAGACCTCAACAACACCTTCGAAAAAATCCAGGCCCGCGACGCCGAAGTCGTCCAGGAACCAACCGAACAGCCCTACGGCATCCGCGACTGTGCCTTCCGCGACCCCGCAGGCAACCTCATCCGCATCCAAGAACTCCGCTGACCCACCCACTCGCGCGGCCGAAACAACCAACACCTCCGAACCACCCGGCAGGGAGCCGCGACAATGACGGATCCGCGGGTCGGTGCGAGCGGTCGGCCGGGGGCGGCCAGGAAGTCCCGGGCCGGGAAACGCGGAAATGGCTGTGGCGGAGGCGGGATCGGCCGTGACCCGGTCCTGCCGGGGCGGACCACCTTGAGATCTGCGTGTCCGATCAGTCCGCGGACCGGGTCAGTGGCGACATCGCACGCCCGACGCACTGTTGACAAGGTTGTCACTGCGGCGAGCGGATCGCTCATGTCGTCCCGGCGGAGCAGGGGGTCGAGGCGTTCCCCGACCGCGTACCGAGACGTGCCTGGATCCGGTTGACGTCGGGTACCTCCAGTCGCCGGGCGATCACGAGGGAGAGCGACAGCCAGTCGGATCCGCCGCCCGCCGTGCCCTGACCCAGACTCCGGTCGAGTCCCTCAAGAGCGAGCATCTCGTCGTACGGCGACTCGATGACACGTGCCAGTTCGAGTGCCTGCTCATGGCATTCACGGGCCTCGCATGCGAAGGCGACGCTGTCGGCCGCCAGGCAGACCGCGCCGAGAATGTTGAGGGCTTCCGCCTCGCCCCCGCGGTCCTTGAGCTCACGGCACAGCTCCAGGCTCGCGCGAGCATTCTTCATCGCGATGCCGTGTGCGCCCCTCGCCGCCTGCGTCTCGGCCAGATGCATGAGGACGTGAGCCCGTCCATGCGACTGCCGAGCTCGTGACAGATGGTGAGGGCTTCATCGAAGTCCCTCTCGGCCGCTTCGAGCCGTCCCGTGCAGTATCTGACCCGGCCCAGGTACATGAGAGCGTTCGCCTGGCCCAGCCTGGCACCGAATGCGCGGAACATACCGAGCGCCCGCTCGATGCATTCCGCAGCCTCCTCGTACTCCCCCCTCAGCCGCAGTACGTCACCGAGGTCGGCCAGGGCATTGCCCTCGCCGTAGCGGTTGTCGAGTATGCGATAGCTCACGAGGGCCTCACGGTGGGCATCGATGGCTCCCGTGTAGCGGCCGGCGGATTTGTGCAGGTCGCCGAGAGCCGTGAGGGCATTCGCCCGGCCGAGGCGGTTTCCGGAAGCGCCATGCAGTTCCAGCGCCCGTTCGAGGCTCTCGGCGGCCTCGACGTAACGCCCCGTCAATTGCTGTACGTGGCCGATGTCGACGAGCACATGAGCCATGCCACGGGTGTCGCCCGCGTCACGGAAGAGCCGCAGCGCCCGCTGATACGTCTCGTCGGCCTCCTCATACCTCCCGGTCACACGAAGGACACTCGCCAGATCACCGAAGGCGATGGCCTGGCCATGGCTGTCCGGGAGACCGTCGAAGAGCTCCAGCGCCTGCGCGAGGTTCGCCTCGGACTGTTCGTACCGGCCCATCACACGATGGATCACCGCCATGTTCCGCAACGCCGTCGCCTGCCCCAGCACATCCTCGGCAGTGAGAGCGCATTCGAGTGCGGTCCCGTGCAGGGCGAGGGCTTCGCTCCAGTGCCCGTGGGTACGGAGGAACTCCTTCATCGCGGCTGGGAGGTACACGGCATGGGTGAGGTGACCGTGGCGAGCCGCGTACTCGACCGCCGCCTGGAGGTTGGCGTACTCGGCGCGCATCCAGGCAGTCGCGCGACGCGCATCGGGAATGTCGGGAATCTCCGGCTGCGGGCCGGTCGCGTACCGGGGCTCGGGGCTGTTGTAGCGGTTGAACACTTGGTCGGCCCGGGTCGCGGCATGGAGATAGTAGTCCAACTGCCTCTCCAATGCCTCATCCACGGCATGGGTTCCGGCCTCACGCGCGAGCCTACGGGCGTACTCACGGACGAGGTCGTGCATGCGGTAGCGGCCACGGGCCGTTTCCTCTATGAGGTGATGGTCCTCGATCTCCTCAAGCATGCGGCGGGCGTCCGACACTCCAGTGTCCTGCAGCGCGGCGGCCCCGTGGGCGTCGACATCGACGCCCGGCTGCATCCCGAGATGCCGGAACAGCTTTTGCCGGTCCGCCGGAAGGTCTCGATAGGAGAGCTGAAACGCGGCCGCGACAGAGGTGTTCGGTGGAGAGACCACTCAGTTGTTCGTTCGGGTCGCTCAGGTCGGCCACTACGTCGGCAGCGGTCCAGGTGGGGTGATGGCGCAGGCGTGCGGCGGTGAGCTGAAGAGCCAGAGGAAGGTAGCCGCACAGTCGGCCGAGTTCGGCGGTCGGGAGGTCGGTGGCGTCGAGATCGGCTCGTCCGTCTCCGTGCGGGAACTCAGCAGTCTCGGCGTTCCGGTCGTGGCCGATATCGGCTCCGGTCTCCTGCACGCCGACCCGGCTCTCCCCGACGAGCCCGACGCGACGCAATGGCTCGGCGCCGGCGCGGACCTCGTGACCGCCAGCGGGGACAAGCTCCTCGGTGGCCCGCAGGCCGGCATGGTCCTCGGACGCCGTGACCTGACCGCGGTCATTCGCAGACGCCCGCTCGCGCGTGCCGTGCGCGTCGGCAAGCTCACTCCCGCCGCACTCGAAGCCACGCTCCGCACCCCGCAGACACGCGTCGACCAGGCCCTGCACGCCACCCCGGAGTCACGGGAAGCGCGAGTGCGGGCGCTGGTCGCGCGGCTGCGCGACACCGATGTGGACGCAACAGCCGTGCCTTGCGCCGGCGCGGACCGTTCAGCGCCGACGCGGTAGCCAGGCTGGCGGTCAACCTCCGGGGCACCGCGCTTGAGGACGTGGCCCGGGGGCACGCACTGATCGGTCCCGGGGAGTGGGCACAGGTGTCCAGGATCGACGTGCGGCTCCACCACGTGCGGGAGATCCGCTCCCACCACCTGGTGCTGCATCTGGGATCGGCGGCTGTCCCCGTCCGGCTCCGCCCGTTGGGGCGGGAGACCGGCCGGCTCACGCTGGCGCGACCGCTTCCCCTGCATGTCGGGGAGCGTGTCCTGCTGCGCGATCTCGGTTATGCACCGGATCGTCGCCGGAGCGACGATCCTCGATACGAGGCCCGCACCGCTGCGTCGCCGAGGCGCGGCAACCGCGCGCGCCATGGAACTCTCGTCACTGCCGGAGGCCCCCGACTGCACGCGGTACATGCGGCTTCACCGCTGCGCCAAGCGGTCCGATCTCCTGGAAGCTGCTGCGGCCCGGTGCCGAGCCGCCCTCGACGACCAGGAGAGTCGGGGACTGGGTGATCCACAACAGCCTCTGGCAGTCGTGGCGGACGGAGCTGATGCGGGTCGTCGACGCATGGGCGGAGCGTCACCCGCTCGCACCCGGGATACCACCGGCGGCGGCTGCGCACCGGAGGGCCGGCGGCCTCGGGGCCGGGCGGATCCGACTGATGAGGGGCCTTGGGCGCGAGCGGTTCGCGATCCGAAACGCTCAATACCCGGGCCGCCATCACGCTCGTGCTCAGGCGCCTCCCCCAGAGGCAATGCCAAGCTCCTTGAGACCCTTCCGACGCCCGAAGCAACTTCGCCGATGAGACGCGCCGCAGGTCAGAGCGATGCGTGATGCCAGGATCGCGAGAATCCCACCTGGCCGGGAAGCGAGCCCGGACGCCCGAGGATGGGGACCGATCCGTACGGGCCGGGCGCGACCGGTCCGGGCCGCTCCGCCATCCCGGAGCTCATGCCGTCCCGCCCACGCGCATACCGTTCATCGGGATGCGGGGGTCAGCCACGCGGGACACCATGGGGGAATGGCGACAGCACCCATCACTGTCCATGCGCCGACCCCGTCCGGCGGGCGTCCCGTGACGGTGCACATCAACAACCGTGAGGAAAGACTCGGTCTCGCACACAGCGACCACGACCTCGTCGTCTTCCTCGCAGATGCGGGGATGGCCGATCCGGAACGGATCCTCGACAACCCCGCCGTGGTCCAGTGGACAGGCGCCGAGGCCCATCAGTACGAGTCCCCCGCGTAGCGGTCCGACCCCGGCAGTGAGCGTCTCCGGACAGCGCTGGCGAAGCGCCGGCCGAGCGGGCCCCGACGCCCCGTTGGCGTCATCGGCCATGGCGGAACCGGCTTGTCTCCACTCCACTCGGACGGCCTACGGCACCGTCGGCGTTCGTTCAGCCGGGGCGCCATGCCCTTCGGCGCGCGGATCGGCCGCGCGGCGGGGAAGCAGCAGCGGGGTCGCCAGCAGGAGCACGCCGGCCAGGCCGGTGGCCGTACGCGGGCCGAGCAGGCCGCCCAGCACGCCCCATACGGCCGTCAGGAGCGCGGTCGAGGCCTTGGTCGTCACCGACCAGGCGGACAGTGTGCGGGCGACCCGGTCGGTCGCGGTGCGTTCGAGGCGGTAGGTGGCGTGGACGGGGTTGAAGACCCCGCAGCAGAAGATGAGCCCGAGTTCGATGCCGATGACCAGCAGCAGTCCTCCGGTGCCCGGCCCGATGAAGGCCAGGCCGACGGGCCAGATCGCGCGTAGGACCCCGGTCACGACGAGGACCTGGTGCTGCCCGAACCGGGTGACGAGCGGTCGGGCCAGCCGTGAACCGAGCAGCCCGGCGATCGAGGGCGCGGCGAAGGCGAGGCCGTACTGCCACGGTGTGAACCCGAGTGGTCCGAGCATCAGGACGGCCAGGAGCGGCTGGGCGGCCATCACCAGGCCGTTGAACAAGGCGGTGTGGAAGAACAGCGGACGCAGCGTCGCGTCGGCCAGGATGTACCGCCAGCCGTCGAGCAGGTCCCCGGCCCGCATGCGCGTGGCCTCCCGTGGCTCGGGCCGCGGCTCGTGCCCGCCCATCGCGCGGATGCCCAGGGCCGAGAGCAGGTAGCTGACCGCGTCGGCCACCACGGTCGCCACCGGGCCGAGGAGCCCGATCGCCGCACCGCCCAGCGGCGGTCCGATGATCGTGGTCGTCCAGGCCGTGGACTCGAATCGGGCGTTGGCGACGAGCAGGTCCTCGGCCGGCAGCAGCGTCTTCAGATACGCGCCGGAGGCGGCGCGGAAGGTGATGTCGGCCGCCGCGACGACGATCGAGATCAGCAGGAGCTGGAGGAAGGTGAGCACGCCGAGCGCGAACGCGGCGGGGATCGTCAGCAGCGCCGCGAACCGCACCAGATCCATCCCGATCAGCACCTGCCGCTTGCGGCGGAACTCCACCCACGGGCCGAGCGGCACCGCCACGGCCGCGTCCACCGCAGACCCTACGGAGGAGAGCGCGGCGACCTCCACCGGCCCGGCGTGCAGCACCCGGATGGCGATCAGCGGGAACGCGCCGAAGGCGAGCCAGGTGCCGAGCGCGCTGGTCCCGTACGCTCCCCAGAGCCACCCGAACCGTCGCCCCAACCGGTGCCCGTTCCTCATGTCCGACGCCCCTCGTCACTCATCCGCACAACCGATCCGCGATCGGAAGCATCAAAGCGGGCGGCAGACCTGGGGATCAAACAACAGCAGAGCCGTCGGCCACAACCAATGGTTGTGTCCCTAGGGTGTCGGCATGGACCTCGACACCGTCCGGATCTTCGTCACCGCCGCCGCGGGGCAGTTCCAGGAGGCCGTCGCCGAGCCGGCGGTGACCCAGCAGGCCGTCTCCGAACGCATCGCCGCGCTGGAGCGCAACCTCGGCGTGCGACTGTTCACCCGCACCCCGCGCGGCGCCGAAGTCGTGGCCGGATCGACGGACGACGGCTCGGGGGCAGGCTCCCGCTCCGTATGCCTCATGTGTCTTGACGGTGCCCGCCGAGGGGTGCGGCGAACTGGACGCCGAGCGGCAGGCCTTGGCCGTCGTGGCCGAAGGGGACGGACATCGTCGGCATCCCGGTCACGTTGTACACGCTGGTGAAGGCGGCGCAGACGGAAGCGTGCCGGTGGTTCGACTCCGGGTCGGCCGTGTCGAGGGTGCCGAGCAGCGGGGTCGGCTGCGGCCGCTCCGGGGGCTCCCGCTCTGCTGGCGGGCGGGGCTCACGGCGAGCCGGCCCGCGGCCGAGGAGTCGGCGCGGCGGGCGTGGGGGCGGTGTAGGTGACCTCGCCGCCCCACGCCCTGCGGACCCCTG